>LT629302.1:3068781-3443171 GCA_900104375.1 Flavobacteriaceae bacterium MAR_2010_188
GAAGAGATTATTACTATGTATTTCAACATTTATGACTGGGGAAATAACGCCGATGGAATAAAGTCTGCTTCAAAAATCTATTTTGGTAAGGAACCGAAAGACCTCGATGTAAAAGAGTCTGCGATGCTGGTTGGGATGTTTGTGAATTCATCTTTTTACAATCCACGAAGAAACCCAGTAGGAACGAGGAATCGAAGAAATGTCGTGCTTGCCCAAATGGAAAAATACGACTTCATTTCAGAAAAAGAACAGGATTCTTTAGAAGGTACTGAGTTGGATATTAACTATAATCCCGAATCCCATAGAGAAGGTTTGGCAACCTATTTTAGGATGTATCTAAAAGGATTCATGGATAAATGGATTGAAGAAAATCCAAAGCCAGATGGTTCAAAATATAACTTGTATAATTCAGGTTTAAAGATTTATACCGCCTTAGATTCTAGAATGCAGCAATATGCTGAGGATGCAGTAAGAAGGCACATGCCAAGACTGCAGGCAGAATTTGATCATCAAAATACTCCAGACAGAAATCCTACTGCCCCATTTTTAGATTTAGAGCCAGAAGATATAGACAGAGTTATGGCGGCAGGGATGCGACAGTCTGAGCGCTGGAGACATATGAAATACGATTTAAAAATCGATGAGGATAAAATCATAAAATCCTTTGATGTTCCCGTGCCGATGTCCATTTTTTCATGGAAAGGTGAAATAGATACCATCATGAAACCGATGGATTCTATGCGATATTATAAGCAATTTTTGCATCCAGGTATGATGTCAATGGAACCACAAACAGGTCTTGTAAAAGCTTGGGTTGGCGGAATGGATTATAGACATTTTCAATATGATCACGTAGAAAAAGGTAAACGCCAAGTAGGTTCTACATTTAAGCCTTTTGTATATGCAACCGCCATTGATCAGTTGCATCTTTCACCTTGCGATACTCTTCCTAGACAACAAATAACGATTGAAGCTGGCCGATTTGGAAATCCAGAACCTTGGACCGCAAGGAATGCAGATGGCAATTACAACGGTTTCCTAACCTTAAAGAGTGCATTGGCAAACTCGGTCAATACTATAACCGCTAGATTGATGGACAAAGTTGGCCCACAACCTGTGGCAGATATGGCTCACAATCTTGGTATAGAATCTAAAATACAAGCAGTTCCGGCGATTGCGTTAGGGACGCCAGACCTTAGCGTTTACGAAATGGTTGCGGCTTACAGCACCTTTGCCAATAAAGGTGTGTATAACAAACCGGTACTTGTTACAAGAATCGAAGATAAGAATGGAACGGTTCTCTTTCAATTTAAACCAGAATCGCGTGATGTATTAAGCGAAGAAGTTGCATATGTAACCGTAAGTTTAATGGAAGGCGTTGTGCAGTCTGGTTCTGGTGGAAGACTAAGACACACCTATGGCGGCACCCAAGCGGTTTATAAAGAAATTATAACTGGTTATCCATATGAATTAGACAACCCTATTGCCGGTAAAACGGGGACCACTCAAAACCAGAGTGATGGTTGGTTTATGGGGATGGTTCCAAATCTGGTTACTGGAGTTTGGGTTGGTGCAGAGGATCGAGCGGCGCATTTTGGCTCCCTGCTTTATGGTCAAGGCGCATCAATGGCACTGCCAATTTGGGCATTGTATATGAAGGCGTGTTACGCAGATTCAACCCTGACTGTCTCAAAACAACCGTTTGATGTTCCGGCAAATCTTTCCATAAAAGTAAATTGTGCTGATTTTGGAAAAGATCAAGCGAGAGATGAAGGTGAAGATTTAGAGGATGTGTTGGATTTTTAAATAGGCTTAAACTAATTTTATAACATATACCGCCAATCTAATGTTGAATCAATTAGGTTGGCTTTTTAATTTTGTATTTTACAGAAACAAAACAAAAGATAAATGATCAGCAAAAAAGTTGAAAATGTAGACGTCGCATTAAGAGGTGTCGCAGATGGTATGACCTTTATGTTAGGCGGGTTTGGATTGAGCGGCATCCCGGAAAATTCCATTGCCAAGCTGGTGGAGTTAAATATCAAGGATTTGACCTGTATTTCTAATAATGCGGGAGTCGACGATTTTGGTCTTGGCCTTTTACTCCATAAAAAACAGATTAAGAAAATGGTTTCTTCTTACGTTGGAGAAAATGCGGAGTTCGAAAGACAGATGTTGAGTGGAGAATTAGATGTTGAGTTGATTCCACAAGGAACTTTAGCAGAACGTTGTAGAGCGGCGCAAGCGGGTTTTCCAGCATTTTACACGCCCGCAGGTTTCGGAACCGAAGTTGCTGAAGGCAAAGAAACCAGGGAGTTTGATGGTAAAATGTATGTTTTAGAACATGCTTTTGAAGCTGACTTTGCGTTTGTAAAAGCATGGAAGGGAGATGAAGCTGGCAACTTAATCTTCAAAGGAACCGCAAGGAATTTCAACTCAAATATGTGCGGTGCGGCAAAAATTACCGTTGCCGAAGTTGAAGAACTTCTGCCCGTGGGAACTCTAGACCCTAATCAAATTCATATTCCAGGTATTTTTGTGCAAAGAATTTTTCAAGGTGAAAAATACGAGAAACGCATCGAACAGAGAACGGTTAGGAAGAGGAATTAATGGGTGAAAAGTTTTAAGGATTCAAAGTCTCAAAGTCTCAAAGTCTCAAAGTTTCAAAGCCGCAAGATTGTAAAAACCAAAAACCAAAAACCAAAAACCAAAAACCAAAAACCAAAAACCAAAAACCGACAACCAACAACCAACAACCAACAACCAACAACTCAAATATGTTAGGAAAAGAACAAATAGCTAAAAGAATTGCTAAGGAAGTAAAAGATGGCTACTACGTAAATCTGGGTATAGGTATCCCTACACTCGTGGCAAATTATGTGAGGGATGACATTGAAGTTGAATTTCAAAGTGAGAACGGCGTATTAGGGATGGGGCCTTTTCCGTTTGAAGGCGAAGAAGACGCAGATATAATTAATGCTGGTAAGCAGACAATAACAACATTGCCGGGAGCGAGCTTTTTCGACTCTGCAATGAGCTTTTCTATGATAAGAGGCAAACATGTAGACTTAACTATATTGGGAGCCATGGAAGTGGCAGAAAATGGAGATATCGCCAACTGGAAAATTCCGGGAAAGATGGTCAAAGGTATGGGTGGAGCGATGGACCTTGTAGCAAGCGCTGAAAATATTATTGTAGCGATGATGCACACCAACCGAGAGGGAGAATCTAAATTATTAAAAAAATGTAGCCTACCCTTGACTGGGGTTGGTTGTGTTAAAAAGATAGTTACGAATCTGGCGGTTTTAGAAGTTGTAGAGAATGGTTTTAGATTATTAGAACGGGCGCCAGGTGTTTCTGTTCAAGATATAAAAGATGCCACTGAAGGTAATTTAATAGTGGACTCAGAGAATATTCCCGAAATGGATGTCTAGATATTAAAGAATAATAGAATTTTTAAGCCATCAATCGATGGCTTTTTTTATTTATAAGGTTACCATGAACATTGTTAAATTCCTACAAAAATTGTCTTAAAACCTGTTAAATGTTAAAATAACATGTATTTAATCGAATAAATATGATTTTTAGCTGATATAATTAAAAATAGATTGCATATTAGCAGTCCCAAACAACAACTAAATTATTAACCAAATCTATCATAAACCTAAATTATGATTTGCCCCAAATCTATCATCATTTAACTTATGAATGTAGCCCCAAATCTACCAAAACCTACTTATTTAAAAACTCAAGTTTTTAAGAGTTTTCATAACAATTTGAAATTAGTTAGAAGTATCTTATTGTTAACCAAAAAAATATTCATGCTATAACCGACCGCCCCTTGGGAATGGCATGAATTAACTTTTTGGTATACTCTTTTTCAGGATTCGCATATATATTTTCTGCGTCTCCCATTTCTTCAATTACCCCATTATTCATTACAATCAACTGATCAGCCATATATTTTACCACCGCCAGGTCGTGGGAAATAAATATATAGGAGAATCCAAAATCTTCCTTTAGATCGTTCAATAAATTCAAAACTTGCGCTTGTACAGAAATATCGAGGGCAGAAACAGACTCATCGCATACAATTAGTTTTGGCAGAAGAGCAATTGTCCTGGCAATACCAATTCGTTGTCTCTGTCCGCCGGAAAATTCGTGCGGATATCGATAAAAATATTCTTCATCTAATCCAACCTTTTTAAGCAAACCCATAACGATATTTTTTCGGTCCGACTGCGATTTTCCTATTTTATGGACTTTCATCGGTTCCATAATTGCTTTTCCTACTGGCAGTCTCGGATTTAACGAAGCGAATGGATCTTGAAAAATAATTTGGATATCCTTTCTCAGTTGCCTTAATTCAGATTTTTTTAAATGAGTGATATCATTGCCTTTGTAAATAATTTTGCCCGAAGTTGCCTTGTCTAGTTGTAAAATGGCATTTCCGAGAGTTGATTTTCCGCAACCAGATTCTCCAACCAACCCAACAGTTTCACCTTCATATATTTTAAATGAAACATCATTAACCGCCTTAAATTCGGTTTGCTTTTTAAAAATACCTACGTTGGAATAATATGTCTTCCCGAGATTAATGATTTCTAACAAAGGAGATTTTGAATATATCTTAGCAAGACTTGCTTTGCGTTCTTCGGACGAAATAACCTCGCTCGGAGCTTTTTTATTTAAGAAATCAATAATAGTTGGCAACCGTTTAAGATGAATATCTAACGATGGCCGCGACTTTATTAACGCCTCAGTATAGGAATTCTGAGGATTTTTGAAAATCTCTTTAGCATCTCCTTGCTCCACAATTTCTCCTTTGTACATTACGATGAGTCTATCTGCAATTTCTGATACCAAGGAAAGGTCATGAGAAATAAATATAATGCTCATATTCACTTCTTTTTGTAAATCCTTTAGTAGTTGTATTACTTCCTTTTGAACGGTTACGTCTAATGCGGTAGTCGGTTCGTCGGCGATAAGGATTTTTGGTTTACAGGCGATGGCCATCGATATCATGACCCTTTGTTTTTGTCCGCCAGAAATTTCATGGGGATAAGAATTATAAACCCGATCTGGATTGGGAAGTTTTACTTTTTCAAAAAGGGTCAAGGTTTCATTTTTAATTTCTCTTTTCGACAACGACGTGTGCCGTTGCAAAATTTCTTCGACCTGTCTTCCACATTTCATACTTGGGTTTAGAGAGCTCATCGGTTCTTGAAAAATCATGGAAATGCTTTGACCTCTAATATTGGAAAATTCAGTTTGGTTAAGAGCGCTGAGGTCATTTCCTAAAAACTCAATTTTACCAGAAGTTATTTCTGAAATATTTTTTGGCAAGAGTCCCATAATGGCTAATGAAGTTACCGACTTTCCAGAACCAGATTCGCCTACAATCCCGAGAATTTCATTGTCATTAAGCTGAAAATCAATGTCCTTGATAACAGGATAAAATTTTCCTTCATTTTTGAACGAAATCGTCAAATTTTTGACCTCCAATATGTTACCTTTTTCCATACAAAACTTCGATGTTATGCGATTGTGTCAATCCTGAATTCAAATGTATCAACCCTAAATGTTTTTTATCGAAAATATTCAATTTTAACTTTTTTATTCTATTCGTTTTGATATTTTCGCCGCCTCTAACTTCGCTAAGTACTACAATTTACTAATTCTCAAAAATTGTTTAATAGCATGAGAAAAAATTTACTAGGATCAATTCTTAGCATGATTGCTATTGCCTTGATCTCGGCAGTCGTTTTTTACCAAAAAAACAAAAGTGAAGTAGAAAACTCCAACCAACAATCCTCCCTCGAAGAGCAAAGACAAACTTACCAAAAGTATCTTGAAAATAGTCCCTACAAGGAAACTATAGCTTGGGACAAAAAAACCAGAAAACAGCACGGATTACCCCCCAATAAATATTTTGAACAAATGTGGGAGCTTTCAATTAATCCCGCTACAGGTAAATTAGATGATGGCAAACTTGCCATTTTAAGAGAAGAAATAGAAAATCAAAGACAATCTCAAAGAACTCCAGGAGAATCTACAAATCCTTGGGAAGAAAGAGGTCCAAATAACGTAGGTGGCCGTACTAGGGTTTTAATGTTCGACCCTAATGATTCTTCAAACAATACTGTATATGCCGGTGGTGTAAGCGGTGGTCTTTGGAAAAATACCAATATTAGCAGCAGCACCTCTACTTGGTCTAGGGTTAGCAACGTTCCAGGAAACCTTTCGGTAACATCAATTACAGTCGATCCAAGAAATAGCAAAAGATGGTGGGTAGGTACTGGAGAGCAATACACTGCGGGTGATGTTGTAGGTAACGGTGTTTACGTTACTAATGATGGTGGAAATTCTTGGTCTGCAGTCAATATCCCAGCAGCTGGTCCTGGCACCATGACTTATGGCCTAAGTACTCTATTTCTTTCTGGCATATATTATGTCAACGATATTGTAGCCTGGGACAATGGTTCTACTACAGAATTATATGTAGCGGTCGGATCTCATGTTTATGGTGATTCCTCTGATCCTACCAACTGGTTAGGATTGCAATCGGCGGGTCTTTATCGATCAGCTAATGGTGGTTCTAGTTGGTCTAGAATCGAATCTGCAAATATGAGATATACTTCAGGTAGCACCAATTACTATTATATCCCAAATGATATTGAAGTAAGCGCAAATAATACCTTATGGATGGGAACCATCAAATCTGGTTTTGGTCAAGGAGGCGGACGCGTTTATAGTTCTACAAACGGTAGCACGTGGAATGAGGCAGCAGCTTCTCCTTTAAGTGATTCCAATAGAGTAGAATTAGAATGTTCTGCAACCAATCCAAATAAGATTTATGCTCTTACTCAAGGTGTTTCTATGCCAGTACATATTTATAGTACCACCAATGGTTTCGGAAGCGTTTCTACAGTAAATATGCCTAACGACGCAGATTCTGGAATTTCTGCCGTGGATTTTACAAGAGGGCAATCTTTTTATAACCTAGTAATTGAGGCTGACCCAGCAAACGATAATGTCGTATATGTTGGTGGTATTAATTTGTTTAAATCTAGCAACAGCGGTTCATCTTGGTCACAGATTTCTCATTGGTATGGCGGCTTTGGTTACCAAAGTGTTCATGCTGATCAGCATGCTATGGCATTTGGAAATAATTCTTCCTCTAAAATGCTTTACGGGAATGACGGAGGCGTCTATTATTCTGGCAATGCAGGTGGTACTATCGGTGTTAGAAATAGAGGTTATAATGTTACTCAATTTGTAAAGGCAGGGATTGGACCTGACGGACCGGGGGATGTCGATGGGATATTTACCGCAGGCGCTCAAGATAACGGTACCCAAGCGTTTAGAAATGCTAGTGATGGTATAAATAGTTCTGAAGTACTTTCGGACGGAGATGGTTTTTACACCTTCGTAGATAAAGATGGTCAGTATATGATTTCTACTTATGTCTATAACATAATCTATAGATTTACACTTCCTTGGAACGGTCAAGGTCGTCAGCAAGGTGCCGCTACCTCTTTATCTAACTCCCAATCTACCGGAGACTTTGTAAACTCTATGGGCTATGATAGTGATGCCAATCGATTGTTGTCTAACAATAGTTCGGGATCATCCTATTCTATATTAAGCATTAATGTTGAGGCAAATACTAATGGAGTTCTTAGTAGTAGCAGTTTAACTTCTAAGCCAACCGCATTTAGGGCATCACCTTATAGTAACAATACTTGGTATGTAGGGACCGAAAATGGAAGTCTTTTAAAATTGACTAACGTTGCCAATGGTTCTGCAAATTTCACAAATATCACTACCCCATTTGTGGGATCTGTTTCATCCGTAAGATTTGGAAAGACAGAAAGTGAATTGATTGTTACGATGCATAATTACGGCGTCAATAATGTGTGGTATTCTAACAATGGCGGGTCTAGTTGGAGCAATAAAGAAGGTAATCTGCCGAACTTACCGGTACGGGATTTTCTTTTGAATCCTTTAAATGAAAATGAAGCCATTTTAGCTACCCAACTAGGTGTTTGGAGAACTTCTAATTTCAATGACACCACTCCAAGCTGGAGCCAAGCTTATAATGGAATGAGCGATGTGAGCGTAACTTCATTTGATTATTGGAACGTTAGTGGTGATCATACCAATAACAAGATAATTGCATCTACCTATGGAAGGGGAGTATTCACCGGAAAATTTACTGGAAATACTATTTCTGATACTCAAGCGCCATCGGCACCAGCGAATCTGTCAGTATCGTCAGTTACCCAAAGTTCTCTAAAATTGAACTGGTCTGCATCGACAGATAATTCTGGGGTCACTGGATATGAAGTTTATCAAAATTCAAATATGATAACCACCACAACGTCTACAAATTTTGACGTAACCGGATTGCAATCAAATACTCCTTATTCCTATTATATTATAGCTAAGGACGCAGCGGGCAATAAGTCTGAAAAGAGCAATAACGTAAGTGCGACGACTTCAGGAACAGATATTGCTGCTCCTTCAGCTCCGACAACTTTATCAGTTTCGAACATTACTATTAATAGCTTAAGACTTAATTGGTCTGCGTCTACGGATAATATAGGAGTAACTGGTTATGAAGTTTACCAGAATTCAACTTTAATATCTACTACAACTTCAACCTATATAAATCTTTCAGGATTAATATCTAATTCGGCGTATTCATATTACATCATTGCAAAGGATGCGGCAGGTAATAAATCTAACAAAAGTAATACTGTAAATATTACCACATTGTCGGTAGATAGTATTGCACCGTCATCACCATCTAATCTTACTGCTTCTAATATCACGACCAATAGTGCCAATCTTTCATGGTATTCAGCAAATGACAATGTTGGGGTAACTGGATATAATGTTTACCGAAATGGTGTACTAATAGCTAACATAACCGGAACAACCTACCAAGTTTCTGGCTTGAGCTCCCAAACCACCTATATATTTACGGTAAAGGCAACAGATGCTGCGGGGAATTTATCTGATGCCAGTAATTCTGTTGATGTTACTACGGATGGCGGCGGTAGCATCACCCAAAGCTATTGTACCTCTAACAGTAATAACATTAATGACGAATATATTAGTAGAGTGCAGCTAAACACCTTAGATAATTCTTCTGGGGCTAAGGCATATTCAGATTTTACGGATGTATCTACGGAACTCTTAATTGGTTCTAGTTATTCTATTACAATCACACCTACTTGGAGTGGAACTGTATATTCGGAAGCATATAATGTTTGGATAGATTACAATCATGATGGTGACTTTACCGATTATAGTGAAAGTGTGTATACTTTTTCAGCTTCAACCAATAGTGTGGTAAGCGGAAGTTTTAGTATTCCTACAAGCGCAATCCAAGGAACAACTAGAATGCGTATTTCGATGAAATATAATTCTAATGCATCGCCTTGTGAAACCTTTACTTACGGAGAAGTAGAAGATTATACCATTATCATTGGCGGACAAGGAGCTGACCAAGCAGCTTTATCGCCACCGAGAAATCTTATGGCTAACAATACAACTCAAACGGCTACTAGCTTAACTTGGGATGCGCCAACCGATAATTCGGCTGTAACTGGTTATGAAGTTTATAGAGGTTCAACTAGAATTGCCACATTAACCGGAAGAGGTTATAATGTCTCTGGCTTAACCCCTAGTACTTCGTATTCATTCAAAGTTTTGGCTTTCGACGCCTCTGGAAATAAATCCGGATACAGTAATTCTGCCAATGTCACAACCTTAAGTGCTTCCGATACTCAGGCGCCAACCGCCCCAACTTATCTTAGAGCTTCTAATATAACTGAGAATTCTGCAAATTTAACCTGGAATGCTTCCTCCGATAATATTGGAGTGGCCGGCTATGTTGTTTACAAAAATGGTAATCAGATCGGGTATACTTCATCTACCTCATTTCCTGTTACTGGATTAAATGCTGGTACAGGATATTATTTTGTAGTTAAAGCTAAAGATGGAGCGGGAAATTTGTCCTCAGCTAGTAATCAAGTTAACATCACTACAGATTCAATAACATCTAGCTGTAATGATGGGATTAAGAATGGTGACGAAGCTGGAGTAGATTGTGGAGGAACATCATGTGTGCCTTGTCAAACATCTGGTCCTGATATTTTACATGAAGGATTTTTCGAAACAGGCATGGACAATTGGGAAGACGGAGGAAGTGATTGTTACAGAATGTATACAACAGCTTCTTACGAAGGAATGTATTCTATTAGACTAAGAGATGATTCTGGTCTTGGTTCGTCTATGACTTTATCTAACCTAAATCTTGAACCTTATAACGAAGTAGAATTTGAATTCTATTTCTATATTAACGGAATGGATTACGGTGAGAACTTTTTCCTAAGTTATTACAATGGTTCATCTTGGTCTGTAATAGGCAAGTATGTGGTTGGTACAAATTTCAACAACAACACTTTTTACTCTGCCGCGGTAACATTATCTGCTTCCCAGGTTAATTTCTCTAACAATTCTGGCTTCAGGATTGAGTGCGATGCTTCAGAAAATTATGATCAAGTATTTATTGATCAGGTGACCGTTGCTGGTTATTATGGAATGGCACCACTTAAAACTGGTATCGCAGAACATGGAACTAGACCTATGAAAGACGACTGGAATTCTAAGGAAGACTTTAAAGTTTACCCGAACCCAGTTAGCGGTAGCATTGTAAATGTAGTTCTACCAGGAAATCTTTCAACGGATTATAGGATCATTAATATGATGGGTCAAACGGTAAGTCAAGGTCATACCGATAAGGAAGTGAACGTTTCAGAATTACAAACTGGACTTTACTTTATTGAGGTTAATGACGGAGATGAGACCATGACCAAGAAGTTTGTAAGGAACTAAGTAGATTTCATCTTAAATTGAAAAAGCCACGGAATTAAATAAACTCCGTGGCTTTTATATTTTTAAAAATTCGAATCTAAACATGCTTTATTTCCGAATCGTCTAATATTTCATCTCCTCGCAATCGCAGAAATATCTGAGCTACAGCAATCGTATCTCTTTCGCAATAGGAAACAATTCGGTCTATATCGTTTGCTTCATAAAAAACGCCACAGACTTCACTGCCATCAATATCTTCCTTTGGCGATGGTATTCCTAAAACATTGGTCAATAATTTAAGCGATGTAAAAGTTTTGTAGTCGCCGAACTTCCAGAGCTCGAGTGTGTCTAAATGAGGTACTTCCCAAGGTTTTTTACCGAACAGATTAAGTTTATAAGGAAGTTCTATGTTATGAATAATCATTCTTCTGGCGATATAAGGAAAATCGAATTCCTTTCCATTATGAGCGCAGAGCAAATGTTTGTTTTCGCTAAAATGAGTGATTAAAAGATTCCTAAAATCCTTTAAAATTTTAATTTCTTCACCGTGAAAAGAGGTAACGCGGAAAGTCCTGATATCTCCCTGAAATGCAAAGTAGCCCACCGAAATACAAACAATTTTTCCGAATTCCGCCCAAATACCTGCGCGTTCGTAAAATTCTTCAGCAGAGACTTCTTCCTTTCTTTGATATTTAGATTTAGCTTCCCATAGTTCTTGTTTTGTTTCGTCTAAATCAGAAAAATGGTGGGTTTCTGGCACCGTTTCGATGTCGAGAAAAAGAATATTTTCAAGATGAAGTTTTGCAATCATATATTATTTTAAAGCTTTGTCGCTCATCTGCAACATTTTATAACCTTCTTCAAGATAAGTATAAATATCTGCATAAAACGGGTCTTCTTGTCCATCTACCTTCGATGATTTATGTCCTAATCTAATGATGATGATATTATCATCTGGTTCAACCATAACATATTGGCCCAAATGGCCGCGCATCATAAAGAAATGCTTTCCTAGGTGATTTAGCAACCACCAACCATAACCATATTCTGGGCTTTCCTTAAATCTAGGGGTAATGGATTTTGCAATAAAAGCGGAATCCAAAAGTTGCTTACCGTTCCATTTTCCATAGTCCTTGTATAATTTTCCGAATCTAGCGAAGTCACGGGCGTTACTCGCAACACAGCAATAGGCCTTCTCTAATTGACCTTCTTCACTATCGATCTGCCATAAAGCTTCATGTTCTGCGCCCATAGGCTTCCAAAAACTATCGCTAAGATATTGTGACATGGTTTTTCCGGTTGCCTTTTCGATAACCATTCCTAAAAGTTCCGTATTTCCACTTAAATATTTATATGATTGTCCCGGTTCTTCAACGACAGGCAAGTCTAGCATTACGCCTTCTAGATCTTTATCAAAGTAAGCCCGAGTGGTAATTGAAAAAGGCGAGGAGTAAGCCTCGTCCCATTGCAACCCCGATGCCATAGAAGAAAGGTCGCCTACCGTCAATTTTCCGGCCAAACCGTCTTTATATTGTGGATAAAAGTCACCAACCTTTTGGTCTAAACTTTTAATCTTTCCTTCCATAATTGCCTTGCCAAGCATCGCAGAAATCATGCTTTTTGCCATGGAGAAAGAATTTGTTTTAGAATCCTTTCCGTAGCCATCGTAATAATTTTCGAACCAAATACTGTCGTTTTTAAGGATCATGTAAGCAATGCTTCCATTTTGAGCATTTAGTACGTTTAAAGTTTCGGTTTCGTTTACAGAATTATAATCTTTATGGATTGGCCATGGCTGAGGTTCTCCGTCTTCAACGACATGGTTCTCAAAATATTGGTAGTCATCTAAAAATGCAGTAGTATGACCATTGAGATAAATAGTCCGCACCGCTTTTAACAAATAATCAGTATTGGTGAGGTATAGCGCAGAGATTAGCACAACGAAGAGAATCAAGACTGTTATGACAATCTTTTTAAAAATTTGCATTAGCTAGTTGTTTAATTAAAGGTAAGAAAATTTGTAGAATGGTCTATAGCTTAGAGTTTAGAACAAACTCATTTGGGTAATCGAACCTTCAAGTTCTAAAAGGGCCTTTTTTCTTGGTAAACCTCCGGCGTATCCCGTAAGATTTCCGTCAGATCCAATCACCCGGTGACAAGGAACAACAATCCATAATGGGTTTTTACCATTTGCAGCGGCAACCGCTCTAATCGCATTTACATCCCCCAGCTCTTTAGAAAGTTCTAAATACGAAATTGTTTTGCCATACGGAATACGTAAAAGCTCGGTCCATACGGTTTTTTGGAAATCAGTGCCCTGCGGGTTTAATTTTAAATTGAAGTCTTTTCTACTGCTCTCAAAATATTCGGTCAATTGAGTAGCGCTATCTTTTAAATGTGGAGGAATAATTTCGGTAACAGGAATTGATTCATCTAACATATAAATGGAAGAAATCCCAGCTTCGTCACCAATAATCTTCGCGATTCCAAGGGGTGTGGAAATATAGCACACTTCCATTTTATAGTTTCTTGTTTGCTTCTGGATTGGTGTTAGTTGAATCGGAAAACCCTAATTTCTTCGAACGATTTTCCCAATTCATTTTAGCTTGCTTTTGAAGATCTGCCACATTATCACTTTCGTCCATAATTTCTAAGCCAAGCAGGGTTTCAATAACATCTTCCTGAGTTACAAGTCCACTTATTGAACCATATTCATCAACCACAAGGGCAAGATGATTTTTACTATCTACCAATCTTTCAAACAATTTTGGTATAGGCGTGTTTCTTTCAATGATTATAATGTCTCGCTTAATCTCGGCCAACTTTTTAGAATCGTTATCATAAGCCATTTCCTTATAGACATCATCCTTTAATACAAATCCAGTAATATTGTCTTCAATATCCTTATAAACCGGAATTCTGGAAAATTTTAGTTCGGGATTGTCGTTAAAAAATCCTGAAACCGTTTCCTCTTCAGAAACAAGGGTCATCATGGTGCGAGGCGTCATAATGTCCTTGGCCAGTATCTTTTTAAAGTTCAATAAGTTTTTAATGACTTTGCTTTCGGATTCTTGAAAAACGCCTTCTTCATGGGCCATATCGGTCATGGCCAAAAAACTTTCTCGGCTTAATACACTTCCGTGGCCGGTACCGCCAATAAGTTTCGTTGCCAATTGTAAAATCCAAAGTATCCCCGTGTATTGCAATGGAAATATTAAAACCTTTAATGCCTTTGTGGTAAAATTTGTCATAGACCTCCAATAAGTCGCGCCAATAGTTTTTGGGATAATCTCGGAAAGAACCAATATCAGGAAAGTCATAACCGCCGAAACGATCAATATTTCATTTCCACCATCCCCAAATACATTTTCTGCCTGCACTCCCACAAGAATGGCTCCAACGGTATGGGCAATAGTATTTAACGTAAGTATAGCAATCAGTGGTTTGTCGACATCTTTCTTAAGTTCTTCAAGATTCGCTGCATAACTTTTATTCTCCTTCTTTTTCAGATTAATAAAAGTGGGAGTGACGCTTAGAAGAACCGCTTCCAGAATTGAACATAAAAACGAAAAGAAAATGGATATTAAAGCGTAAAATATTAGAAGTCCCATTGTTTATAAAATTTGTAGCTAAAGTAAAGTGTTTGTTGTTGGTTTATTAGTGAGTTCAATAGGATTGTTGCCTCAATAATAAGATTTAGACCTACCTTAAAAATAGGATTTTCTTAGCTATTAGATGTAGTAATGACTTTTTAAGATGAATAAAATCTGGAATTTGATTATTTATTCAGTAAAGCAACTGCTTCTTTTGCAAAGTAACTTGCAATGATATCGGCACCGGCTCTCTTAATCGCAATGAGCTGCTCCATCATCACTGCGTCATGGTTTAACCAACCTTTTTCCGACGCCGCTTTCAACATAGAATATTCACCACTAACTTGATAAACTGCTACTGGAACGCTCACCGTATTTTTTATTTCCCTAACGATATCCAAATAGCAAAGTCCGGGCTTAATCATAACAATATCTGCGCCTTCATCAATATCCATCAAGGTTTCTTTTATGGCTTCAGATCTATTTGCAGGGTCCATTTGGTAGCTTTTCTTATCGCCAAAGCCTGGCGTAGAATCTAGGGCATCCCTAAATGGTCCGTAAAAACTGGAAGCGTATTTTGCCGAATAGCTCATGATGCCAGTGTCGATAAAACCTTCATCTTCCAAGAGAGAACGTATCTCAAAAATCCGTCCGTCCATCATATCGCTAGGTGCGACAAAATCGGCTCCGGCTCTGGCGTGAGAAAGACTCATTTCGGCCAAAATTGCATTGGTCTCATCATTTAATATAATGCCGTCATGTACCACACCGTCGTGTCCGAAAGACGAATACGGGTCTAGAGCCACATCTGTTATCACAATCATTTCTGGGCAGCTGTCCTTAATCATTCTTATGGCGCGCTGCATAAGGCCGTGTTTATTTAAAGCTTCGGTACCTTTGTTATCCTTCAATTCATCTGGAACTTTTACAAATAAAAGCACAGATTTTAAACCCATTTTCTGCAGTTCTTTTACCTCTTTTTTAAGGAGGTCTAGACTAAATCTATAATAACCGGGCATTGATGGAATTTCTTCCTTTTTATTTTTTCCTTCAACAATAAACAAAGGGACCAAAAAATCGTTAGGAGATAGATAGGTTTCTCTAACCAATGAGCGTAGATTTTCGTTTACTCTTAATCTTCTGTTTCTGCTGAGTGGGAACATGTTTGTTTGTATATAGTTTATGATTTACGTCTCACGTGTAAGGTGAATAAAGGCTTGCACTTCGCCATCAACGTTTTTATAATTTTGAAAAAAATTTAAATTTTAGTGATTTTTTTTCGTTGAAATATATTGTTACAAAGGATATAGGATTTGGTGACTTTACAAGTTCTTAGTAATTAATTTATCTACTAATTTTCAATCCAATCAATTGGACTTCCAAGAACTTTTGTCAATTTTTCCTCTTCGCTCCCCTGTTTTGGATGATGATCATAGACCCATTGCACCTTTGGAGGTAAACTCATTAATATACTCTCAATCCTTCCATTGGTCTTTAGACCAAACAAAGTTCCTTTATCATGCACAAGATTGAACTCTACATAACGCCCACGGCGTATTTCTTGCCAATCTTTTTGTTCTCTTGTGTATGCCTGATCTTTCCTTTTCTCAACGATTGGCACATAACTTTCTAAGAATGAATTTCCTACGGCAGTCACAAAATTAAACCATTTTTCCATTGAAAAATCTTCTTTTGGTTTACAGTAGTCAAAAAATAATCCACCGATACCTCTGGCCTCATTGCGATGAGCGTTCCAAAAGTAATCGTCGCATTGCTTCTTATATAAGGAATGAAAACTGCTGTCGTGCTCATCACAGACATCTTTACAAACTTGGTGAAAGTGCTTAGCATCTTCTTCAAATAGGTAATAAGGTGTTAAATCCTGTCCGCCACCAAACCAGCTATCTACGATTTGTCCATTGGTATCATACATTTCAAAATAACGCCAATTAGCGTGTACTGTCGGCACCATCGGATTATTGGGGTGGAGCACCAAGCTAAGTCCACAAGCAAAGAAATCGGCATCCTTCACATTAAAATACGTTTGCATCGAGAGCGGTAAAGCACCGTGGACCGCAGAAATATTAACGCCGCCTTTTTCGAAAACCGCTCCGTTTTCTATTATCCTACTTCTACCGCCGCCTCCTTCTTCGCGAACCCAAACATCTTCCTTAAATTTGGCCTTGCCATCAACGGCTTCAAGCTTTAACGTGATTTTATTTTGAAGTTCTAGTATGTAATTATAGAATTTATCTTTCATAACATAATTCATATAGTTCCATATCCATTGGCACTTTGGTAATCGGCGTAAATTCGTTATACAGGGTACGCTTCCATTCAAATCCAGAATTTTCAGCAACCTTTATACTCGCTTTATTGTTTCTGTGAATGATGATATGAAGAGTTAAAAGTTTCAATTTAGTAAAGGCGAATTCTGAAAATGCCCTGATGCTTTTGGTGACCCAGCCTTGTCCTTCAAACTCTTTACCTATGCAATAAGCGAATTCTCCCGACTTCTCCGTCTGGTCTATTTCCTTTAAGATTATCAGACCAGCTATCATTTTTTGTTGAATGTCCTTAATCGCTAAGGTGAAAACTTCTAAGTTCTCAATTTCGAGATTTTTCTCTTTGATATATTTCTTTGAAGATTCTTCTGAAAGGTTCTGTGATAATGTTTTAGGCAGATATTGTTGAAAACGTTTTCCGTTTCTGATCATTAATGAATTTAGGCTCGAAGCGTCTTCTAGTTTTAGTGTTTCTAAGCTGAAATTTTCATCTATAAGTTTCACACTTGTCGCTTCTAGTTTTCTATGATCTATATTCCTTTACGGCATCTACAAACGCTCGGGCATTTTCCACCGGAATGTTAGGCAAAATACCATGGCCTAGATTGGCGATATAGCGGTCTTTTCCAAAATCGTCAATCATCGTTTTTACCATTTTCTTGATTTCTTCGGGAGGAGATAAAAGTCGGGCCGGATCAAAATTACCTTGAAGCGTTATCTTACCACCGCTTAAATATCGTGCATTGGCAGCAGAGCAGGTCCAATCGACTCCTAAAGCAGAAGCATTAGATTTGGCCATTTCATTAAATGCAAACCAACATCCTTTACCAAAGACGGTTACTGGCGCAAGTTCGTAAACAGCATCTACAATCTGCTGAATGTAGGGCCAAGAGAATTCTTGATAGTCTTTAGGAGATAACAATCCACCCCAAGAATCGAAAACTTGAAGCGCATCGACACCAGCGGCAACTTTTTCCTTTAAATAAGCGATTGTTGTATCTGTTATTTTTTGCAAGAGTTGATGCGCGGCGATTGGTTCTCTAAAACAAAATTCTTTGGTTCTATCAAAAGTTTTGCTGCCTTGTCCTTGTACAACGTAACATAAAATTGTCCAGGGAGAACCTGCAAATCCGATTAGCGGGATGTCGTTATTTAAAAGCTCTTTGGTCGCTTTTATAGCTTCCATCACATATCCCAATTCCTCTTGAATATCTGGAACAATAACTTGATCGACATCTGCTTGAGTTCTAACTGGATTTGGCACAAAAGGACCAATCCCAGGTTTCATGACCACTTCAATATTCATTGCTTGTGGAATCACCAAAATATCGCAGAAAAGAATGGCCGCGTCCATACCAAAACGACGAATCGGCTGCACTGTAATTTCACTGGCAAGTTCTGGAGTTTGGCAACGGGTAAAGAAATCGTACTTCTCCTTAATTGCCATAAATTCTGGAAGATATCTCCCAGCCTGACGCATCATCCAAACGGGCGGTCGCTCTACGGATTCTCCTTTTAGGGCTCTTAAATATAAATCGTTCTTAAGCATAACTATTTTTTAAAATATAAAGGGATGCGCTTAATTTTTAGTTTGAATAATGTTGGTTTACCAAATCGATTACGCTTTCTACCGTAGGTACTTTTGCAACCCTAACATCCTCAAATTTCTCTCTTGCAGCGTTTGCAGTCGTTTCACCGATACAATACGCAATGATATTTGGTTGGTTCTTCTCTAGAAAACTGTAAACGGTAGAAGGACTGTAAAAAAGAACGCCTTCAATAGACTCATCTAATTTATTGGCGTCTGCTACGGTCTTATACGCTTCTACTTCTTTAATTTCTATGTTACCTTCTTTTAAAATTGAAGGAAGTTCGTCCAAACGGATGTTACTGCAAAAATATGTTGCTTCGGTTCCTTCAATATATTCAACCAGATAGTTGGCCAAATCCACCGCGTTATTTTCAGAATGGGTAACCTTGCCGATTTTCTTTTCGATTAATCTTTTGGTCCTGCGACCTACACAATAAATATTCTTAAATTTTAAATCTTCTGGCGGGCAGCTGCTTAGAATGGATTCTACCGCATTTTGGCTGGTAATGATTACATTCTTAATTTCAGATTTTAGCAATGGCAAAGAAATCCGGGTATGATTGATTTTAATAAAATCGGTACTCTCAACTTCAACATCTAATTTAAATCGGCGTTTTTGCTCTTCGGTCAAAGATTTGGTTGAAAAGATTTGTGTCTTTCTATGAACTTTTTTAATCTCGGACATTACCCTTTTTCCACCATGGTCTATAATGTAATTGGCGCAAATTTTCGGTAGGTCATGGTGCTCGCCGAGTGGTCTGGATTTGGTTTGTTCAAACCTATGTTTTCCATCTAAACTTAAGAGCACTCCCTGAAAGTGAACTTCTTCATCTTTAATATAGGCCAAAGCTCCAATCGGTGCAGAACAGCCACCTTCTAAAATCTTTAAGAATTCCCGTTCTAGTGAGGTACAAATTTGGGTTTCTTCATGATTAATTTCGGCACATATAGCGAGAATTTCTTCATCTTCGGCTCTTGCAGCAATCATAACCGCCCCTTGTGCTGGAGCAGGTACCATCCATTCCAAATTTATTGCATCTTCTGGACGTAGATTTATTCTTCCTATCCCGGCTGCAGCGAAAATTGCTCCGTTCCAGTCAGAATCTTCTAGTTTTTGTAAACGTGTATTTACGTTTCCCCGCAAACCTACAATGGTGTGTGTCGGATATCGGTTTAGCCATTGCGCTTTTCTACGGAGGCTTCCGGTCGCGATAACCGCGTCTCTTTCTCCTAAAAATTCTTCGTTATTTTTGAAGATTAGAGTGTCCCAAACATTTCCTCGTTTTAAAACTGCTGCTTGCACAATTCCTTTTGGCAAAGCGGTTGGAACATCTTTTAAAGAATGAACCGCAATATCTATTTCATCGGTTAATAAGGCAATATCTAAGGTTCTTGTAAATACCCCGGTTATTCCCATATCATAAACAGGTTTATCTAGGACCAAATCACCGGTGGATTTTACCGCTACAATCTGTGTTTTATGACCAAGAAATTCTAGCTGGCCCTTAACGGCATTGGCTTGCCACATCGCCAACTCGCTGTCGCGGGTGCCAATTCTAATTGTTTTAGACATCTAATGTATTTTCAAGCTGAAAAACCCTCTTGATCAATTCGAGACTTTCGTCTATAGAAACCGAATCGTCCTTTAGGTGGTGAGCGAAGTGGTTGGTAATCTTTTGAATGATATTATTACTGATGGTTTCTGCCTGTTCTTCGTTAAAATCCTTGAATTTCTTTCTCTGATTTTCTAGTTCGGCCGTTTTAAAAACCTTCAACTTTTCATTTAATGCTTTAATAGTAGGTGCAAATTTTCTGGTTTCTAGCCAAGCGTTAAACTCGCTCTTTACATCATCGATAATACATTCTGCAACAGGCACGTGTAATTTCCTGTTTTCTAAAGCATCATCGGTCATCCTAGATAAATGGTCTAAATGAATGAGCGTAACTTGTTTTAAATCCCGAACATCTTCATTGACGTTCTTAGGAATTGAAAGATCCAAAATCAATAATGGTCTCTCTGCTTGGATACAGTATTTATCGATGGTCGGATTTTGTGCGCCAGTAGCGACAATAAGAATATCCGATTTTTTAATTTCTTCTTGCAGGTTAGAATATTCCTTGACGATAAGGTTGAATTTCCCCGCAATCTTTTCAGCCTTATCCTTGGTTCTATTGATAAGGGTTATATGTTCATTCTTGGTGTGCTTGATGAGGTTTTCACAGGTATTTCTACCTATTTTACCAGTTCCGAAGAGAAGGATATTCTTCTCGGACACATCAGGAATATTATTTAAAATAAAATGCACTGATGCAAAAGAAACCGAAGTTGCCCCGCTAGAAAGACTGGTTTCGTTTTTAATTCTTTTACTTGCTTGTATAACCGAATTTATTAAACGCTCCAAAAACGAATTCAGCAAATCATGCTTTTTTGAAAGTCTAGCGCTGTAGCGCAATTGACTTATAATCTCAAAATCACCTAAAATTTGGCTATCTAAACCAGAGCCAACCCGAAACATATGAGATATTGCCTCTTGATTTTTATAGATGTATGCAACTTTTTGGAAATCTTCAACGGTGCCTAATGTATTATTACAAAGAAGTTGAATAAGCTTGAAGGGATGTTCTGCAAAACCGTAAATCTCGGTTCTGTTACAAGTTGCGGTAACGATAAGACTTTCAATACCATTTTCCTTAGCCTCGGAAAGTAGTGAAAGTTTGGAAGAATCATCTAAACTAAAATGACCACGGATATCTGCATCGGCTTTTTTATAGCTAATACCAATAACGTAAAAATATGTTCCTCTTGAAATATTATACTCCTTCATTCAGTCCTTTTGGTAAGGGTAGACAAAAATAGCATTAGCATAACTGAAAAAATAACGCTAGAAGAACTAATAGTGTCGCTTGTGGTTTTAACTAAATTTAATAATCGCTCAGTTCTAAAAAGCCTTATTTTTGCTAATCAGAAGCTAGATTGCAGAAATATTGTTTAGAATAAATCTAAATAGGAAAATGGAAAATCACTCTACCAACAAACTCAAAAGTGTCGCTAACGGTCCTTTTGCCGAAACAATTATTGAAAAAGACTTTATCGCTCTATGCTATAAAAACGAATCAGATTCTATGCAAAGCATTGAACGTGATATAGATAGCAGCTTTCTTCAATTTCATTTCTGTTTAAAAGGAAGTCTTAAATTTATATTCAACGAAGGGCGATATGCCTTGGATGTGAATGAGGAAAATTCCCTTTTGCTATACAATCCGCAACGCGGGTTACCGATTCATCTTCAAGTCGAACCTCAAAGTTGGTTGGTCACAATCTTGATTTCTATCAGCAAATTTCATGGACTTTTTTCACAGGAAGCAGATTACATAACTTTTTTAAGTCCAGAGAACCGAGATAAAAAATATTATAAAGATGGTCAGATCTCACCATCGATGGCAATTGTATTAAATCAAATTATTAATTACAATTTAAATGATACCATTAAGAATATCTATTATAAAGGAAAGGCCTACGAACTTTTAAGTCTTTACTTTAACCGGAGCGGAGATGCAGACATTGAGCAATGCCCTTTTTTAATTGACGAGAGCAATGTGCAAAAGATTAAAAAGGCGAAAGATATTATAATCGCAAGGATGGCTGAGCCTCCGACGTTACAAGAACTTTCCGATGAAATTGATTTAAGTTTGAAGAAATTAAAGGAAGGTTTTAAACAGATTTACGGTGATTCAGTTTATAGTTTTTTGTACGATTATAAGATGGAAGTGGCTAGAAAATTACTCGAGACCGGAAAACATAACGTTAATGAAATTGGGCTGAAGATTGGTTATAGTACTGCCAGCCATTTTATTGCCGCTTTTAAAAAGAAGTACGGAACAACTCCGAAAAAATATATTACCTCTTTATCATAAACTTTAGATGAGTAAAGGAATTTTAATGGTCAACCTTGGATCTCCCGATAGCCCGGATCCAAAAGACGTAAAAAAATATTTGGGCGAATTCTTAATGGACGAAAGAGTGATCGATGTGCCTTTATGGGCAAGAACTCTTCTGGTAAAAGGAATAATTCTTAATACAAGACCAAAAGCTTCTGCAGCTGCCTACCAAAAAATCTGGTGGGAAAAGGGTTCTCCACTAATTGTAATTTCAGAACGATTAAAATCTAAGGTTGAAGAAAAAGTCGATTTCCCGGTTGCTTTGGCAATGCGTTATGGGAGTATGACCATGAAAAAAGGTTTGCAAAACTTAGTGGATCAAGGTGTGGATGAAGTTTTTATCATTCCGCTTTATCCGCAATTTGCGATGGCCACCACCGAAACCATTTTGGTTCTTGCAGAAGAAATTAAAAAAGAGCACTTTCCAAATTTAAAGTTATACGATTTACCAGCTTTTTATAATCGACCTGAATATATCGAGGTTCTTTCAAAATCGATTAATGAACATCTTAAAGGAAAACAATTTGATCATATTTTGTTTTCTTATCACGGAGTACCCGAAAGACATATTAGAAAGAGCGACATTACAAATTCTCACTGCCAAATAGATGGGAGCTGTTGCAAAACGGCATCTAAAGCTCATCAATATTGTTATCGTCATCAATGTTTTGAAGTCACTCGATTAGTTGGAGAAAAACTTCAACTTAAAGAAGGAAGTTTTTCAACTTCGTTTCAATCTAGATTAGGTTTTGATCCTTGGTTACAACCTTATACTGACAGAACAATCGAAAGATTGGGAAAACAAGGAATTAAGAAAATGGCGATAATTACACCTGCATTTGTAAGTGATTGTCTCGAGACCTTGGAAGAAATCGCAATGGAAGGCGAAGAAATTTTCCATGAAATGGGAGGTAAGGAATTTACGACCGTCCCATGTTTGAACGATCGTGATGACTGGGCTCAACTTTTAGCCAATTGGATTAATGAATGGGCTGAAAAAGATTCAGTTTTGGCATAATGGCCAAAGTATCATCAAAGGATTTAGGGGAAGAGTCCATAGGCAAACTTCTAATAAGACAAGCGTTACCCGCATCGATTGGTATTTTGGTGATGTCGCTAAATATTCTGGTCGACACCATTTTTGTTGGACAGTGGATCGGATCAATTGCCATAGCCGCAATTAATGTGGTTTTACCAGTTTCTTTTTTTATTGCAGCTCTCGGAATGTCCATTGGTATTGGTGGTTCTTCCATCATATCTCGCGCACTTGGTGCGGATAATCCCTTAAAAGCATTAAAGACATTTGGTAACCAGATTACCTTAACCTTATTACTGACCATCTCTATGGTCATTATCGGTCTTGTATTTGCTGATAGTATTATACTCTCTTTTGGTGGTAAGGGAGCAATCTTTGAACCGGCCAAAATCTATTATACCATTGTACTTTACGGAGTTCCTTTCTTGGCGCTCTGTATGATGGGAAACACAGTGATTAGGGCAGAAGGCAAACCCAAATTTGCAATGTATGCCATGATGATTCCCTCGGTCGGGAATCTTTTTTTAGATTATATATTCATCAACGTGCTAGATTACGGGATGGAAGGCGCGGCTTGGGCCACCACTATCGCTTATGTATTATGTTTTGCTTACATATTATGGTTTTTTCTTTCCAAAAAATCGGAACTAAAAATCCGTTCGACTCATTTTGGACTCAACTTCCCGATTGTAAAGGAAATTTCTTCTTTAGGATTTGTGACCCTAGCCAGACAGGCAGTAGTGAGTATCACCTATTTGTTCATGAATAATATTCTGTACGACCTTGGGGGCGAAACTTCAGTGACCGCCTACGCGATTGTAGGTAGGATGTTGATGTTTGCTTTGTTCCCGGTTTATGGGATCACTCAAGGGTTTTTGCCTATTGCAGGTTTTAATTATGGAGCCGGCAAATTTGAAAGAGTCAAAAAAACAATTTACACTGCTTTAACTTATGCCGCTGCGCTCGCAACTTTAGTTTTTATAATGCTAATGATTTTCCCTGAAGCAATTACTAGGTTGTTTACTTCTGATCAAGAAGTAGTGCGGCAGACACCATCGGATATGCGATGGGTTTTCGCTGCCACCCCAATTATAGCCATTCAGCTTATCGGGGCAGCGTATTTTCAAGCGATAGGAAAAGCTGTACCCGCCCTTTTACTCACATTGACGCGGCAAGGATTTTTCTTTATTCCTTTAATATTGATTCTTCCAATTTATTTTGGCGAACTTGGCGTATGGATCTCATTTCCAATTGCTGACGTGTTAAGTACGATTGTTACTGGGTATTTCTTGAGAAGAGAGTTAAGGTTAAATTTAAAAACCGATTAAGAATTCTCTCTTTAAATCATTATTTTTAATGTTCTAACATTAATTAGACCATCATGAATAAATTTTTACGCGTACTATCCCTCTCATTTTTTATTTGTTTCAATTTAAATTCCTTTTCACAATCTATTGAAGAGTCCCAATACGGAGCTTTAGAATACCGTTTAATCGGACCTTTTAGAGGCGGCCGAAGTGCTGCAGTTACAGGGGTTCCTGGCAAACCAAACCTTTTCTATTTTGGAGCAACAGGTGGCGGAGTTTGGAAAACTACCGATGGGGGAGAGAAATGGGAAAATATCTCCGACGGTTATTTTGGTGGTAGTATCGGTGCGGTTACCGTGTCGAAGAGCGATCCAAATGTAATATATGTTGGTGGTGGTGAAAAAACAGTAAGAGGAAACGTGTCCTCAGGTTATGGGATTTGGAAAACAGAAGATGCTGGACAATCCTGGATACAAATTGGGCTCAAGGAAAGTAGGCATATACCCAGAATTTCGGTACATCCTGAAAATCCCGATATCGTTTATGCCGGGGTGCTTGGTAATATTTACAAACCAACACAGGAGAGAGGAATCTATAAAAGTACGGATGGTGGAAAAACTTGGAGACAAACTCTTTTCGCCAATGAAAACGCTGGCGTAGTCGATTTAATTATGGATCCGAGCAATCCTAGAATTTTGTATGCTTCAACTTGGAGGTTAAGACGTACTCCTTATAGCCTTAGTTCTGGCGGTGAAGGTTCTGCACTTTGGAAGAGTACTGATAGCGGTGAAACTTGGAAAGAGATATCAAAACAAGAAGGATTCCCTACTGATACCTTAGGTATTATTGGAGTTACAGTTTCACCTGTAAACAACCAACGAGTTTGGGCAATGGTAGAAAACAAGGAAAAAGGTGGTCTTTATCGAAGTGATGACGGTGGTGAGACTTGGGAATCGGTCAATAGCGAACGAAAATTAAGGCAACGTGCTTGGTATTACACTCGAGTTTATGCAGATACTCAAGACGAGGATAAAGTTTATGTGTTAAATGTTGACTATCATAGAAGTGATGACGGAGGAAAAACCTTTAGTACTTTTAATGCTCCCCACGGTGATCATCATGATTTGTGGATTGCGCCAGAAGATCCAGACAGAATGATTATCGGCGATGACGGTGGTGCGCAAGTTACTTACGATGGAGGCGAAAATTGGACAACCTATCATAACCAGCCGACTGCCCAATTTTACCGCGTAACAACAGATAATGCGTTTCCCTACCGGATTTATGCTGCACAGCAAGACAATTCTACGATAAGAATCAGACATAGAACAGATGGAGGGAATATTGGTGAAGACGATTGGGAAGAGACGGCTGGCGGAGAGTCTGCACATATAGCAGTGGACCCGGAAAACAACGAAATTGTTTATGGTGGAAGTTATGGTGGTTTCCTAACTCGGGTCAATCACGAAAACAATACAGTCAGGGCGATAAATGTATGGCCAGATAACCCTATGGGTTATGGAGCAGAAGGAATGAAATATAGATTTCAATGGAATTTTCCCATTGAATTTTCTAAGCACGATCCAGATAAACTTTACACATTTTCGCAGCATGTACACCTAACAGAGAATGAAGGTCAATCCTGGAAGATTATAAGTCCGGATCTGACAAGGAACGATCCAGAGAAATTAAAATCGTCCGGAGGACCAATAACCCAAGATAATACGGGGGTAGAATATTACGCCACAATTTTTGCGGCTAAAGAATCAATATTGAAAGAAGGCTTGATGTGGGTAGGTAGTGACGATGGTTTAATTCATGTTACTCAAAATGGTGGCGAATCTTGGGAAAATGTTACACCGAAGGGAATGCCAGAATGGATGATGATAAATAGTGTTGAACCAAGTGCTTTTGATGAGGGAACGAGCTACGTGGCTGGAACAAGATATAAGTTGGGAGATTTCGCTCCCTATCTTTATAAAACTACCGACTATGGTAAAACATGGACCAAAATCACTAATGGCATACCGGCAGAGCACTTTACTAGAGTCGTGAGGGAAGACCCAAAACAAAAAGGACTGTTATATGCCGGAACGGAAACTGGGATGTATATCTCATTTGACGATGGTAAAAATTGGAAGCCTTTTCAATTAAATCTTCCTATAGTGCCAATTACCGATTTAGCGATAAAGGACAATAATCTTATTGTCGCTACACAAGGTAGAAGTCTTTGGATTATAGATGATCTTGGAATCATACATCAGAATTTTAATAATCCCACGAAAGGAAATAGGCTATACGTTCCAAAGAATTCGTACAGAATGGGAGGAAGCAATTTCACGGAGAGTAAGACTGCGGGCACAAATCATCCGGATGGTATCATAACCTATTTCAATCTACCTGATCTAAAGGCTGATGACAAAGTCTCGCTTACTTACACATCTATAACCGGCGATACCATACAGACTTTTTCAAATGAGAATAAAAAGGAAAATAAACTTAAGGTAGAAAAAGGAGCTAATCGGTTTGTTTGGGATATGTCCTATAAAGGAGCAGAAAAATTTGAGAAGATGATACTTTGGGGAGCACGTCTCAATGGCCCCACGGCAGTCCCTGGGGATTATATGGTTCATCTAAAAGTGAACAATGAAACGATGAGTCAACCCTTTAAAATATTACCGGATCCAAGAGCGGAAGGGACAGCTGAAGACCTTAATATGCAATTTAAATTTATTACTGACATTAATGAAACTGTCAGCAAAGCTCACAAGACAATTGAAAAGATTAGGAATATAAACTCGCAGCTAAAAGATTTTGAAGCACGATATGAGGATCAGAAAAACGTTCAGGATTTAATAGAACATTCTAAAGAGTTAAGAGAGAAAATCACTACAATTGAAGAAACGCTTTATCAAACCCAAAATCAGAGCGGACAGGACCCATTAAACTTTCCTATACGCTTAACAAATAAGTTAGTGCATATAAGCTCTTTGGTAGGCTATGGGTCTTTTTCGCCTACGGCACAAGATGTTGCTGTAAAGGATGAATTGACGAAAGAGATAAATATTGAGTTAACAAAATTCAATGTTCTCATAGACAAGGAAATATCCGATTTTAACAAAGCTTTCAATGACAAGAATTTAGAATATCTGGCTGTTGAAGATTAATGGAAATTTATCCATATATAAAATCGTTTCATCTAATCTTTGTAATCACATGGTTTGCTGGACTTTTTTATATCCCTAGATTGTTTGTTTATCAAATTGAAAACTCTAAAAGAGCTTCACCTGAGCGTGAGATTATTGGAGCTCAACTTAAGATAATGGCAAGAAGGCTTTGGACAATCATAACCTGGCCTTCTGCAATCTTAGCAATCACTTTTGCTCTTTGGCTACTGGTTTTACAACCTGCTTGGGTTGAACAGCGCTGGATGCAGGTAAAATTAGTATTTGTGGTTCTTTTGATTATCTATCATTTAAAGACCCACACTTATTTTAAGGAATTACAAAAGGATAAAATCACGGTGACCTCTAACTTCATGAGAATCTGGAATGAAGGCGCGACATTTATCCTCTTTGCAGTTGTTTTTCTGGCGATACTAAAAAGTGCAATCAATTGGATTTTTGGAATTGTTGCCCTTATTATCCTTGCGGTGTTGATTATGCTAGGCTTTCGACTTTATAAAAAACTGCGGTTCAAAAATAAAGAGTGGTAGGTTAGATGGCGTGATTATTGATAACTTGCAACCACCACGTCCGCTTCTATGAGTATCAGAAAATTGTCTTTACGTCTTAGGATTTTTATTTCGATGATTTTATTGGTGCTTATCGCATCAATCGTCATTGCGGCGGTTACTATCTATCAGTATAACGAAGAAGCCCAAGATTATCATAAAGAGCGTTTAGAACGTAAGGAAGAGAACATTCGTTCTAGTGTAGATTATGTAATCAGGGAAACCACTTATAACGTTTCTTCAGAATTTGTTCCCCTTATTTTTAAGGATGAAATCAATAAGATTGCGGAAATCCATCAACTTGAAATCAATATTTTTGATATTGACGGTACCTTTTTAAAATCTTCCAAAGCTACTTTGGCTATCGATACCATTAAAGGGTGTTTAGATGCCGAAACACTTAATGCAATCAGTAATACACCAGAACATCGCTATGTAGAATCTAACGAAATTAATAACGAAACTTATCAGTCTTCATATTCTTATATCACCGATCGGAAATACAAGCCGATTGCCATCCTTAATCTTACCTATTTAGAAGACGATGAATTTCTTCAAAAGGAGTTAGGGGAATTTCTGCAACGTTTATCCTATGCGTATTTATTTATGATCCTTATGGCGATATTTATCGCCTATCTGCTTTCAAAATATATTACCCGTTCGCTAAAAACTATCGGAGATAAGATAAATTCAACCCGACTTGAAAAGCGAAACCAGAAAATAAACATTACCACAACTAGCGAAATTTCGACTTTGGTTAATTCTTATAATAGAATGATTGATGAGTTGGAAGAAAGTGCGGTAAAATTGGCGACTGGTGAAAGAGAGCAGGCGTGGAGGGAAATGGCCAAACAAGTGGCCCACGAGATTAAAAACCCTTTGACGCCGATGCGTTTAACCGTTCAAAGTTTTCAAAGAAAATTTGACCCTCAAGATCCGGAAATTATTCATAAGCTAGACGATTACAGCAAAACATTAATTCAGCAGATAGATACGATGAGTTCTATTGCTTCTGCATTTTCCAACTTTGCCGAGATGCCGGCGCAGAAGAACGAGACGCTGAATGTCGTACAGATTGTGAAGTTAGGTTTAGATATTTTCAATGAAGATTATATTGTCTTCTTGGCCGATGAAGAAGAAATTATCGCCAAGTTTGACCGGACTCAATTGATTAGGGTGGTTACTAATCTGGTGAAAAATGGAATCCAGGCGATACCGACCGATAGTGAAACTGTTCCAACTGTGGTTGTACAAGTTTCTAAAGACATTGATAATGTCATTATTTCGGTTTCTGATAATGGTATCGGGATTTCAGAAGATAATAAGTCAAGGGTTTTTGAACCCAAATTTACGACCAAAACAAGCGGTATGGGTCTTGGCCTAGCGATGGTTAAGAATATCGTTGAAAACTATAAAGGAAGCATTAACTTTACCTCAGAACTTGGAAAAGGAACTGTATTTACGGTTATTTTACCTAGAGAAATATAAAAAATATCATGGATTACAACAACCTCATTATAGAATTTGAAAACGGCATTAGCACGATTACCATCGACAGGCCTAAAAAATTGAATGCTTTAAATCGTGAAACCATCCAAGAGCTTCATGAAGCTTTTAAGGAAGCAGATGAAGACAAAGAAACCAAGGTTATTATTCTTACCGGAAGTGGTGAAAAAGCATTTGTGGCGGGTGCAGATATTAGCGAGTTCGCTGATTATAATGTTGCGCAAGGGAAGAAATTAGCTGCCGAAGGTCAAAAGATTTTATTTGATTTTGTACAGAATCTTTCGACTCCAGTAATCGCAATAATCAATGGGTTTGCCTTGGGAGGTGGATTAGAACTGGCGATGGCATGCCATATACGGATTTCAAGTATGCAAGCAAAAATGGGACTTCCCGAAGTGTCATTGGGAGTTATCCCAGGATACGGAGGCACCCAACGCCTTGCTCAATTAGTGGGAAGAGGACGCGCTTTGGAAATAATTCTTACTGCCGGAATGATTGATGCGCACCAAGCTTTGAGCTATGGATTGGTAAATCATGTACTTCCTCAAGATGAATGCTTAGCATTTGCAGAAAAAATGGCGGAAAAAATAATGCGTAATAGTGGCATTGCGATTGCCTCAGCTATAAAAGCGGTTAACGCCAACTTTGAAGATGGCGTTAACGGCTTTGAAATTGAAATTTCTGAATTTGGTAAGTGCTTTGGTACCGACGATTTTACTGAAGGTACATCGGCGTTTCTTGGGAAAAGAAAAGCTGAATTTCCGGGGAGCTAGTTTAGAAAACAGTATTAAGTAGTTAGTATTAAGTATCAAGAATTAAGTTTTTTCAACCAACAACCAACAACCAACAACCAACAACCAACAACCAACAACCAACAACCAACAACCAACAACCAACAACCAACAACCAACAACCAACAACCAACAACTTAAAACTAACTCAACTTCCAACCTTCACGGTAGTCTCCTTTTACCCAGTCGTTAGCCTTATCGTAATTGGTAACTTTCATATTTGGGCCGTCCCACATAAGTTTACGTCTTCCAGGGTAATCAAAAGCTCCCCAATCTCCTTCTTTCTTACCATCTTGAACCACTTTGTACTGAAATGATTTAATGGCCAAATTACCCATTAAAACAGCTTCTGTAAGAGGTCCGGCATAAGAGAAAGGTGATGATGTCACTTTTCCATCCAAAACACCTTCGACCCAGTTAAGTTGATGGTTTTGGTCTTTAATTCTAGGAAGGGTTGGGGAAGGCAAATTAGCGCTTTCCATTTTCTCTGACGGGAACAACCTTGGGTTTCTACTATAGGTATCGGTCACCATAATTCCTTCGGTACCATGGAACACGCTTCCGCCGCTCCAATCACCAATCATCTCACCATCTTTTACTTCGTCTGGAATATCTGGCATAATACCACCATCATACCAGTTAAGGTCAACTTTTCCTTGAGTTGGTGATTCATATTTTAGTCTTACTATTGAAGAAGGAGGACATGCTTCGGCGTAATTTGCTTCAACAAAATCTCCCGCCCAAACTGTAGTACAGCTTGCCTCAGCTTCGTAAGGATATTTAAGTTTTAAGGTTCTAAACGGAGTTTCCATGATATGGCAACCCATATCTCCTAAACCGCCTGTTCCGAAATCCCACCAGCCCCGCCATTTAAATGGCAGGTAAGCGGAATTATATGGTCGCATTTCTGCAGGGCCCAACCAAAGGTCCCAATCCAAACCTTCTGGGATTGGTTCTCCTTCGGTAATATTTCTTAAACCTTGTGGCCAGACCGGTCTATTGGTCCAACAATCAACTCTTTCAACTTTACCGATCAATCCGGCTTCTATCCATTCTTGCGCCTGGCGGATACCATCCGATGAGCTGCCTTGGTTACCCATTTGCGTTACAATTCCTTGTTCTTCCGCAACTCTAGCCATAAGCCTTGCTTCTGCAATATTGTGGGTAAGTGGTTTTTCTACGTATGCGTGCTTTTTTTCGCGCATAAAAGGCAATGCAATTGTTGCGTGCGTATGGTCTGGTGTTCCTACCGAAAAAGCATCTATATCTTTTATATGATTATCGAAAAGTTTTCTAAAATCCTTGTATCTCGGTACATTAGGAAGCATTTCGTAAGTGTCTTTTGCTCGTCTATCATCAACATCTGCAAACGCAACAAATTTAACTCTTCCGGTTGCGTTAAGTTCTCGTACAACACCACCTCCACGGCCGCCAACCCCAATAGAACCTACGTATAGGGTATCGCTCGGTGGGATGTGTCGATTACCGCCCAAGACAAAACTCGGAACAATCGAAAATACTGCTGCAGCGCCCGCGGACTGCTTAATAAATTTTCTTCTTTTCATTAGATTATATTTGAAAGTTCAATTTAAGTTGAAAAATAACTAGAAATGAATGAGAGGTTTTCAGGTTGAAGATTCTAAAAAAAGCCGTCATATATCTAGGTCTATGAAATTACAAAAAAATTAGTATGGAACTAGAAAGTTTTCAGAATTGATAAAATATCACTAAAGCTATCTGTTATAGCAAGGTTTCCTTCTATTGCACCATACTTTTGTGATTCTAATTAATAAACGCAAATTCGTTTTTGTTTGAAACCTGAATCTTACATAAAAGGCAGAGGAGCGCAGACAAAGATTGCCAATAGATTCACTTCGCAGTCTCATGAAGTATTGGACGAATTTTTAGAATACTGCAGCAAGGAAGGGGAAGAACCAGATTCTAATAAGACCAATTATTTAGAAATTTTCCCAAAAACTATCGTCAATAAAGTTGACAGTCCAGATGTGAGGATGATGTATTCTATGAATGCATATCAAGGTTGTGAGCATGGCTGTATTTATTGTTACGCTAGAAATACTCACGAATTTTGGGGCTACGGTCCGGGTTTGGAATTCGAACGCAATATTTTGGTGAAGAAAAACGCTCCAAATTTATTGGAAGAAACCATAAAAAAGAAAAGTTGGAAGGCGCACACCATCGTGATGTCCGGGAATACGGATTGCTACCAACCCGCAGAAAAAATCTACGGAATCACTAGGAAGTGTCTCGAAGTCTTTCTAAAATATCGTCATCCTGTTGGTATTATTACCAAGAACTCTTTAATCTTACGGGATTTGGACCTTTATAAAAAGTTGGCAGAGGATAATTTAATTCATGTAAATGTCTCGATTACCACCTTATCCGAAGAAACCAGAAGAATCTTAGAGCCTAGAACTGCTACCATTAAAAAACGTTTGGAAACAGTGAGGACCTTAAGTGAAAACGGAATACCGGTTAATGTTATGTTAGCGCCGATTATTCCCGCAATTAATAGTCATGAAATCCTTGGGCTCGCTAAGGCGGCTTCCGATTATGGCGCTAGCTCAATTGCGCATACTGTGGTAAGATTGAATGGACCAATCGGTCAAATATTTTCTGATTGGATTAGGAAGGCCTATCCAGACAGAGCCGAAAAAGTTTTACATCAGATTGAGAGTTGCCACGGCGGAAATTTAAACGATAGCAGAATAGGAAAAAGGATAAAAGGTGACGGCGAATTTGCGGATCAGATTCTGCAAATGGTGCAGATGGGGAGGAAATTATACTTTAAGGATAAGGGAATTCCCGAACTTAATTACGATTTGCACGAAACCTATAAGCAAGGACAGCTCAAGTTATTTTAGAGTAAAAATTTTTAACATCGTTATTCCACAAGCAATCTGAATACTAACGATTACTAAAAAGCAAAAATCCCGCTTTAAAAGCGAGATTCTTTCTAATCATTAATCATAAGAGTATTTCAATAAAAAAAGTGGGCCCGAACAAACCCACTCTTTAACTAACTAACTAAAGCTCAGTCAATTTGAAGCTTATATTTTCAGTATTTGAGAAAACGTTCTGTTATTAGACGACATTACAACCTTGTAAGTTCCTTTTTCGTTTTCCTTTAATCTGTAGATTCTTTCTAAAATTTGATTGTTGGTCAAGGTTTCAGAATAAATCAAATCATAATTACTGGTTCCAGATTTAGCATCGTAATAAACTTTTACGTTCATCGGTGATTCATCAAAAGTCAATTTAGAGATAAATAGTAAATTGTCCTTAGATCTTACCACTGGCTTAAAGTATACGTAACTATTGCTTTCTATCATTGTTACTGTGTTAGCATCAACTTTAAAAGGAATAACCTTTATTTCAAAGTCTTTTTCTAGCTCAATCGTGTATTTACCTTTAGGAAGATTGGATAGTTCGAATCCTTTAGAATATGATCCAGTCTCTGTAATGATTTCTTCGTGAATTATGGTGCCTGCATTGTTCTTGATGAATAATTTCTGGCCAGGTTTAACATCATTAAATGTGATTACTGTGTTGCTTTCAGAACCTGTGATAGGGGCGTTGGCAAATCCTGCAATAGTTGTTAGCGTAAGGCCGGCAACTAAAATGTTTTTGAATAATTTTTTCATGGTATAAGTATTTAACGTTCAACGGTACAAACATACCACCGATGTAGTGAAATAAAAACATCCCGTTTATCATGTTTGTATAGTAAATTAACAGGGTGAAATTCATAAGGCTAAATGAGGGTTAATATAGCATAGAATAATGATAATTGTATATACATTTATCAAGCTCTGTGTCATATCTTTGCATAGCAAAGAGTAACGGATTTATCATGAAACCTACATTAGAAAAAATCAGCCCCGATTTTGGTAGTTCTTTATTAGTAAAGCAACATACCAAGAAAAGAAAAAACCAGAGAGCGTTCTGGCATTTTCACCCCGAACTAGAATTGGTCTACGTTAACAAGGGAATGGGAAAAAGACATATAGGAAACCATTTGGCTTATTTCAACAACAGTCAATTAATATTGATTGGCGAAAATCTGCCGCACAATGGTTTTGCAGACAGACTTACCGAAAGAGGCACGGAAACGATTGTACAGTTTAAATCGGACTTTTTAGGAAAGGCATTCTTTGAGATGCCAGAAATGTTAGAGATTAAAAAACTGTTCGATAAGGCCAAAAAGGGAATCTTATATAAGCCACGTACAAAGCAGCTTCTAGGAAATAGGATTGAAGGACTTACTGAACTTAAAGGAGTAGCGAGAATAACCGAGCTATTGGATATTCTTCAAGTTTTGGCAGAAACAGACGATTATACCTTATTAAATGTAGATGGTTTTGCTTTTGAAACCAATCAACAAGACAGTAATAGAATCGATACCGTTTTCAACTACGTTAATCAAAACTTTAAGGAGCATATCAGTTTAGATGCCATTGCCGAAGAGGTAAGTATGACGGTCCCTGCATTTTGCAGATACTTCAAAAAATCGACCGGAAAGACCTTTACCCAGTTGGTAAATGAATATAGAGTGGTGCACGCTACCAAATTATTGTCAGAAACAGAGAACAGCGTTACCGATGTGTGTTATGCGTGCGGTTTTAATAACTTCTCTCATTTTAATAAAATCTTTAAGGAATTAACCGGGAAGAGCGCCTCTAAATATAGAAACGAAATCAAGAACTTGGTGAATCAGCCAGCCGTGGTAAGAGGTTAGCTTATTTTTTCCCCTCCCATTCGGCATAAAATTGCTTTAGAAAATTTTCCATATAACGGTGTCTTTCCTTTGCGATTTTTCTACCGCTCTCGGTATTCATCTGGTCCTTAAGTAAAAGTAGCTTTTCATAAAAATGATTGATTGTTGGCGCAGAAGATTTTTTATACGCTTCTTTGTCCAGGTCAAGATTAGGCTTTATTTGTGGGTCGTAAAGCTTTCTATTTTTAAAACCTCCGTAATTAAATGCCCGAGCAATACCGATGGCTCCTAGTGCATCTAATCTATCCGCGTCTTGCACAACTTGAAGCTCGTTTGATTTAATCTTGTTTGGGTTGTCTAAACTTTTGCTGAAGGAAATATTCTCGATTATATCGATGACACTTTCGATATCCGCACTATCTACATTAATTGTGTAGAGAAACTTCCTAGCGATTTTAGGTCCTACGGTTTCATCACCGTCATGAAATTTACTGTCAGCAATATCATGGAGCAGCGCTCCTAAACAAACCACAAAGGCATCAACCTTTTCGGTTTTTGAAATATGTAGTGCGTTTTTGTAGACACGTTCTACATGAAACCAATCGTGCCCACCTTCGGCAGAATGCAAACTTTCCTTAACAAATTCTATGGTTTGATTTATCTGCTCGAGTTGACTTTTATCCACAGAACTATCTAATTATTTAAGAACTGCTGGCTCTACCCATTTAAATTGAAAAGAATTATTTGGAATTGAAACCCTATCGGCCAGTCTTAGAAGTCTAGATGGAAGATTCATTACGTAATCTCTGGCTTTTTCAGCTTCATCTGAAAGATTTTCTAAGTTGCCAATATCCCAACGCTCAATCAGTTTTTCAAGAATTTCTACATAATCCCTACTGGTATAGACACCAATACGTTGTGCAGTATTAGAAAATTCTACAAAGGCAGTGCTGATTTTTTCACCGGACTCCCGAAGAAAATGTGCAGGCATGGTGATTTTCTGCTTCATCATATAATGAAAAGCCATCATCATTTGATTAGGGTCTACAGCAAAAATACGCTCAACAAATTCTGAATAAGCGTGATGGTGTCTCATCTCATCTCCAGAAATAATCTTGCACATTTTAGATAATTGCTTGTTGCCTTTGTCCTTGGCCAGTTTTGCAACCCGGTTATGTGAAATATAAGTCGCTAGTTCTTGAAATGAGGTATAAACGAAGTTTTTATAAGGATCTCTGTCGGTACCAATATCAAAACCATCCGAAATTAAATATTGGGTAGTTTTTTCTATTTCACGCATGTTAACACGGCCTGAGAGGTAAAGATATTTATTTAGAACATCTCCATGACGGTTTTCTTCTGCCGTCCAATGTCTCACCCATTTGGCCCAAGGATTTCTTTCTACTTGGCCAACTCCTTCAACATCCATTAACCACGACTCATAAGTTGGTAATGCTTCTTCGGTAATCATATCGCCGACTAATACTACCCAGAAATCATAAGGAAGTTCCTTGCTTAATTCTCTAATTTCAGTGACTTCATCAAAGAAGTTGTCATTTTCAGAATTAGGAAGAAAATCGGTCGGTTGCCAAATCTTTTCAACCGGAATTAAATATTTTTCGATGAGTGATTCAACGTCCCCTTCTAGGTATTTCATCACTTCTAGTCTTTTGTTTTTTAAGGACATAAAATTTTATTTATGGACTGATATCAGAGATGATGGTGTGCTCTATATCCCTTATCAAGGCCTCATGGTCTGTAAAGTTAGCCAAAATTATGGGTCGATGAACTTTAAATTTCATATGATTGCCGATTCCCATAGGAAATTTACCATATCTTAACATTTTCCAAGAATTGTTCACCGTAATCGGTACTACCAGTGCAGAAGGTATTTTTTTAAACATGGTAATGACCCCTCTAGTTTGAAACGGTTTAGGAATCCCATCCTTACTTCTAGTGCCTTCAGGAAATATTACCGCAGCCCGATTTGTTTCTTCGATATATTCTGAAAACCTGATGATTTCATTAATGGACTGTCTCGGGTTTTTACGATCAATCAAAGCCGAACCACCATGCCTTAAATTATAGGAAACACTGGGTATTCCGTGACCCAATTCTTTCTTGCTCACAAACTTTACATGATGTTTTCTCATAAACCACATAATGGGCGAGATATCGTACATGCTCTGATGGTTAGAAACAATTATCAGTGGCTGTTCGGTGCTGATGTTGTATGGATTATCGAACGTGAATCGCGTTCCTAAAAGATGAAGGCAACGAACTAGAGAAAACTGTAATGCATTCACGATTTTTTGGTGTGCATGATAACCGAACACATTAAAGACAAACCATTGTATAGGATGAAAAATAAGCAAGGTCAACCCAAAGAAGATAAAATAGATAATAGTAAGAGGGTAGGCCAATAATTTTCGCATGCCAGCAGCTGTCAGTTTTTCAAAATTAATCCAATGATTATTATGCACAAAAAAACCACGAAAAAATCGTGGTCTTTTATAATATTGTGCTTGAATTTATCTTAGCAATGTTCGTTGTAAGCATCACGAAGGTTTTCTGCAATCATTTCAGCAGGACGGCCTTCAATATGGTGACGCTCGATCATATGAACTAGCTCGCCATCCTTAAAAAGAGCCATACTTGGGGAACTTGGAGGAAAAGGAACCATAAATGATCTTGCTCTATCGGTAGCATCTTTATCAACTCCTGCGAAAACAGTAACCAAATTATCTGGTGTTTTTGCATTTTGCAAGCTCATTCTAGCTCCCGGTCTTGCGTTAGCCGCGGCGCATCCACAAACAGAATTTACTACGACTAGGGTAGTCCCTTCTTTTTCTATTGCTGACTCGACTTCTTCAACAGTGTGCAATTCTTCAAAGCCTACATTGGTAAGGTCTTCGCGCATTGGTTTAACTAATTCTGCTGGGTACATATATTTAAGTTTTAACGATTAATAATTGTTTTACGAAGGTACGGAAAAATAGTGTCTTAAGAGAGATTACAGTGCAACAACCGTTTTTTTAAAGCACTCATTTTCGTAACTATATCGATTTTGGATAGTCTAACAAATGGTATCTTTGGTCTTAACTATTTATAAAAACTTACAATGAATTTTTCAAAATGGGTAGGAGCATCTATTGGTTGGTCGGTTGGCGGACCCATAGGCGCAATTATTGGTCTGGCAATAGGGAGCATTATCGATGCAGTTGCAGGTGATGCAGGATTTTTATTAGGTGAAGGAGAGAAAAATAGACCTCGACCTAAAACCACCTATACTCAAAGTCAAGAGCGACCAAGGACGAATTCTGGGGATTTTGAAGTCAGTTTGCTGATATTAGCGTCCATTGTGCTAAAGGCAGATGAACGGCAAGATTCAAGAGAACTAGATTTTGTACGCCAACAGTTCAAAGGAATGTACGGTGCAGAAAGGGCAAACCATGCGTTTAAATTGTTCAAAGAAATAAGCAAGCAACAGATTTCTACTAGAGCCGTCTGCTTACAGATTAGGCAGATGATGGATCATCCCGCCAGGCTTCAACTTTTACATTTTCTATTCGGGATTGCTAAGGCAGATAACATCGTTACGGATAGGGAAGTAACCCAAATCTTTACGATTTCTGGATATTTGGGAATAAGCAATCGCGATTTCAACAGTATAAAAGCGATGTTCTATAATAGTCGGGACAATGCTTATAAAATCCTCGAAATAGACAAATCCGCAAGTGTAGACGAGATTAAGGCGGCATATCGTAAAATGGTTAAAAAATACCATCCCGATAAAGTGATGCACTTAGGCAAAGAACACCAGCAAGGAGCAGAAGAGAAATTTAGACAGGTACAACAGGCTTACGAACAATTGCAAAAGGAAAGGCGATTTTAAATTCCTATAAAGACATAAATTTTTTCACGCCCATATCTCAAGAGATTTGCGCAACTTCAAATTCCAAAGATTACAATCCTAAAAATAATTTTAATTGTTTGGGAGACCTTTTTAGAATTTTGCCATTAATAAGTAAAGACGTTTTATGAATGACCAAAGAATTCTAGAACTATTTAAAAATGGCCAGCGGCAAAAGGCTTTCCAGAAGTTATACCGATTATATCCTAAAATTGAAACATTAATACGTTCTAAAGGCGGACAAGAGCAGGATGCAAAGGATGTTTTTCAAGAAGGATTAATTATTATATATCGAAATCTTCAAAAGAGCGATTTTAAATTAACTTCATCATTTTACACCTATCTCCATTCGGTATGCAGATTTCTGTGGAGCGATATGCAGAAAAAAAATTCGAAAACAACTTCAGAAACCTTCGAATTAAATCAAGAAGAAATACCACATCTTATAGATGGCGAAAAGAAATATCGTCTTGCAGAAATGGCATTTTCTGAATTAGGAGAGCGATGTCAACAGTTATTACTGCTGTTCTATCATCAAAAAAAGTCATTCATTGAGGAAATTTCTGGGGCCGACATCAATCTGGTTTATAAATCCGTAAAATCTATATCAGCGGGTTATCGACAAAACGGCAAATATAATTTTGGGTTGATTGGAGAAGATGAAGAGGTTATTCTTGTGGCCATAAAAAAACTTCAAAACAAACTCTATTTGGATATGGTTGAAACAAAGACCAACAAAAACGCTGACATTCAATTTGAATTTAAAGAAGTTTCACTTGAAGAATTAAAACAAGAAATGAAAGTTCTGGACAACTAATGGGAAAAAGATATTACTGAGGATTTGAAGGTTAACCCCTAAACAAAAAGAAGTCGTCTTTCATATCCTCAATTTGGGAATCCCTATTGGTAATGATGTAATCCACGGCGCGTGAGGTGAATTTTTCTCCTTTCTCGGTCAGTGTCACGATATTCTTGTGAATGTTGATCATGTTATTTTTCAACGCCAGATCCAAGACTGTTTTTGCCCTTACTTTTTGCCAATTTATATGTTCGTTGAGGTGATTAACATGTCTTTCTTCTTCCTCTTCATGATTTTTTAAATGGAGAAGGAAGGTGATCAAGGACACTTCTGTGCGCTGTTGTTTTTCCCGATATAACACCGCGATGACACCTTTGCTAGGCGCAAAAAGATAAACCAAGAAAAAGACAATTCCTAACATGGTGGTGATGGAGCCTGCAATAGAAGCGTCTAGCCAATGGGCCATCCAATAACCAGAAATCGCACTAAAGACACCGAACAAAATGGCCAAGGATATCATTTTTTTTAGGTTGGTCGTCAAAAGATATGCGGTTGCAGCAGGGGCAATCATCAAAGCAACGACCAAGATTGCGCCAACGGCATCAAAAGCTCCGACCGTAGTTACGGATGAAACGGACATTAGTCCGTAATGCAGGATAGCAGGTGAAAATCCTAAGGAAGCCGACAGACCTTCATCAAAAGTGCTCACTTTTAATTCTTTATAGAATGCCAATAATAACCCGACGGTTATGGTGAGAATCGTTCCGATTACCCATAAAGATTTAGGTCCGATATCCACGCCAGAAACGGTTAACCTATCAAACGGCGCAAAGGCCAATTCACCTAATAATACCGCATCAACATCAAGATGGACATCATTGGCATTTTTTGCGATCATGATCACCCCGATACTAAAAAGGGCAGGGAACACTAAACCGATTGCTGTGTCTTCTTTTACCAAACCGGTCTTTTGGATATTTTCAACCAAAACCACAGTAATGATCCCCGTAAGCGCCGCCAACAATATCAGTAAAGGGGAATTTAGATCTTGGGTAATAAAAAATCCGATCACCAGCCCAGGTAAGATGGCGTGACTGATGGCATCGCTGATCATCGCCATTTTTCGGAGCACCAGAAATGTTCCCGGTATTGCACAGGCAACTGCCACCAAGCTAGCAATTAACTGTATTTCTATCTGGGCGTTACTCATTTTCTGGCTGTTGTTGGTTATATAAATTTGAAGCGGTATCAAAACCAAGTTGGGTAAGATACCACATATCGCCCTCGATAGAGATGTAGTCTTGGTCTTCTAATTTGCTCAAGGATTTTTTACTGAATCCTCTAAATTTATTAAGAATCTTAATGGTATGAGGATGCGAAATATTCTCATGTTCTACCGCAATATTGTACATAAAACTGAGTGTCTTATGAAGTTCTAGGTCCTGTCTGTTTTTAATAAAACGGATATGTTTAAAAAGCAAACCTCTTTTAGGGGAAAATATGAATGATATAAAGACGAACACTGACGCTACAATCACGATAACCGGACCAGTAGAGAGATTATTTTGACTTGCACTAATTGCAGTTCCAAAAACGCCAGAAAACGCTCCTATAATAGAAGCTAGAAATACCATTACACTTAGACTATTGGTCCATTGCCTTGCCGCCGCTGCTGGCGCTAAGAGCATAGCACTCATTAATACCACGCCTACTGTTTGAAGCCCAATAACGATTGCCAAAACGATAAAACTTGTGATCAATATATCAATAAATTTTGTGTTGAAACCGAGTGTTTTTGTGTAATCCTCATCAAAGAGCAATATTTTGAATTCTTTCCAGAAGAGCAGCATTACAAAAAGACAAATTGAAGTCACAATTACCATCAGCCAAACATCTTTTTCCACCAAGGTCGCCGCCTGACCAAATAAATATTTGTCTAATCCTGCTTGATTGGCATTCGGCATTTTTTGAATAAATGTTAGTAATAGCATTCCGAAGCCAAAGAAAAGTGATAGTATAAGACCTAACGCAGTATCCGATTTTAGATGGGTTTTCGAAACTATCCCGCGAATCCAAAATGTCCCAATCAGACCGCTTACTAACGCACCGACCAACAAAGCGTTACTATCTTTTGTTCCTGCAATTAAGAATGCCAGTGCGATTCCTGGTAGAGCCGCATGAGAAATAGCATCCCCGAGCAAACTTTGTTTTCTGAGTACCGCAAAACTTCCCAGCATCCCACAAACCGCTCCCAATACGGCGGTTCCAAGGGTGATGGTTCTAAGGGTATAATCCGTAAACACTTGCGATATGTAGTCTTGGAAGTCTATATTGTTCGATTTTAGAAGCTAGAAGCTAGAAGCTAGATATTAGATATTAGGAGTTATTGCTTTGAGAATTTTAGAACACCTTGTTAATTTTACTTTAAACCATAATTTTCATACTATTTACATTTTATTATTTTTATTAATCCCTAATCCCTAATCCCTAATCCCTGTTATTCCTGCAATGTCACTTTATAATTAATGCCGTAAGTTTTAGTTAGATTATCATCATTGAAAATATCCTTTACGGGACCAGTCGCTATTTTTTTCACGTTTAAAAAGGTAACCCAATCAAAATATTCTGGCACAGTTTGAAGGTCGTGATGTACAACGACGACTGTTTTGTTTGCTTTTCTCAAGGTTTTTAAAATATTGATAATCGCGATTTCAGTGGTGGCGTCAACCCCCTGAAAAGGCTCATCCATAAAATAAATCAAAGCATCCTGCACCAATGCGCGAGCTAAAAAAATTCGCTGCTGCTGTCCGCCAGAGAGTTGGCTAATTTGTCGATTTTTGAATGAAAGCATCCCTACTTTTTCAAGAGCTTCTAGAGCGGATTTTTTTTCTTTTTGTCCAGGTCGTTTGATCCAGCCTAGACTGCCATAAGTGCCCATCATCACAACATCCAAGGCCGTGGTCGGGAAATCCCAATCCACACTTCCTTTTTGGGGTACATATGCAACTAGGGACCTTTGTTTTTCATAGGGTTTTCCGTAGATGCTCACACTCCCTGCAATTGGTTTTAAGATTCCGAGTATTGCTTTTATTAAAGTCGATTTTCCTGCGCCATTGGGTCCTACGATTGCCATTAATACTCCTTCGGGTATTTCTAGATCTATATCCCACAGTACCGGTTTGTAATTGTAGGCAACAGTTAAATCGTCAACCTTTACCGCAAGTATCACGGCGGAGGAAGGTATCTCATTTCCTGTTTTCAAATTATTATTATTTTCCATTGCAGATCCGTTTTACAAATTCTATTTGAGAGCATTTACGATGGTTTCAACATTATATTTGAACATCCCGATATATGTGCCTTCGTCTGTTCCCGGATTTCCTAGGGCGTCGGAATAAAGCGTACCTCCAATTTCAACATCATAATTTTGGGCATTTACCGCGGCCTTTAAGGCTTCGATGGTCCTTTTTGGAACTGAACTTTCAATAAAGATTGCTTTGATCTTTTTTTCAATAATAAAACCGGCTAAACGCTGGACATCTTGGACACCAGCTTCTGTAGCAGTCGAAATTCCTTGCAGACCAACAACTTCAAAACCAAATGATTTTCCGAAGTAATTGAATGCATCATGTGCGGTAACCAAGATTCTTTTTTCCTCTGGCAAAGTTGAAATCTTTGAATGTAAATCTTCTTTTAATGCTTGAAGTTTTTCAATGTAAATCTTCCCATTTTCCTCAAAATCATCCTTATATTCCGGCGCATCTTTCGATAATGTTTCCACTACATATGCTGTTGCCTGTTCCCAATAATCAACATTAAACCAAATGTGTGGATCATAATTGCTCGCAAAATATTCAGAACCGATCAGTGTAGATTTGTCCAAAGCATCAGACAATGCTACTGTATTAACTTTCCTGCTTTGCATTTTCTCAAAAACCTCGACCAGTTTTCCTTCTAGGTGCAAACCATTATAAAAAACCACATCTGCGCTACCTAACTTATGGACATCACCTTCCGAAGCTTTATAGAGATGAGGGTCCACACCACTACCCATTAGACCCTGAACACTAATTAGGTCTCCACCAATATTTGTGACAAGATCCGTAATCATAGATGTTGTGGTTACAACCTTTAATCGTTGATCAGAACTGTTTTCTGACTTACATCCTATTATAAATATGCATGCCCCAAGTAATATTAGTATATTTTTCATAATTCTTTTATTTGGGCAATCTTAAACTAAAACCAGCACTTAACAAAAGGTCTTGGCCTTCGGTAAAACTTCTACCCACGGTAGCGTCTAGTTGTAGATTGTTTTTTATTAAGTAAGTTAGACCAGCATCCCAATAATGGTTAGATTTAGAATTTTCTGGTAAATCACCATATACTTCCGCATAGGCACCAAAACGTTTGCTGATGCTATAAGCATAAGATAAGGTGTAGATATAGGCTGCCTCGGGATTATCATCTCCCCATTGTGCACCTATGTTGTAAGCGATACTCGAATTTTCGGTAAGGGTATGGGCAAAAGAAAATCTAAAATCCACGCCTGTAGTTTCTGGTCTATAATCCTTTGAAGCTGTGAAAGGAAGATAGAGATGTCCTAAAAAACCAATTTCAGGAAACCAACCATCTTCCTGCGCAATTGCGATTTTTGCTCCAAAGAGCAATGGATTAAATCCGCTCGACACATTGGTTAACCTGGTATTATCTAATGTTGTTCTTCCTTCTACAAAATCCCATCCAATCCGCATTTCTAGATTGTTTAAAATCCCGATTCTTACTAGGGTGGTGTTATACGTAAAAGCTTCAAGCTTAATTGAATTTTCCTCATAACTTTCGTATAAAGCGCCGGTCTCAATCTGCACAAATCCTTGGGGAATCGTGCTCGGGGATTCTGTAGCATCGGGGCGGTCAGTTATCAGGACGTTTTCGGCAGTATAACTTTTTAGATTCTGAGCGCCGACAATGGTGTCGGTGATTGTTATCTTTTGGGTGAATCCAAATTGAAAACTTCCACAGATAATTAGTACTAGAAGCGTGATTTTATTCATCTATCAAAACATATATAAGATTTGTAAATTCCTTATTCAACAAAAGCGTTTGGGAATTTACCCTCACTTCTGTCATATTGGTGTTATTAAACTGTCTTAGAACCTTAAACGAATTTCCATACTTAAGACCGTGCTGGGAACAGAAATCAAAAAAATCCTTATCGTCGCTTACCAATCTTGCTACCTTGTAAATCTTACCTTCCTCTGCGGCATCTAAAGGGATAGAATGGTCATCAGTGGTTATTTTCCCTTCGCTATTTGGTATTGGATCACCGTGAGGATCAAAGCTTGGATTGCCCAAAAATTCTGAAATCTTATCAGCAAGAAAGTCTGATGTCTCATGTTCTAATAATTCCGCTTCTCGATGAATTTCATGAAGGGACATATCAAAAAATTTGAAGAGAAACGATTCCCAAAGCCGGTGTTTCCTAATGACGTTTAATGCCATCTCCGTACCTTTTGGAGTAAGCTGAAGCGCTTGGTACTTTTCATAATTGAGCAAATCCTTGGCGGCCAATTTTTTAGCCATATCGGTTGCCGCAGCATTAGATATACCGAGCTTTTTCGCAATATTACCGGGCTTGGTATCATTGTGATCTTGATGATCATTTTTGTAAATTGCCTTTATAAAATTTTCTACAGCTACGGACATTTAGAATTGCTTTAATTATAATTTAAGCGCGCTTAAATATTTTTCAAATGTAACTAAAAAATTTAAATATGCAACAATCCAGTAAGATATAAGTCTTTAGTTTTAAGTAGAATGTTTCAAATTATTCAACACCGTTAGCCTATGTATAAGATTATTTTCTTGCTGTTATTATTTCCGCTTACCGATGCAATTCAACCAAATGACAGAACGATTATTAATATTCGTTATGGTGAAAGCATTGAGGTGGAAGGAATTTCCTTAAAATTGATAAAGGTTGTTGATTCTCGCTGTCCTAAAGCTGTCATGTGTGTAAGGGCAGGGGAGGCGAAAGTGGTTTTGGAAATTTCTAAGAATGGAAAGCTAATTGGCAATAAAGAAATTGTTTTTCAGGCGGCTGGGGTTATATCTGAAGAACTGATGCAAATATATAATATCAATGATGTGCTTATCTCTGCTCTCCACATTGGTCCCTATCCTAATGTGCCGGGAGCGTTGAAGCTTTCCGACTATACTTTAGATTTATCTGTGAAATATATAGAGTAGGGTATTTTAACTTAATGGCAGCCGCAATCGTCCGTACCACAACTCTTTGAAGATTTTGTTGAAGCAGGCTTCCAAATAAATTTTCTTACCAGGAAAGTCAGGGCAAAAGCCAGGGCAATAAAGATTAATATGTATTGGATAATATCGTTCATTTTACTTTAAAATTTGGTACGCCACTAGAGCTACAATATAAGCAAATCCGCTCATAATTACTAATTGCAGGATGGGCCATTTCCAAGTATTGGTCTCTCTTTTAACAATCGCCAAAGTACTCATACATTGCATTGCGAAGGCGTAAAATAGCAATAGCGAAACACCTGAAGCAAAATTGAACAACGGCGTTCCCAAAATTGGATTTACCTCGCCAGCCATTCGGTTTTTAATGGTTTCTTCTTCATCGCTCCCCACGCTATAAATGGTTGCCAAAGTACCCACAAAGACTTCTCGAGCCGCAAAAGAACTTACGATGGCGATACCAATTTTCCAATCGTAGCCGAGTGGCCTAATTGCTGGTTCTATTGCTCTTCCGGTTATTCCGATAAAGGAATGTTCTAATTTGTAAGAAGCAATTTCTTGCTGTATTTCAGTTTCGCTAATCGTGTTTCCTTGATTTTGATTACGGATGATTTCTTCGGCGCCATTAAAATCCTTGCCTGGACCGAAAGAAGCCAAAAACCATAGGATGATAGAAATCGCCAAGATTATTTTTCCTGCCCCAAAAACGAACGATTTGGTTTTTTCTACCACGGTGAACAGTACGTTTTTAAAGAGCGGAAGTTTATAGTTAGGCATTTCTATCACAAAGAAAGAACGACTTTTTATTTTGAGAATCTTATTTAAGATGTATGCGGAGCCGATTGCTGCGCCAAATCCGATGAGGTACAAAAGCATCAAGGTTAAGGCTTGATAACCAAGTCCGAAAAAGCGTCCTTCAGGAATCACTAAGGAAATGATGATTAGATAAACCGGAAGCCTTGCCGAGCAAGTAGTAAATGGAGTTACCAAAATAGTAATCAAACGTTCCTTCCAACTTTCGATATTCCTAGTAGCCATAATTGCCGGGATGGCACAGGCAGTACCAGAAATTAAAGGCACAACGCTTTTTCCGCTTAAGCCAAAGCGACGCATAATTCTATCCATTAAGAAAACTACACGGCTCATATAGCCGCTTTCTTCTAGCATGGCGATAAAAAGGAATAAAAAGGCAATCTGCGGAATAAAAATAATGATACCACCTAAACCAGGAACAATACCTTCGGCCAGCAAACTTGTAAACACACCGGCTGGCAGAGTCTGTTTTATATACTCGCTAATAGATGCAAAGGCAGAGTCGATTAAATCCATAGGTACGCTAGACCAATCGTAAATCGCTTGAAAAATGGAAAGAAGAATGACAAAAAATATAAAATATCCCCAGAATTTGTGGGTCAACACTCGGTCTAATTTTGAGCGTAAATCCTTTGCAGAATTCACATCGATGGTCTGACCAATTTTTAATGTTTCATTAATAAATTGATATCGCTTGATAGTTTCCTTCTGTTGAAGCCTTTTAAGGTCGCTACTAGTTTTGGTTTTGAAAGTAGCAAGAGAATCTACTCGGTTTCTATCGGTTTTTCCAAAATTCACATCTTGGGTAATAACCAACCATAATTTATACAAGAGTTGGTTAGGAAATGCTTTGCGAAGATTATCAAAATATTCTACGTCGATACTGCTGGCATCGAGACAGGGTTTGGTAGAAAGTTCCCTGTAATTGCTGATTAAATCCTTAAGTTCTTCAATACCTATTTTCTTTCTGGTGCTTACCAGAGCAATTTTCGTTTCTAAAGCTTTTTCAAGGTAATCGATATCAAGACTTATACCTTTATAAGCCATTCTGTCTGCCATATTAATGGCAAGTATTACGGGGATTTCTAAATCTTTCAACTGAGTGAATAGTAAAAGATTCCTCTTAAGATTTTCAACATCACTCACCAATACCGCAACATCCGGAAAGTCCTTATCGTTTTTATTCAACAAAAGCTCGATCACCACATTTTCGTCCAAGGACGAAGCATTGAGACTGTAAGTGCCGGGAAGATCAATAATGTGTGCTTTTACACCTCTAGGTAATTTGCAAATCCCTTCTTTTTTCTCAACCGTAATACCCGGATAGTTCCCAACCTTTTGATTTAGGCCGGTTAGTGCATTAAAAACAGAAGTTTTCCCGGTATTTGGATTCCCAATGAGCGCAACGTTAAGCTGTTTAGCCATTAATGAGTTCGATTATAATGTGGATGGCAGTTTCTTTTCTAATGGCGAGGTGAGTTCCATTAACATTGAGATACAACGGATCAGAAAAAGGCGCAACTTGTACTAACTGAACTTGATTGCCAGGTAAACATCCCATTTCTAGAAGCTTTAACGGGATATGTTTAGAGGAAACATCAAGTATAGTGGCTCTTTCCCCACGGCGTAATTGTGCTAAGTTTAGTCGCAAGCTTATTTAGATTGATTTTAAACAAGCAAAAGTAAAGTAAATTACCGAGGGCAGAAAATGGTAGATGCAAAAGTATTGTTATTCTTTTTTTAGAACCTCAATATCGTGCAGCAAACGCTGTATTTCTGCACTATCCGTACCATCATAAGTACCTCTAATTCGCCGTTTTTTATCGATGAGCATAAAGTTTTCGGTATGGATCATCCCGTAATCGTTATTACCATCATCCTTTACCGCGAGATAGCTCTTTCTTGCCAAATCGTAGATCTGCTTTTTATCGCCAGTGACGAGATTCCATTTTGTGTCATCAACACCTTTTTCTAGCGCGTATTTTTTTAGTTGTGCGACATCATCAATTTCCGGGGTAACAGAATGGGACAATAACATAACATCACCTTTATGCTCTAGACTATTTTGGACTTCTACCATATTCTTGGTCATAATTGGGCAAATAGTCTGGCAGGTGGTGAAAAAGAAATCTGCCACGTAGATTTTATTGGCATAATCGGCTTGGGTGATGCTTTCACCATTCTGATTGATTAAATTAAAATCAGCGATTTGGTGATATTTTCTCTGATGTTGAATGCTTTCATCGACCAATTCTGCGTTGATGTCGGCCGGCTCGTAAATCGGTAAAATTTCCTTAGGAGTTAGGATGTAATAAAAGATGGAAATTATAATTCCGGAAAGTATCAGAAATCCTAGTCCGAATCTTTTGTATTCCTTAAAGAATGAAAGCATTAAGTTTAGTTTTCGACTTAAATAATCGCTATTAAAATTCAAAAGTACAATAAGATTACAGCATGATCGTGTACTTTTAACATGCTATTTTTTGATAGTCCGCTATCAATTTTGAAAAAGAATCTATATGAAAAATTTCTACCTACTACTTTTTATGGTCCTATGCGAAACACTTTTCGCTCAGGATTTTTTAAAACTTGTTGAAGATTTTAAAATGATGGAAGCCAAAAACGCGCTTAAGCTTATGGCTTTTGAAGCGAATGAAAATACTTCAAATTATGATATCGTTTATAATCGGATGCAACTAAACGTTGACCCTGCCCAAGCTTTTATTTCTGGCGATGTAACCGCTTATTTTAGGGCTAAAGAAGTGATTGGCGATATCACTTTTGATTTGGCCCAAAATATGAATGTCACCGCGGTTTTACAGCGCGGAACTAATCTTTCTTTCACCCAGAACACAAATGACGAACTGGTAATAAATCTGCCAGCAATCTTAAATACAGGCATTTTAGATTCTCTAACTATTTCTTATTCGGGAAACCCCATAAGTTCTGGTTTTGGTTCTTTTGAACAAACCGAGCATGCGGGCAATGAAATTATCTGGACGCTTTCTGAGCCTTACGGAGCAAAAGCTTGGTGGCCTTGTAAACAAGATTTGATCGATAAGATAGATTCCATCGACGTTTTTATAAAAACCCCTAGATTAAATTCCAAATCGGCGGAAAATATTGCGGTTTCTAATGGTTTGGAAATAAGTCAAGTTATAGATGGAGATTTTAAGACTACGCATTATAAGCACCGCTATCCGATTCCTGCATATCTAGTAGCTATTGCAGTGACCAATTATAGTGTTTATTCTCATACCGTAGAAAACAACGGAAACCCGTTCGATATAGTTAATTATGTATACCCAGAAAATTTGGCCTCCGCCCAGAACAGTACCGGAGTTACTGTAGACATTATGGATTTATTTACCGATTTGTTTGAAGAATATCCTTTCGCGAAAGAAAAATACGGACACGCCCAGTTTGGCTGGGGTGGAGGAATGGAACATACTACCGTTTCATTTATGGGTAGTTTCAGCCGGAACTTAATTGCCCATGAGTTGGCCCATCAGTGGTTCGGCGACAAAATTACTTGTGGAAGTTGGCAAGATATCTGGCTTAACGAAGGTTTCGCCACCTATTTAACCGGATTAACGGTAGATAAATTAGACGGAGTAAATGCTTTTAAGAATTGGCGGGAGCAATTGATCAGTTCTATCACTTCCCAGCCTGGGGGTTCTGTTTATCTTCAACCTTCTGACACCCTAAGTGTCGGGCGTATTTTTAGCGGAAGGCTTAGTTATAACAAAGGTGCGATGGTATTGCATATGCTTCGCAAGAAAGTAGGAGATTCCAACTTTTTTACGGGGATGAAGTCTTATTTGGATTCACCTCAACTATCTTATGGTTATGCCAAAACTGAAGATTATAAAAATGATATGGAAGCATCTTCAGGTAAAGATTTAGATGAATTCTTTAATGATTGGATTTACATGGAAGGTTATCCCACTTATAAAGTTGAATGGAAACAGCTTCCGAATAAAGACGTTGTTGTAAAACTTTCCCAATCCCAAAGCTCGGCGTCGGTCAACTTTTTTGAGGCTAAAGTACCGATTCGATTTATAGCTGCTTCCGGTGAAAGTGTGGACTTGGTTTTCGATAACACCGAAAATGACCAAAGTTTTTCTGAACCGTTGAACTTTCAAGTTGAATCCGTAATCTTCGACCCAGAATCAGACCTTATTTCAAAAGAAAATGAGATTTCTCTAAATACGGAGCTTCAATCGCCTAATGCAGAACTTTTAATATTTCCTAACCCTGTTATTTCGGAACTCTATATCAAAAAACCTGGCGCAATGAGAATTGAAAGAATGGCACTTTACGACACCCTTGGTCAACTATTATTCAATTTAAATTACCAAGAAAACTTGAATCTGGGTTCGTTATCATCTGGCGCATACTTTCTAAAACTGCAGACCTCAGAAGGAACAATTACTAAATCGCTGTTAAAAAACTAAGACTGTCAAAAGTTTAAATTTCCCGTTTGTTGTTAAAAGGTTACTTTTGCAGCCTATAATTTTTTTGAAATACCATACATGGAGTTTGTAATTAAAATATCTCAATTCCTTCTAAGTTTATCCTTGCTGATTGTCCTTCATGAAATGGGACATTTTATTCCGGCTAGGTTATTTAAAACTAGGGTTGAAAAATTCTTCTTATTCTTTGATCTTAAATATGCGCTCTTCAGAAAAAAAATCGGTGATACTGTTTACGGTATCGGCTGGTTACCACTGGGAGGTTACGTTAAGATTGCCGGAATGATTGATGAAAGCATGGACAAGGAGCAGATGGAAAAACCACCTCAGCCTTGGGAATTCAGAAGTAAACCGGCATGGCAGCGCTTAATTATTATGTTGGGCGGGGTTACGGTAAACTTCATCCTAGCGTATGTTATTTACGTTTTTATCTCTTTTGCTTACGGCGATTCAGACATTAAGGTAGATAGTCTTAAAGGAGGATATTCTATTGAGAACCCAACTTTAAATGAAATAGGATTTAGAACAGGAGACAAAATAATCTCTATCAACGATAATAAGATTGTAAATGATTCGGACATCAGAAAATATCTGATCGACGCCAATGAGATTACGGTTGAAAGAGATGGAGAAATGAAATCGATTGAGTTGCCAGAGGATTTCTTGGGGCAACTTTCAAGCGGAAAAGTAAGAGGTTTATTCGACCTTCGGATTCCATTTTTGGTTGCTGAGGTGGCAGACACTTCTGCAAATAAGGATGCCGGTCTTCTAAAAGGAGATATGATAACTTCGGTAAATGGAAAACAAATTGATTTTTATGATCAGCTTGCTCCAACCTTAAAAGAATTAAAGAATCAAGAAGTGCCAGCAACTGTTTTAAGGGATGATGAGACTGTTTCTTTGAATCTTAAAGTAGATAACACCGGAAGAATCGGAGTTTTTGCAGGTATTGACCCAGATAGATTCGAAAAGATGGGCTATTACGAAAGCATACAGAAAGATTATACTTTGGCACAAAGTTTTGGTGCTGGCTACGATAAATTTACTGAGACGGTAGGTTCTTACTGGGGTCAGCTTGCTGCAATCGTAAATCCAAGTACAGGAGCCTATAAAGGTGTCGGTGGCTTTAAGGCCATATTCGATATTTTCCCAGCGACGTGGAGCTGGCAAGCGTTTTGGGCCTTAACCGCCTTTCTTTCTATAATGTTAGCGGTATTGAATCTTTTGCCGATACCGGCCTTAGATGGTGGTCACGTAATGTTTTTATTGTATGAAATGGTATCGGGTAGAAAACCGAGTGAAGCATTTTTAGAAAAAGCGCAACTCGTTGGTTTTGTGCTATTGATAATGCTGGTTTTGTTCGCAAACGGGAACGATATTTTCAAGGCATTTACAAACTAAGTTTTTTTAAATAAAAGGTTTGTTCAATTTAAAAAATACCATATATTTGCGCTCGCAAAAGCGGATAACACTCCTCCTTACCTGCCTGCCGGCAGGCAGGGCTCAGCACTGAGCTCTTCTTATAACCGGCACGTATGTAAATTGGAAACGTCATAAAAGACGAAAAAATAAATGACCATTCCTCCTTACCTGCCTGCCGGCAGGCAGGGCTCAGAGCTGAGCTCTTCTTTATAACCGGCACGTATGTAAATTGGAAACGTCATAAAAGACGAAAAAATAAATGACCATTCCTCCTTAGCTCAGCTGGTTAGAGCATTTGACTGTTAATCAAAGGGTCCTTGGTTCGAGCCCAAGAGGGGGAGCAAGATTAAAGAAAAGAAAGCTACATGAAAATGTGGCTTTTTTTGTTTTAGGACGTTACTCTGCGCGTTTTAAAGCAATTGTCACTACGTTACCTCCTTATCTTTTCGCTTAGATTAAACTCATATAACGGTTTTGAAGATAGAAAAAGGAGCATAATAGGTGTCCCAAAAGAATCTTATCTGCATAACTGATAAGAACTAAGTTAAAAGCGTTTTTACATTTATATTTAAAGAAACGAAAGTATAAGGATAAGAAATAAAGTGAAACTTCATTTTATTTTTTTATCTTGAAAACAATTGAATCATTTTTAAATGTTATGGAAAAATTAAAGCGCATAAGCCTGTTTATCTTTTTGTTATTCTTTATATCTAGTTACTCACAAAGTGTTATCGATACGTCCTATCGTCCCAACACTTATCCTGTGCAGGTGCGACAGTTCAGAACATATCCTGATAGCAACAACGATATCATCTTTCTTGGAAATAGTATTACAGCGCGTGCACAATGGAATGAGTTGTTGCAGTGCCCGATGGCAAGGAACAGAGGTATTTCTGGCGATACTACATTTGGAATATTAGAAAGACTCGATGAAATAACCGAAGGTAAACCTTCTAAAATATTTCTTTTGATTGGCATTAACGATATTTCTAGGGATTTTCCAGACTCGCTAATTATGAAGAATTATAAAGAGATTGTTTCTAGAATCAAGAAGGAATCGCCAAATACCAAAATTTATATTGAAACCATTCTTCCGGTGAATAAATCGTTCGATGTCTACAAAAGACATTACAATAAAGATGAGCACATACTTTATATAAATGAAGAATTGAGAAAGCTGGCGCTCAAAATGGACGTGACGCTAATCGATATTTATTCTGAATTTTTGGACGAGAAGAACCGAATGGATGCAGAATTTACTGATGAAGGATTGCATCTTAATGAAAAAGGTTATTTAAAATGGGCTAAAATCCTTAAACCCTACATGGATTAATTTTTAGTCTAATTTTCCGTTCTCCGAATTCCTTTTTATTTTCAATTTTTCTGAGACATATTCATAATTTCCTTCAGACGTATCTTTACATGTTACGATGATTGCCTCATTTTTCTGCCAATATTGCTGCATCGTATAACCATTTAAGGATTTATTTTCCTCATCCTTCATCTCTTTAGTATAATCAGGATTAACCATCATTTTTAATCCTACAGATTCATTCATCATCTCCAAATCCCCACGGCTGTTCCCCGCTACGAATAGCGGTTTTGCTTTAATAAACGTCTGTATTGCATCTGATTTTCCTTCATCTTGAGGCACCGGTTGAACAAGAGTACCAGTAAGATTTCCTTTATGTATAACAGATTTTACACCAAGAATGCGGTTTTTTGGAATACCCATATTCTCACTAACAAACTGCTGATATAGGATTTCTGGTGACGCGGTCACCACCCATATTTCGAAACTATAATCTTCTAGATTTGCAACTAATTGCTTCATTTCGGGGTAAAACTTCTTTTCATATTTTTTGTGAAACATTTCTTCCCCAATGTTTTGCACCTCGTTTGTAGATAGTCCCGATAAAAAACTAATTCGACGTTTCACATAATCCATCCCTACATTATTCCCATTAAGAAGTGAATCTATAACCGCCATTTTTGCCATAGATAGGCTGTCTTTTTTTCCTGCATATTTCTCGTGGGCATAGCTATATAAAGCCTCATCTGCGAGATAATAGGGTGATTGTCCGAGCAAAGTCCCATCGCAGTCAAACACGGCAACTTTTCTTTCCTTTATGATTCGTGTTCCTTCAAGAAAACTTTCAAGCTTAGTGTTTACAGATTGTTCCCAACTAGAAATCTGATGAAATTCTTGAGCTGAGAGATTTGCAGTCATCGCAAGCATCAGTACCGAGAATAAGAAAACCTTATTTTTCATTATCTAAAAGTTGAAATAGTAATTCAGGCTCATTCGTAGTAATGTACTCGGCATTCTGATCAATCATATATTTCATATCATCTTCAGTATTTACTGTCCAAGCGTTAATTGACATTCCAAGTTTATGTGCTTCCGGAATCCATTGTGGATTATCCCTGTATTTGCTAAAATGATAATCTAGTCCCGTATACCCATCTTTTTTCGCCTGCTCAGGACTCACATCTCCGTTTAGATAGGCAATCTCTGCATTTGGATCCAGTTCATGCACTAATTTTCCGGCTTCATAATCGAAAGTGATATATTCTACCCATTTTACCGCATTTATATCTTTTACTAAGTTTACTGCCATCCTCGTTAGGTCCAAGGTACGTTCCTGTGATTTGGTTTTCTTTATCTCGAGAATGAGTTTGGTAGTTTTCTGCTTCATGCCTTCAACAAGAAATTCTCGTAACGTTGGTAATATTTCACCATTATCAAGCTTTTCGGCAATAAGTTCGCGATATAGAGTGTTTTCGATGAGCATCCCCTTGTAATCATCATCATGATTTACTACCATACTATCATCTGCGGTAATATGGACATCAAACTCAGATCCGTGAGTTCCAATCCTAACTGCCTCTTTTAACGCAGCAATTGAATTTTGTGGTAATGAATTAGCCTTCCAAGCACCGCGATGGGCAATCACAATATTATCGTGAAACATTGGTTTGGGCACGCTTGCACATGAAATCATTATTAACCCAAGACCTACTAATACTAATTTCTTCATCTTTTGATTTTTTTAATTTGAAGGTTCTAATTTTATGACTAAACCTCCTCCGGATGCCATATCAAACTGAAAACCGTCATCTTTTTTAAATGTTCTTTCTTCGATTTTAATATGATTGGGATCTGAATCAGTTTCTGAAGCATCGAGATAAATGGTGGCATTATATGTTTTCCCTTCATCAAGAAAATCCATGGGGAATGATACAGATTTCTTTTCAGAATTATTGATGGAACCCACATACCATTTACTCCCACTTCTTCTAGCAATTACCACATGACTTTGAAGTTTTGCTTCAGGCACACGAGTTTCATCCCAGACCGTTGGCACTTCGCTTACAAAATCGAATCCTGACTGTCCTTCATAAGATTCTGGGTAATCGGCGACCATGCTCAAATAACTTTCTAGGACCACGTACATTGCCATCATATGACTTCTTGTCCCAATCATTAATGGCCGCGTATACTGAATCTTAAAATTTTCTGGCAATACCGCGCGAAACCCACCAAGATGGTAGTCACTGGCTCCTGCCAACATCCTTGTAAACACAATGTTTAAGTCGTGTTCTGGTGTAATCGGGTTTTTACGCCACTTATTTTGTTCGTAATTATAAGTTCCTTCACGTGTCAATTCGTTGGGGTAAGTTCTATGCAAACCGGTAGGTTTAAATGAACCATGAAACTGTATATAAAGCTTGTGCCTTGCAGCACTCTCAAGAATCTCTTCCATGATATTTACCATTTCCTGATCATCTCGATTTATGAAGTCTACCATCATTCCTTTTACACCCCATTTTTCGAATTGGGTAAAAGCTTCTTCAAGCTGAGGATATAGTGCTTCCCAATGCACCCAAACATTTATTGCGACTCCTTTTTCTTTGGCATAATCGCAAATCTTCTCCATTTCTAGGCTTTTAACGGGCTGAGTAAGATCAGTATTCGGTCCCACTACGCTATACCCAGAAGCATCGCTTTTGTACCATGCCATTCCGCCATAACCAATTACTGCATGATACGGGATATTATTTTTAGCGCAAAAATCGATATAGTATTTGTTGGTTTTAAAGTTGATTCCTGGAGCAAAGTTGGTATCTGGAATAATATCACCATTCCACCAATGAAATGAGGTTTTTCCCGGTTTTATCCACGAGGTGTCGTCAATTTTAGAAGGTTCGTTTAAACTGGTAATTATGTTAGTCTCAATCAATTTTCCAGGCCGATTCCCTATTAACAATACTCTCCAAGGAGTGTGATGTGGAAGCTTTGCCTTTACTTTGATTTCTTCTTGACCTAGAAGTGGTGAAAGTTGTGTCTCTAAGAAACCGTCTTTCTTTTTGAGATACATGCCCGCGTAATCCCTCAGATTTGCTTCGGTTATACTCAGGTATGCTTTATCTGAAAAATTGAACATTCCCGGCATATCCATTAAAGTGTCCTGAGGAATTTCGTTGAATGGCAGAATATGATATAAAGCCTCATGAGAATTATCATACGAACTCCAAAACATAGAATATACGGTTGGATTTCCAGAAATATTAAAGGATGTCTTTTCATCCACTAGTTCGTAAGATTTCCATTCTTGCTTAGGAAATTCATATCTAAACCCTACGCCATCATTAAATGCTCGGACTACTATATTAACCTTCTTTCCATCTTTAGCGGTTAGGGGAAGAATCACTTCATTGTAATGATTTCTTGCTTCACTAGTCTTCCCTACTACAAGTTTATAGGTCGTGTCTACTTCACTATATTCCGGTTTGCCTAACTTCAGATTTTTTTGAAGCTGAATGTCTTTAAATAATAGACCAAGTGAAGAGTCATCAATTAATAGCCGATTATTAAATTTTACCTTATAATATGGGGCATCTTTTTTTAGCTCAAATTGAAACTGGATATTACCGTCAGGCGAGTTAAGGCTAATTTTCTTTTGTGAAAAAGACAAAAAAGAAAATAAGAATATTAGGTACCATATTTTTCTCATAGATGAATTTAATCTTAATATCTATTCTAGTCGGTAACTACTCTTAGCGGTGTGTATCTGACCAAACATATCTGTTGCTTTTACTTCTATTTTATGAACGCCAGCCTCTAATTTGGTGGGTAAATTACCGTACCACAAATGTTTGCTTTCTATCGGGTTAGAAGGTCTTCTTCCGTTTATAAGTGTTTCTGAAAGGTCCCAATCGTAAACCATGTTAGCATAAGTTGGATCGTAATCTTCTACATAACGCATAGAGTTCCATTCGCCATCGTCAATTCTGTATTGCACTTCATCTCGTTGGGAGCCCATAAAAAAATTAGCATACATACCCGCTTTAGAAGTTACGTTCTGCGCCATAACTTTTGGTGCAAATAATCGTATTTGATACTCCTTAGGCTCTCCCGCCACTTTATAATCTATGGAATATTCATTGCCATTAATTTTTAAAAATGCATATCCTTTGGGAGTTCCGTCACGCATTTCGGCTGCAGGAGCACCATTGACGATTTCTCCCGAGTTCCAATCTCCACAAGTTGTACCTACATTATAATGATGATGAATTCCTTGGCCTTTCCAGCCATTTTCAATATCGAATAAATCTTGTCGCTGTATATGAGTATGTGCCGAAAGGGACAGAGTATGCGGAAATTCCTTTAATAACTCGAACAGTTTTTCCCGGTCCTCATCTCTAAATGAATCGCCTTCTGGTTCGCTAATGGGGATATGAAAAGCTAACACAATTAGATAATCCTTCGGCACATGTTTTAAATCGTTTTCTATAAATTTTAGCTGCTTTGGAGTGAATCCTCCCCAATATCCTTTTGTATCTCGTGGATCAGGAAACAGCATATCATCCAGAATGATAAAATGCGATTTACCATAATTATAGGAATAGGAAGAGGGACCAAAATGAGCCTCAAAGGTTTCATCTGAAAGTTGGTCGCTTTTAGCATCAAGGTTCATGTCGTGATTTCCCATGACATCATACCATCTAATGCCTAGCTTGTCTATCGCTTTCTGATAAGGTTCAAACAATTCTAAATCATTCCATACCAAATCACCAAGGCTAATTCCGAAGGCTACATCTGAGCTTTTGTCAATATCTTGAATAATACTTTTTTCAAAAAAGCTAAGTTCTTCGCGATTTCTTGGCTGCGGATCACCAAATATCAGCGCGGTAAAATCCTTGCTTTCATCCTGCTTTACCAGTCCAAAATCGATTGATTTAGGCAACCTTCCTGTGGGTTTTACTCCAGGATATTTGGCGTTTGGGGAACCGGCGGGCTTATGAATATAATAGAATCTAGATTCCTCATTCTGTAAATCAGAAAGCTTATAGCTGCTCGGTTTAATGATAAATATGATATCATCTTCTGCCACCTGCAATTTATATTCTCCTGACGAATCCGTAAGTACGACCTCCTCACCATTACTGACTGCTATATTTGAAATTCCCGGTTCGCTCCTATTTTTATTACCATTTTCATTCTTATCATAGTAAACAGTACCTCTGGCAAAAGTTTGGGTATTTCCTCTAAAGGAAATACCCAACATCAATAATGAAAATAATAAGGTTTTAAATAGAAGGCTAATTCCTATTTTAATCATCCCACCAAACTTTTGTATTAATATCATCTGGTCCTCCTAGAAGCTCCAGAGCTTTCTGATATTTTTCAGAATTATTTATTTGGACGTCCTGCGGATAGTAAAATCTTGCAGGCATTATACCATTATTTTCCATTGCTTCTGTAGTCGGCAATTCTGGCAGCCCAGTTCTTCTGTATTCAAACCACTGTTGGTAATCCACAAAATACAGTGCGTAATATTTTTGTAGCATAATCTGCGCTAGAGACCCATCGTAGGCCACTTCCGGATTATCAAAATAACCTGCAGGGACTTCTGCTCCAAGCTGTTCTATTGCAGCGGTTACACCTTCTAGATAATAGTCTTCAACTCCAGTAATAAATCCTCTCTGAGCGACTTCTGCTTTAATGAATGCTACTTCTGAATATGGTAAGATTATAATCTCCATAGGATTTGTTACCTGTTCTATGTTGAAAGTTGAAGCATTGAACTCAAATTGAGATTCTGCGCCAGCATAGGCGCTAGGTATTCCTTTATAGCCGATACTATTGCCTTCGGAATCTTGGGCCATTGTTTCAATAATAGGTCTTCTTGGGTCTTCCCATTGATTAAGATTATCTACAAAAAACTCCGCAATTTTTACGTTCAATCTAAAATCCTGAGGTCTTCCCCAAGGAGAAACATTTGGAGTTTCACCAGTAACTTCTAAAATAGCAGACTCTTCTGTATTTTCGAAAACCGGATATTGAGCTGGATTATTGATCATTGATGTTAATTTCTGAAAGGCATTTGTTTCTGAACGGTTAGAAATCCTTAATAACAATCTCATATGAAGAGAGTTTGTAAACTTCTGCCATTTTGAAACATCATTGTGGAAAAGAATATCATCCGCATAAACCATAGAATTATCAGTATTATAAATGGCATTTGCTCTTTCTAAATCAGCCAGTATAGAATGATATACAAACTCTTGGGAATCAAAGGCTGGATAGAAATTTCCATCTTCACCTTTGGTTGCTTCGGTAAATGGTATAGGTCCGAACATATCGGTAAGATTAGAGAAGACCATTGCTCTCATGGTTAAAGCAATCGCTTCATAATTTTCATCCTCCGCAATAACCGAAGCCTCTAACATCTCATCTATATTATTTAGCCACCTATAATACCAATACCAAGAGGAGTTACCGATATTTTGACTTACATCATATCTATGTAGACCTCCAGAAACACTAGGGAAAGGAACGGAAACTTGCATCAGGTCAAAAGTTATACTAGCACTTCTGCCAGCATTATGTTCGGCAAGACCGTAGATGATAGGATTGATTAATGTACCCGGGCTAATTTCTGCAATTCTGTTTGGATCCTCATTTATTTCTTCAAAATCTCCGGTACAGTTCTGGAAGACGAAGCAACTTAATATGACGACAATTAAATAATTTATTTTTTTCATCATGTATGTTTAAAAATTTACTTTTAGATTTAATCCGTAACTCGCTGGAGAAGGCATTTGGCCTAATTCTAGACCCGGCAAGAGTGTATCACCATTTAGCGCTGCAGTTTCTGGATCATAGATTGGGAAATCCGAAATTGTAGCAAGATTTCTTCCAAATACTGAGATAGTCAAGCCTAATATTGGCGTGTCTTTTAAGAAATCCTTTGAGAAATTATATTGTAAACTAAGTTCCCTTAATTTTAAATAAGAAGCATCAAAGGAGTTTGACTCCACGTTCGCTCGTCGATAGTAGCGGTTATAATAATCTGGAGGAAGCACTTCTTTGGTGTTTTCTGAGAACGACCCATCTTCATTTTCTACCACGCCATCTCCTATAATAAATCCATCTTCTCTACCCATAAAGTTAGAACGTAATTTACCTTGTTGCGTTAGTTTATGATGCGTTTGTGAGTAAATAATTCCTCCGTATTTACCATCGAGCATTACGTTTAACGTAAAGTTACCAAGTTGGAAACTATTATAAAATCCAGCTTCCCAATCTGGACTTGCATCACCGATGTATTGTATCTCATCAGGATAAGCCGGTAAGCCACCTCTATCGTAAACAATCTCACCTTCTGGAGACCTAACAAAACCGTATCCGTAGATCGCGGTTGTTGTTCCTCCAACTTTAGCTATTAAAGTTGCGCTACCACCAGAGCCTATCTCTTGCTGATTGTCTATTCCATCAGCAAGTTCCATCACTCTATTCCAATTTTTGGACCATGTCAAAGTAGAGTTCCATTTGAATTTTTCATTATCAAAAACCTTTCCGTTAAATGTTAATTCTACTCCACGGTTACGAACTTCACCAGAATTTAGCACCCCATAGCTATATCCGGTAGTAATATCTAGAGGTACAGATATAATTTGGTTCTTAGTTGTTGTTTGGTAAACGGTCCCATCAAATTTTAAACGGTTTTTAAAAAACCTGGATTCTATACCGGTTTCATAACTTGTAGTAATTTCTGGTTTAAAATTAGGATTGTAAAGTGTGGTGGGAACTGTTGCCGAACTAGGAAAGGCATTCTGACTGTAATATTTACTAGTCTTGTAAGGATCGGTATCGTTTCCAACCTGAGCATAAGAGAAGCGGTATTTCAAATAACTTAAATTATCACTCTTCAAATTAAAAATATCAGATAGTATAAAACTGGTATTTACTGAGGGATAGAAAAATGAACTATTTTCTACCGGAAGCGTACTCGACCAGTCGTTACGGCCAGTAACATCAAGGAAAATATAATCTTTAAAAGAGAAGGAAGCAAGACCGTACAAACTATTCACTTTCTTGTTTCTATCGTAAGTGTTTATTATAGGCGAATTAATTCCGTTTGCCAATTTGTAGACGCCAGGCACTACTAAACCATCCACTGATGCATCGGTTCTGCGGTATTTGTAATCTCTAAGATTTCCACCGGCGGAAACGTTAATGGACAAATCATCCGAAATATCCTTATTGTAGGTTAGTAAGAAATCAGAATTCACTTCTTGCTTCCAGATATCTTGTGCTTCAAAGTAACCTCTTGAATATCTATTAATACTATAAGGACGATGTTGTTCACGATCTTGATTATAGGTATTCAAAGCTGTTCTTAATAACAGGTCAAGATTTGGCGATAATTCGACATTTGCAGAAAGTGTTCCAGTAAGCTGGCTGCTCGTCAACGAGTTTGTGGCTTCATAAGCGATTAGATAAGGATTATCTATAAAAGAACTAAATGGCTGAATCTGCTGAATGTTTTCCTGACCTTGCTCCCAAATTGGGCGGTACCAATCAAGATCAACATTGGGATTCTGAAAAATCATGAAATAAGCAATAGAACCATTGTTATAACCCGTACTAGGAAGGTTATCACTGTTTCTATTGTTATAGTTTATTACAGAATTTATTTTAATCTTATCAGATATCTGGTAATTCGCATTTACTGAAGCGGTAAGCCTACCATAACCAGTATTGGGCATAATCCATTCATTGTCCATATATCCCACTGAGGCTCTCATGCTACCTTTGTCGCTTGAGCCTTGTAGTGAAACATTGTGCATGGATGTGACACCGGTTCTCCAAAAAGCCTTTCTATTATCCTTATATGGTCTCCATGGGGTTCTTTCGGTTCCTTGGCCTTCAAGATCTGGATCGTACTGGAAAAAACTTTGGCCCTCAAATCGTGGGCCCCAAGCACTACTGGTACTACCTGTATTTCTACCATCTTCAGAAGACCCGTAAGAATAGTATGGATTATCATTTTCATCAAAAGATTTTCCCGTTCCCTGACCATATTCGTACTGCCAATCAGGCCATCGCTGTATGACATCCAAAATAACACTTGATGTATAAGTAACTCCAAGTCCTTTTGATTGTGTGCCAGATTTTGTGGTGATAATAAGCGCTCCATTCGCCGCACGACTTCCGTAAAGGGCAGTTGCTCCGGGGCCTTTCAAGACCGTTACACTTTCAATGTCGTCTGTATTTATGTCAGAAATTGAATTGCCATAATCAATCGGAGAATCAGTACCACCATAGGCGCTACCAGATCCAGAAGTAGTCATTTCTGAACTAATGGGAACTCCATCTACAACGATTAAAGCGGCATTGCCATTAGGATTCAAGGAATTATTTCCTCTTAAGGTAATCTGTTGGGAGTTAACGGGACCTGAGCCGGAAGAAATAATATTTAGTCCAGCAACCTTTCCTTTTAAACCAGATGACCAATTAGTTGGTACTGCCTGTGAAAGTTTTTCAGAATTAACTGTCGCTTGGGAGAAACCTAGCTTCTTTTCATCTCGTTTAATACCTAACGCAGTAACTATAACTTCGTTAAGTGAATTAGCTTCTTCAGAAATCGTGATTCCTGATAAATTTGGATCATTCGCTGCTATGTCGATTGTTTCAAATCCGAGATAAGATATTTGAAGGATTGCGTTTTCATTAGCAACTTCTATACTAAAGTCACCATTAAAATCAGTCACAACACCATTACTAGTGCCCTTTTCTAGGACTGTGGCACCGGGCAATGGTATACCAGATTTGTCGGCCACTTTTCCATTTGCCACATACTGTTGGGCCCATGTTGTGCTTAGACAACAAAAGAAAATGAAATTTAACAAAAGGATCTTTTTTTTCATTGAGATTGGTTTTGGTTTTTAGAATTTATTGCAAATCTTAATATTTTATATCAATTCTATTTTAAATGTATATTAACAAAAGGTTACTCTTGCGCAATTGATGACTTCAAATAGTTATAATTTAATAATTAAAAGACCTAACTATTGCGAATATAACAAAAAACAATAATATAAAACCAAAATAATATTACTTTTTGTTTCGAAACCTTTTTTTTTATTATACTTTTATTTCGAAAATAAATATAAGTATGAATAAAATTCCATCATTAAACTACTTAAATCGTGACAGGTCAATGGTTAATCTCAACTCTGAGGAGGTATGGGACATCATTATAATAGGTGGCGGGGCTACCGGTTTGGGAGTTGCATTAGATGCCAGTAGCCGCGGATATAAGACTTTGCTCTTAGAAAGAGGCGACTTCGCAAATGGAACGTCCAGCAGAAGTACAAAACTTGCACATGGTGGAGTTCGCTATCTGGCGCAGGGCAATTTAGGTTTGGTTAAAGAGGCTCTAAAAGAAAGAGGACTGATGCTCCAAAATGCCCCGCACCTTGTTAATTTGTTGCCTTTTGTAATTGCAAGCTATAAATGGTGGGAGAAATATTATTATGGAATAGGTCTTAAGATATATGACTGGATGGCAAAAGGTTTGCGGATTGGAAAAACTGAACTAATAAGCACTAATAAAGTAAAAGACCTTTTTACAAATTTAAACTTAAAAGGACTTAATGGTGGAGTGAGATATTACGATGGTCAATTTGATGACACCAGGCTTGCGCTCAGTATTGCGCAGACCAGCGTAGAAAATGAAGCTACATTACTTAATTATTTTGAAGTTAAAAAACTCATCAAAAAGAACAAAAAGGTTTGTGGAGTAGAGGCAAGGGATATCGAGACTGGTGTAGATTATAAGATTAATTCCAAAATCGTGATAAATGCAACAGGAGTTTTTGCTGATAGCGTGTTATCATTAGACCATAAAAAAGCCAAACCTATTATTAAGGTAAGTCAAGGTGTGCATCTTGTATTTAAAAGAGAGTTTTTACAAAGCGAAGACGCATTAATGATTCCAAAAACCTCAGACGGTCGCGTTCTTTTCGCAGTACCTTGGAAAAATCATCTCTTAGTGGGCACTACCGATACCCCACTTAAAAACCCTACTAAAGAGCCAAAGGCCTTCGATGAAGAAATAAATTTTATCCTCAGCAATCTTCGAAGCTATCTTGTAAAAAAACCTACAATTGACGATGTGCTAAGTGTGTTTGCCGGTTTAAGGCCACTTGTGGTTCCTACTGACAAAAAAAAGGGGACAAAAGAAATATCTAGAGATCACAAATTAATAATCGACAAGTCTAACCTTATTACAATTACTGGAGGAAAATGGACAACATACCGAAAAATGGCTGAGGACACCGTAGACGAGGCGATAAAAGTTGGGGGATTTGAGCCAGTTTCATGTTTAACCGAAAATCTTAAGATTCACGGATTTACCAATAATCCTCTCCCTCAGAACCACCCTTTATATATATATGGAAGTGATGCAACGAAAATCGAAAAGATCGCCGCTGAAAACCCTATGTATCGGGAAAAACTTCACCCTCTTTTTCCTCATATCGTGGCAGAGGTTATTTGGTTTATTCGATTTGAAATGGCCAGAACCGTAGAAGATATTCTTGCCCGAAGACTTAGAATGTTGTTTCTCAACGCGCAAGCAGCCATAGATGTGGCTCCTAAAATAGCGAGTCTTTTAAAAACGGAATTACAGCGAGATGACGATTGGGAAGAAAAACAGCTTCAGCAATTTTTAAATGTCGCACAAAACTATTCTCCTAAGTCGCTAAGACAGCCCAATAATAAAAAGAAAGAAATTAATATATAACCAATAAATTATGTCAAAATATATACTTGCTCTTGATCAGGGTACCACAAGTTCTAGAGCCATTATCTTTAATAAAGAAGGCAAAGCAATATCTACAACCCAGCGTGAGTTTAAACAGATTTTTCCAAAACCAGGATGGGTGGAGCATGACCCCAATGAAATTTTGTCAACCCAAATTGGAGTTGCGGCAGAAGCGGTTTCTCAGGGCAAACTGAAATCTGACGACATAGAAGCTATAGGTATTACCAACCAAAGAGAAACTACGGTAGTTTGGGATAAAGAAACAGGAGAGCCGGTATATAATGCTATTGTATGGCAAGATAGAAGAACTTCGGATTATTGTGACCAATTAATAAAAGATGGCCATGAAGATATGGTGAGGGAAAAAACCGGACTCGTCATCGATTCTTACTTTGTATCTACAAAGGTTAAGTGGATTTTAGATAACGTAGAAGGAGCAAGGGAAAAAGCCAATAAAGGACAGCTATTACTTGGTACAATTGATTCTTGGCTGGTTTGGAATTTAAGCGGAAGAGAAAGCCATATTACAGATATCACCAATGCGTCACGTACGATGCTTTACAATATTAAAGATCTTAAATGGGACGATGAGTTACTAGAACTTTTCGAAATACCCAAGTCTATGCTTCCGGAGGTTGTAGAATCAAGTGGAAAGTTGGCCATTACTTCCGGTGCCATTTTTTCAAAGAAAATACCAATTACTGGTATTGCCGGCGATCAACATGCATCCCTCTTTGGGCAAATGTGCTTAAAACCCGGAATGGTAAAAAATACTTATGGTACAGGCTGTTTTATGCTCATGAATATTGGTGATAAGCCAATAGTATCCAAGAATAGACTTATAACTACGATTGCCTGGAAAATTAATGGGAAGGTAAGTTATGCGTTTGAAGGAAGCATATTTATAGCTGGTGCAGTTGTACAGTGGTTAAGAGACGGTTTACAAATGATTAACAGCGCTAGTGAGATTGAAGATCTCGCTGCTAAAGTTGAAGATGCAGGGGGCGTTTACTTTGTCCCGGCGTTTACTGGGTTGGGCGCACCATACTGGAATCAACATGCCCGGGGAACCATAACCGGGATTACACGAGGCACCACCAAGAACCACATTGCCAGAGCAGCATTAGAAAGTATTGCATATCAAACTTATGATGTGTTAAAGGCGATGGAGGCTGATTCTGACCTTAAAATAAAGGAATTACGTGTAGACGGAGGAGCCACCGAAAATGACTTATTGATGCAATTTCAATCCGATATTCTAAACACAAAAATTCTGAGAACTCAAACTTCCGAAATCACCGCTTTAGGAGCGGCATATCTCGCCGGGTTAGGAATTGGATTTTGGGATAGCATAGAAGAAGTCGAGAAAAAGTGGGAACAAAGAAAAACGTATTCTCCTAAAAAAATCGATACAGAAATGCTTATTAACGGCTGGCAAAGTTCTATTAGAGCCACCAATTCATGTTCAACCAAATAATTTAATATGTCGCAATTTATAGCAGAATTTGTTGGAACCTTATTTCTTATTCTTATTGGGAATGGCGTAGTTGCTAACGTAGTCTTAAAAGACACCAAAGGATTTAATGGTGGGTGGATTGTAATTACCACCGGATGGGCCTTGGCCGTTTTCACTGGTGTGGTTATTGCCGCTCCTTACAGTGGTGCTCATTTAAACCCTGCGGTAACAATCGGATTGGCGATTGCAGGCGAATTTGCCTGGCAACAAGTGCCCGAATTTATCTTGGCCCAAATGTTAGGTGCTATGGCAGGAAGTTTTTTGGTCTGGATTATGTACAAAGATCATTTCAATAGAACACATGACGCTCTCTTAAAAAGAGCAGCGTTTTGCACTTCTCCCGCAATCAAGAACGTATTTTCTAACTTTTTGAGCGAGGTAATCGGCACCTTTACTTTGATTTTTGTAATATTCTATGTAACCGACCCCGTGATGAGCGGTGATGCCGCAACTCCTATAGGAATGGGTTCTTTAGGGGCGATTCCTGTTACTTTTTTAGTATGGGCCATCGGTCTGGCGCTTGGAGGAACAACAGGGTACGCCATCAATCCTGCGAGGGACTTAGGACCAAGAATTATCTATTCTATAATTCCTCAGAAAGAAAAAGGGAAGAGCGATTGGGGCTATGCATGGATACCCGTTTTGGCACCATTAACCGGAGCAGGCCTTGCTGCCTTTATATTTTTATTCTTGAATAATTAGCTATCTAGACAATAGTTACTTTAATTCCGAATTCCTCTAATTGGCCCTTAGTGAATTCGGAAATCTTGCTGTCTGTTATAATTTCATCTACGCTATCAAAACCACAAATCCTACCAAATCCTCTTTTGCCAAATTTGGAAGAATCAGCAAGGACGATGGTCTTTTGAGAAACTTTAATCATTTCCCGATTTAACCTAGCTTCCATAACATTAGTGGTAGTAAAGCCAAATTCTAAATCGATACCATCCACGCCTAAAAAAAGTTTTGTGCAAGAAAAATCATGCAAATTTCCTTCGGCGTACATACCAGTGACTGAAGATGAACGTTTCCTTAAAATTCCGGCCAGTTGAATTACCTCTATTTCTAGATGTTTGTTAAGTTCTAGCGCAACGTTTAGAGCGCTCGTTATAACGGTGAGATTTTCCTGAGGTTTAATGCTTTTGGCCAAGGCCAGAACCGAAGTCCCCGAAGCAATTAATATTGAGTCGTTTGCAGTAACCATTTTTGCACCGGCACCTCCTATCCTCATTTTTTCTGACAAGTGAATTTTTTCTTTCTCACTTACATGTCTATCAGTAGCGTACGGATTATTTAGAGTGGCGCCTCCATGCATACGATATAACATCCCCTTATCTTCTAGAAATTTTAAGTCCTTTCTGATAGTTACTGAAGAAACATCTAGTTCGTCACATAATACCTGACTTTTTACCTGCCCTTCTTGGTTAATTTTATCAATGATTTTTTTGTGCCTCTCTACTGTATTCATTCGTATCTAAAAATAATGTGATGGGATAATTTACTACAAATTGTTCCAATTTCATAAATCGAAACCAATAATAATCAAAAATAAGTGATGGCAAGCTGTTTTTTGGCCTCTATAATTAAATTCTATGCATTTAAGGATAACTCTTAATTCTATAATTTTTAGCATGAAGGACTATGGTTGAGCTAACATTGATTAAGCGGAAAATTACTAACCCCAAAAAGATTGGCTCTTATATGATTGATGGAAGCTCACCAGCTGCTTTTGTAAGAAGCGAATAATTATGCCTCGCTTAAGAGAAAATGTTAGTCTTTCTATTTATAACTAACTTTATACAGTACCTAATTAAACAACTTTATGCGTGTAAATCTAGTGGTTTGCATATTTGCATAAGCTTATTCATTAAACTCCAAAAAAGCTATATTTGCACCTTTATAACATTGGCCTCGTAGTTCAACGGATAGAATAGAAGTTTCCTAAACTTTAGATCCAAGTTCGATTCTTGGCGAGGCTACAACTTCAAAATCGGAAATCCCGAGACTTCGGGGCTGGTGAGGCTCCTTTTTAGGGTTTATCGCGGTTCAAATAAGCACAAAAACTATCGAAAATCAGTTATTTATGTTTTTTTGACATCAATTGTTTTCATTTGATGTCATCGATTTGAGTTAACAAATCGTCAACACTTTTTTAGATTTTTTTATATCTTTAAAGTGTTATGCTTAATCGCTCTGCGAAGTCTGCAACTTCGCAGAATTCTTCATTAATCATTCTTTTCTTAGATATCAATAATCGAACCACAAAGGAAATTAAGATACAATTTCGAGCGGTACAAATAACTCACCGATTAAAACGCTACGAAGTTGCAAACTTCGCAGAGCTTGGTTATTCTTAAGCTAAGAAAAACATTTTTCGGATTTGACTTTCGTCTTCAATTATGTTTAATTTAAAGACGCTCTTTTAGATGCAGGCGGGACAGTAGGAATTACTAGACATAATCAACAATTTTGCCCAGGTTTATCTCAATCACTCCTTGACATACACCGTTTTTCGATTCACGAATTCCATCATTCCATCTTTCGCAAGTTCTCGGCCGTATCCTGATTTTTTGGTGCCTCCGAAAGGTAATCTTGGATCAGATTTTACCAATTCATTGATAAAATAAGCCCCATCACTAACTCTGTTTGAATATTGTAATGCCTTCTCCACATTTTTTGTGCAGACGGTTACTCCAAGTCCGTATTTTGAATTTTCAGATAATTCAAAAGCATGTTCTATATCCTTTGCTCTGATCATCGCGGCCAATGGTCCAAAAGTTTCCTGGTCAAAAGCTTCCATTCCCGGCACCACGTCTCCCAAAATAGTGGGCTCGTGGTAACAGCCATTTTGTTTTCCGCCGAGCAATAATTTTGCTCCCTGCGCAACAGACTCTATTACTTGTTGGTTCAATTGATCGGCAAGATCTAGCCTTGCCAGTGGACCTATTGTCGTGTTTTCATCTAATGGATCTCCCGATTTCAAATCCTTTATGGCCATTGTAAATTTCCGAACAAACTCCTCATAGATTTCTTCAACTAAAATGAAGCGCTTGGCCGCGATGCAACTTTGCCCACAATTGAGCATACGGGCAGTAATTGCTATTTTGACGCTTATATCAATATCTGCATCTTTCCAAACGATAAAAGCATTGTTTCCGCCGAGCTCCAAGACTGTTTTTTTTAAATGGCGACCCGCAATTTCCGCAACGGCAGATCCTGCTCTTTCGCTTCCCGTAAGAGTAACTGCCTTAACCGCATCGTGAGAAATGATCAGTTCCGTTTGATCATGATGGACAACCAGATTTTGAAAAACATAGGACGGATACCCTGCTTTGGTAAATACATCTTCCATAAGTTGGGCACAACCAAAAACATTCGGAGCGTGCTTTAACAAACAGGTATTCCCCGCCGTTAAGGTTGGGGCTGCATATCTAAAGACCTGCCAAAACGGAAAATTCCAGGGCATGATGGCCAAAACACCTCCAATGGGATCATGCTTTACGAAACTTTGGCTAGCGTCTGTAATTATGAATTCGTCTGCAAGGAATGCGGTAGCGTTTTCTGCGTAGTAGTCGCATACCCAAGCACACTTGTTGACTTCTGACCTTGATTCTGAAATGGGTTTTCCCATTTCCAGAGTTATCATTTTAGCGTATTCCTCGACATTATCGCGCAACACTTCTCCGGCTTTTTTGATGAGGTCACAGCGCTCTAGAAGTGGTACATCTCGCCAAGATTTTTTTTTAAGCATATTAATTTTCAATACTAAAAACCACTCCAAAGAATATTCAGGTTTGCATTACTTTACAACTCCCTTTTACGATAATCTTTGAAGTTAGACGGCAAGGCTTTTAATCTCCTTATAATCAGGAAAATAACCTATATTATTGGGAAAGTTAGCAATATTTAAAACAAGTATTGATGGTGATCTTGCTCAACCGGAATTTCTTATAAGTTTTTTGCATAATTTTTCCCTTCAAATTTATTATCCTTCTTGTTTAAAATTTTTCTGGGAAACCAAAATTCCTACTAAAAGAGCTGTAGCTATAAATGCTAACGAAAGCCATTCTGGAAATGGAAGATAATGTTCTAGCAATAGCTTTAAGCCAACAAAAATTAATATGGCCACCAGACTATATTTTAGGTATTGGAACTTATTTAACATATTGGCTAAAAAGAAATACATAGAACGTAAGCCGAGGATCGCAAATATATTAGAGCTGAAGACCAAGAAAGGATCAGATGTTATGGCCAAAATTGCGGGCACACTGTCTAATGCGAATAGAATATCGGTAAACTCTATTACCACTACAGATATAAACAAGGGTGTTGCAGCCCTTACACCCTTTAATTTAACAAAAAACTTTTGACCATGGAGTTGGGATGTTATGGGCATAAGTTTTCTAATAGTCTTAAATACAAAAGAATTCTTTGGGTTGTATTCTCCTTCTTTATTTACAAGCATTTTTATTGCCGTAAAAATCAGAAAGGCCCCGAAAATATAGGTCGTAAAGGCGAATTTCTTTATCAGTACCACTCCAAAGAATATCATTAGTCCCCTAAAAACGATAGCTCCTAGAATCCCCCAGAAAAGTGCCCGATGCTGGTATTTTTGCGGTATTCCGAAAGAAGCGAAGATTACGGCGATGACGAAAATATTGTCCATGCTTAGGGACAATTCAATTAGATAACCGGTAATATATTTAATCGTTGCCTGTGCAGCGGTTAGCTCATCTACATTATCGATAGTTCCTGTACTATACAACCAATAGATTATACCGGAAAACGCAAAAGAAAGGCTCACCCAAATGCTTGTCCATAAAGAAGCTTCTTTAGTAGTGATGACGTGGGGGTTTCGGTTGAAAATACCCAGATCCAAAGCCAAAAAAATTATAACACAGATTATAAATATACCCCAAACCATCATTGGAAAATTGTTTTAAAACAAGCTAAATAAATCTTGATCAGAAAATAAAAAAGCGGAATATACTAAATTACTCGTAATCGATATAACATCATATAAATCTTTATATTTCATCCTTTACATTTATAAAAAACATGTTGAGTCCAGTTCATTAATCCGAATAAATTAAGCAGGACCAATCAATGTCTAATCAGTTTATCATTGCTTAAATTTTTTTCAATGTACCTCCGGAAGTTACTTTTAAATCTCTTACTCTATACAATAAATGGGCATTTTAGCCGTATGGACAAATGTAGGATAAAGAAAATACTCTAGCTCAGATATATTTCTATAGGGTAAAACTGCAAATATAAATGTTGCCCTCCCATATTATATAAATTTGCCCAGCTCCATTGCCCCCGTGTCGAGACCGATATTTTTAATTTAATGGGAACGGAATCCAACCACTTAAAACCCTTACTTAACAAAGCCGCATGCAAGCAAATCTATGAAGTAGAATCCAGGAATTTGTTAGTGGAAGATTTATTTTGATAGTAAACTCAATGAATCCAATAGCTTCTGTAACTGTGAAACTATACTTCTATAAGAAGCGGGTTTGCTAAGAAAATAATCAGCACCCAGTTTCAGGGTCTCAGTTTTATGTTTTTGGCTAGAGGAAGTGGTATATATAACCACCGGAATATGTTTTAACCTCTCATTCTTTTTTAGATGCGATAGACAGGTCTTACCGTCCATTCGGGGCATGTTGAGGTCTAGAAATATATAGTTGGGCAGCTCAAAATTATCTTGTCCCAGTTGTTGAAGCGCATCTTCACCATTTTTTGCCATGACAATCTTGCACTTAGGATCGATTTCCTTCATAGCGGCGCAAAAAAAGTCATAATCGTCTAGATCGTCATCAACGATCATATATACCTTCTGAGGGCGCATTAGTTAGAATCTAAAGTTTAGTTACGGAAAAATACCACATATTCTGCATCGGAGCAACATTTTCTTCGTTAATGTTATATATTATAGTGAGGTTGTAATAACTTCACATTTTTAGGATTTTGCCTTGATCTTAATGAAAACCCTAATGGATATCAAGTTTTATGCCGAAACATTCTCCTATATTTCCCATTGTTGGTGTGGGTGCCTCTGCCGGAGGATTAGATTCCTTTAAAAGATTTATCGGGGACATCCCCGTAGATTCGGGGATGGCATATGTTCTTCTGCAACATCTGGATCCAGATCATGAGAGCCTCCTTCCTGAAATACTTGCCAACCATACCACCCTCGCAGTAAATGAAATAACGGATGGGCTTAAAATTAAACCCAATCATATATACATCTTACCAGAAAATGAACTGGTTACGGTTAGCGATCACGTCTTAAATCTAAGCCCACGCAAGAAGAACGAACAAAACCTGCCCATTGACTATTTCTTTAAGTCCTTGGCATTGATACATAAGACCTTAGCTGCGGGCGTGGTTCTTTCGGGGACGGCGCATGATGGCACTCTTGGTCTAAAGCATATAAAAGAACATGGTGGAATAACCTTTGCCGAGGATCCACAAACAGCTAAATGGGTAGAAATGCCCCAAAATGCCATTTCTTCAGGGGTGGTAGATTTTGTTCTTTCGCCAGAAGAGATCGTAAAGAAACTATTAAAGACCAATATAGCCTATCAACATACATTAACTTGGGACGAAGAAAAACTGCCAAAAGGACAAGAGGATGCCTTTAGACAAATCCTGTCATTGATGCGCCTTCGCTCTAATGTGGATTTTAATTATTATAAGCAGCCAACCCTTAAACGTCGTATAGCCAGAAGGATGGGAATCAATGAAATGGATTCTTTAAAAAATTATCTGGAATTGCTACGGGAAGATAAAAATGAACAGGAAGCCCTTTTTCAGGATATGCTTATACAGGTGACTTCCTTTTTCCGGGATACTCAAATGTTCCATGAATTGCGCGAGAAAATTTTTCCGGACTTATTAAAGAATGGAGATAAACAGAACCCCACACTCAGGTTATGGGTAGCGGGCTGTGCAACCGGGGAGGAAGCGTATTCTCTGGCGATGACCCTACAAGATGTTCTTGATGAATCTGTTGATGCTCTTAATAGTCGACCAAAAATACAGATTTTCGCTTCCGATATCTCTACCAAAGCCATTGAACATGCGAGGGAGGGCATATTTAACCATTTGGCAGTTGAATCCCTAACGGAGGACATGAGGCGGAAATATTTTACCAAGATCAACAGTGATTATAGGATCAATAAATCCATTCGTGACCTGATCGTATTTGCTCCTCATAATTTTTTGAAAGATCCTCCCTTCGCAAAGATCGATCTATTAAGTTGCCGAAATGTTTTTATCTATATGGATACTTTCTTGCAAAAGAAAGCATTGACCACATTTCATTACGCCCTAAAAGAGAATGGTTATCTTGTCCTTGGTAAGGCTGAAACTGTAGGCTCATCTACTAATCAATTTATTCCTGTTTCTAAACACGAAAAAATTTACTCCCGTACAAAAGGTCTAGGACGTTATGTGCCTTCAGCCCCCAAAATAAAACAACCGCCTTTAAAATCTATAGAACCAAAGTTTTCATATTCGGACAAGGAACCAGATTTTAGAAAAGTCGCGGATAAAATGCTAATAGACAGACATACACCCCCTAACGTAATCGTTGATGATCAAATGGAGGTTGTGCATATCAATGGTGTCCTTTCTCCCTTTCTAGAGCATCACTCAGGCAAACCAAGCTTTAATCTTAACAAAATGGCTCAGGAGGGTCTGGGTTTTGAACTCCGGAACGCTATACATAAGGTCCGCTCCGGCAAATCCCCGGTCATTAAGAAGGATATACCGATACATACAGCAGAAGAAAATTTTTTGGTAACAATAGAGGTCCTTGCCCTAAAGGGTACGGTGGAGCCACACTATTTGATTGTTTTCCATCGAAAATCGGCAGCTTCACCACCATCTGAAAAAATAAAGAAACTTTTTAAAGGGATATTTAAACCTCGCAAGAACGAGCTACAGGCACAAAACCTTGCCTTAAGAAATGAACTCGCGCAAGTTCGTGAAGACATGGGAAGTATCAGTGAGGACCAGGAGGCCACAAATGAAGAACTTCAAAGTGCCAATGAAGAACTGCTTAGCAGTAATGAAGAAATGCAGAGCTTAAATGAGGAACTAGAAACTTCCAAAGAAGAATTGCAATCTACCAATGAGGAGCTGGTGATCATTAACCAAGAACTGGTTGAAAAGCAAAATCAAATAAAGCATCAATTTGAATATACCGAAGCTATCTTGGCAACTCTTCGGGAATCTTTAGTGGTTTTAGATAAGGATCTGCGGCTGCGAAGTGGTAACGATGCGTTTTTTAAAAAATTCGAGGTTAGGGAAAATGATGTGCTGGGGAAATCCATTTTTACCATTCAGCAAGGAAAATGGAACGATGATGCCCTAAAAAACTTGTTAAGTAAGGTCTTGAACGAAAGAGCAGTTCTAAAGGATTTTGATATAAAATTAGAACTGCCTAAAATCGGATATCGTAACTTTCAACTTAACGCCAGAGAAATAGTAGATGGTAATAAATCAGATAAGTTAATTTTACTGGCTATCGAGGATGTCACGGAACGAAAAAAAGCGGTTCAGAAGTATGAAGAAAGCATTGATGAACTGAAGAAGACTAACGAGCAGCTAGACCAGTTTACAAATATTGCCAGCCACGATTTACAGGAGCCATTAAGAAAGATATTGATATTTTCGGACAGGTTGCGTAACAGTGAGAATGTTACCTTAGCTCCGGAGATGGTTACCTATGTGGAAAAAATGGAAGAATCGGCCAAACGGATGACAACTTTGGTAAAAAATCTTTTGGATTATTCTCGGGTCGCTAATCATGATTTACTCTTGGAAAATACCGACCTTAATGAGGTATTGAGGGACTTGCTTCCGGATTTTGAAGTCCTTATAGAGGAAAAAAATGCTCAGATAGACATCTCTCCTCTACCAACGATAAAGTCGATTCCGCACCAGATAAGCCAACTTTTTTATAATTTGATCAATAATGCCCTAAAATTCTCCAATAAGGCTATTCCACCTAAAATTGAAATCTCTACAAAAGAACTAGACCCTAAAGAAATTGAGTTATACAGAGGTTTGAATGAACATCAAAAATATATTGAAATTTTGGTAAAGGATAATGGCATCGGCTTTGACAAAAAATATGGTGAACATATTTTCAAGATTTTTCAAAGATTAAACAAACCACGTGAATATCAAGGCACTGGGATTGGACTTGCTTTAGTAAAACGTATCGTTGACAATCATAAAGGTCTAATCTTTGCGGATTCTAAAGAAGGGGAAGGTGCGGAATTTCATGTTATCCTGCCTGTCGATGGCCCTGTATCAAAAAACTTAGTTCTATAGGAAATTTTCATCAAAGTGTGATCAAATTTTTTTGAGGGCAATGTTCTTACCCTCAATTTATCTATCAAAGTTTGGTAAGATAAATACTTTGCATCTACTATTTTATAATCATCAACATTTTATTGACGAGTAAGACCAAACATTAAACCCTAGGGAATTCGTAGTAGGTAACTAGTATTTACATAAGTAGAATTTTAGACTCAACTTTATAATTTTGGTTAATAATTCCAGTCAAAACGTCCGTCTCTTATCTCTACAATCTGCCCTTCGTCGTTCATCGCATCGAACCAAAATGTTCCTGAGATAATAGAGTTTTCTTCTTAAATATTTGAAGAATATTTTGGCCTCGTAGTTCAACGGATAGAATAGAAGTTTCCTAAACTTTAGATCCAAGTTCGATTCTTGGCGAGGCTACTTTTTAGGATTTATTGGAGTTCAACAAAGCAAAAAAACTATTTAAACTCAATCGTTAATGTTTTTTTGACATTATCGATTTGAGTTCACAAAGCTTCAACACTTTTTCGGATTTTTTTTAATCTTTAAATAGTTTATTAATTTACATACCTCATATCAAATCGGCCGTCTCTAACTTCAACAACATCCTTATTTTCAAAATGTATGGCGTCGAACCAGAATGTGCCAGAGATTATTTTTCTTTGTGTATCTAGTTTTGTGATTGTTACTTGTCCAACTTGTGTGTCTGTAGTTATATAATCAGGTCTTAAACCAACAATATATTCTCCAAAATTGGAGGTGTAACCATTTTTATCAAGTACTTGTGAAATTAAATTATATGATTCACCCTCAACCAAAGTGTCGTTCATAATTATATTTACATATTCTTGGGGTTCGATTGAATTATTTGCGATTATCAATCCAAAGTGGAAGCCATTCTCATCACGTTGATAAAAAGCTCTCAGTCTAGGCCCGCCTAAAGAAGAGCCTTTCGGAACCAAAATTTCACCATCAACCAAACACCCAGCGGTATTTTCTCCTGTTTGGGTTGCTTCAGGTAAACTTGCGTCGTCATCGTTGTTGCTACAGCCCAATATTGAGATAAGCATAATTATAATAAGTAGGTTTTTCATATAAATTTATCTATTAAACAATACGTCAAACCGTCCTTCTCTAATTTCAATTCTTTCACCATTACGAGGATCAATTATATCAAAATCAAATTCGGCAGATACAATATTGTTTTCGGGTTCAAAATTAGTAATAGTGATAATGCCATAATGAGAATTACAAGTTGTTTCTAATAGTAACTCACCCGTTAAAAATACTTCAGAATAGAAGTTGTTTGGACTATTACATAACAAACGATATTCAGTGTTTGATTGAATGTGCATAGCGTTGGTAGCGATTACCATTAGGTCGATTATGCTATTTTGGTCCGAAGCACCCACATTAAAGTAGTATTCACCATCAATTAACTGATAGAATGCATTGAAACTGCGAGATTCATCAATATATGCCTCCCCATTAACTAAACACCCAAAGGTCTGTGCGCCAGTTTGGGTAGCAGATGGTAATTGGTCTATGGGACTTACAATATCATCATCGTTATCGCATTTAGAACCTTTAAATAACAGCAACGATAGCACTATAAAAAGAGTGAGTTTTATTTGGGGATAGGTCTTCATAAGTAGGAAATTTTGTTCAATATAAATGATTTATCACATCAATTAAAATCATAGCTAATAATTCCAATCAAAACGTCCTTATTTTGTCTCTACATTTTTCAGTTCGCCATTGCTTATATCTTCTTTTCTAGATTTATCTAAATTTCAAGGTATTTGAGCAACACTCAATGCAACCTAGCTAGTTTTTCAGAATTCATCCTTTGTTTAATTGCGCTTTCAAAAATTAAGAATTGCTTCACTTTTAGAGCTAGCTTTAAATCCTTTAGATACAAGTATGTCTTACTGCTTGGTCTAACTTCGTTAAAATCTTTTTACTTATTGCTGCTGTCTTAACATCGGAACGATTTAAAGAATCGTCTTCAAACTATGCTATACGAATGCATGCCTGCAGGAGAGAGAATTTCAACCTATAAAATTGCGGGAGCTAAGAAATAAATAGGCCAAAAACGACGACTACGTTTTGCTGATTTTTCAATTTTTACCAGACCCCCTTTATAAACCATTTTATTTTAATCAATTTAATCCATTATTGCTATGAAAAGTAAATGTACAACACAACAACCTCCAATAATTTCAACCAAGAAAATCCTGTGGGCAAGCGGCATATTATTTCTGCTGCTGTTTCAAACAGCATTCTCACAAACAAAAGATGACATGAAAGAAAAGAAAAAAGAAAAAGAAGAAATGAAAAAAACAGATCCAAAGATCAATACCCAAGATCCCATGAAAATAATGCCCAACGGCCCTCAACCAGAATGGGCGCCGAATATTGACCCTCAGATGTTGGCCGTTATAGAACAGTTTCAATCATATGAAAATCCACCTTTTGATGGGGCAACCGGTTTTCAATATCGTAATATTAAATTGCCTGCCAATGCAGTAATGGACCTACTTCATAAAACAGGAGTAAAACCAACCGAGACCAAAGTGGATATTAGCCACAAGATTCTGCCTGTTGGTGATGAAGGTGTTCTGGTTCGTATCTACACTCCAAAAAATGCTGGAAACATAGCATTACCAGTGATCGTTTATTACCACGGTGGTGGTTGGGTTATTGCCGACCTAGACACTTATGAGTCTGCGCCAATGGCGTTGGCAGAAAAAGTAAATGCGGTGGTAGTTTCTGTTGCTTATAGACAAGCCCCAGAGAATAAATTTCCGGCTGCTCACGAAGATTCTTTCGCGGCTTACAAATGGGTGGTAGAGAATGCGGCTGAAATAGGCGGAAACCCAGAAATGATTGCTACTGCAGGCGAAAGTGCCGGAGGTAATTTAGCGGTTGCAATGGCTTTAATGGCCAAGGAAAGAGGAGTTAAATTACCGGTGCATATTGTTTCGGTTTATCCGATTACAGATGGCGACATCGAATCTCCGAGCTATACCGAATACGAAAAAGCGGTGCCTTTAAACAAAGGTTTTATGAAATGGTTCTTTGACCAATATGTACCAGATTGGAAAACCAATAACGATCCTCTGATAAATCTTATAGATGCTGATCTTTCTGGGCTTCCTGCAACGACAATTATCAATGCGCAAATAGACCCGTTGGAAAATGAAGGCAAGGTATTAGCCGAAAAATTGAAGGCTGCCGGGGTTGATGTTGAAAGAAAAATGTATGAAGGTGTGACTCACGAATTTTTTGGTATGAACGCCGTTTTAGATCAAGCGGTTGATGCTCAAAAAATGGCAACTGATCGTTTGAAAAAGAGTTTTTCCAATAAAGAGAAAATGTAATATTTCTCAATTACTAAATAAGAGAACCTAGAGCATCTCGCCCGCGAACTAACAATAACTAATTGTAGTGAGGAGGCGGGATTTCTTTTTATGGGTAATATGAATAACTTTTGCTAAGTTGAAATTGGCTAAGTTGAAATTGGCTAGGTTTGAAGATTGGTTTATCCTAGAATATAAAAGATACCTTCGACAACTGCATAGATAGATACAACGATTACAATCTGAAAGACAGCAATCGTTATCCTATCTACTATTTTGGCATAATTAGCTTCCGAAATACGAGGTTGTTTTAATGCTTTCATGGTTACAGGTTTGGGGATTTTTGGTTCAAGATAAATTTGAAAGCAAATCATTTTTAACGCAATCGGTTAATTAGCTTTATTTTAACAGCTAAGAAAATATTCATTAATAGAGTTGCTTAGACTCTTTAGGCTTCGATTTGCAGTTAATAATTAATTCTAAAAGTTTCAGTTATTCCTAGTGATTATAGTATATTGAAAGTCGATTTTGATGCAATAAAATCAGCAAAAGAAAAACATTATGGAAGAAAATAATAAGGCTGAACTCGCCACGAAATCCGACCAGACCATGAAGCCCTCTGACCTCGCAGCCTTGCGTTTGGCAAAGTACGACATGGAAAATGTTGGGAAGATTATGCAAGGTTTAAATAAGGTGGGTAGCAGCGTAGAATCCGGAATAGAGGCGTTACCAGAAAAACAACAAAAATGGCTTTCCAAGAATATCAATAATATTCTCTTCAAGATTTTAAAGAGCAATATTTCTTCAATGGAAAACAAAAAGAAATTTAAGGAGCCTTCTAATACGACGTATAAGGCTTTGGTAGGTGCCACGGGTATTGGAAGTGGTTTTTTTGGTTCTCTTAATCCGATCGGTGCAGCAATATTTGTTTCCGAACTTTTTATATCTACCAGATTTATGATGAGGTCTATCATGGATATCGCTCGGAGTGAGGGAGAAGATATTTATTCTCCCGAAGCACAGATGGCCTGCTTACAAGTATTTGCACTAGGCGGCAAGTCTAAGGATGATGATTTAGCAGAGACAAGCTATTATACGAGCCGTATGGCAATGACCGCGGCGTTAAAGGGCGCGACGACTTATCTATCTAAATATGGCGTAAAAGGTTTGGGTAAAATGATGTTGACCAGTGCAAATCCGGTGTTGATGGCGGTGGGCTTGATTGCTTCGCGTTTAACGATACAGATTTCCGAAAAATTTATCTCCCAAGCAATACCGGTAATTGGTGCTGCGGGTGGTGGAGCGATTAACTATATCTTTATGGAACACTTCCAAAGAATGGCAAAGTCGCATTTTACGATTAGACGATTAGAAAGAAAATATGGGGAAGGTATTGTGAAGTCTTATTACACCCAAATGAGTCTCGATTAATTTCTATTTTTGAAAAACTTTTATTATCTAGAAGCGAGATGCAGCCTCTCGACATGGCTCGGGACAGGCTCTGTCCGGTAGCGTGTCACGCCTTTGGCGTGATGGTCGCCATTGCATATCATGTTTATAGTATATATTTTGCACAGCGAAAAATTAAATAAATATTACTGTGGTCAGACACAGAATATGGAGCATAGACTTTTGCAACATAACTCTGGACAAGGGAATTACACTTCAAAGGGTATGCCTTGGGTAAAGATTATCGACTTTAAGTGTCTCGACAGAGCGGAAGCTATGTCGCTAGAAAGAAAAATAAAGAAAAGAGGTATTGAAAGATACTTATCTGATAAATGAAACGGGATGTAGCCCCTCGACATGGCTCGGGACAGGCTCCGTCCGGTAGCGCGTCACGCCTTTGGCGTGATGGTCGCACGTGATGATTACGTTTGTAGAATAGATTTCGAAGAGGAATTCTGTATTTTGCAGTGTTACTTTATAAATATAACGGGATGTAGCCCCTCGACATGGCTCGGGACAGGCTCTGTCCGGTAGCGTGTCACGCCTTTGGCGTGATGGTCGCCATTGCATATCATGTTTATAGTATATATTTTGCACAGCGAAAAATTAAATAAATATTACTGTGGTCAGACACAGAATATGGAGCATAGACTTTTGCAACATAACTCTGGACAAGGGAATTACACTTCAAAGGGTATGCCTTGGGTAAAGATTATCGACTTTAAGTGTCTCGACAGAGCGGAAGCTATGTCGCTAGAAAGAAAAATAAAGAAAAGAGGTATTGAAAGATACTTATCTGATAAATGAAACGGGATGTAGCCCCTCGACATGGCTCGGGACAGGCTCCGTCCGGTAGCGTATCACGCCTTTGGCGTGATGGTCGCAATTGCAGATCATGTTTATAGTTTATATCTTGCACAGCGAAAATTAAGTAAATATTACTGCGGTAGGACACAGGTTTTCATAGCATTATTCGGGATGTAGCGCAGTCCGGTAGCGTACTTGGCTGGGGGTCAAGTGGTCGCAGGTTCAAATCCTGTCATCCCGACAATTGCTAAAATGATTCAGCTTGCTGAGTCATTTTATTATTTCCAATACCTTAATTGATTCTTCGGCAACGAGAAACTTTCAAATTAGGAAGTAGAATGTTTTACAATTTATTCTTAAAATCTCTTAAATAATTTCTAAATTTTTTCATTTTTCGCTTTTTTCACCGAAATATCTGACTTTATTTTTTCAAAAATGTTATGTTTTAGTGGACTTAAGTAACTGATATTTAATAAATCTAGGATTTTCAGAGCAAAGTCTTCGATTAGTAAAAAGGTAATTCTATGATTTCAATATTATGGGAACATCAATCTTTTAAGCACTTTCCGAACCTTGTCTATTGGTCAATAGACACTATGTGTACTAGTTCGCAATAGATAAACGATATACAAGTCTCAAAATTCATAAATATATTATTCCTAAAGCTTTAGTTTTCATATCTTTAAGTAGTAACCAAGGTGGTTATACAAAACAACAGTTTTGCTGTTTGGGAAATAATTATTTACACAATTAATTATGAGTAAGCACACAAACAAAGTCCATGGTAAGTTAAATTTCTTAATTATGGCGGTTGTATTAGTAATCGGTGCAGTAGCATATTTATTAATACAAAATGAATCACGTATTTTCAACCCTAGTGAACTTTCTGGTTCGGGAAATGAAGGTATTAAAGGCGTTAGTAAGGCCAAAAAGTACGATAACAGAAATGATGTCGTAATTAATCTCGACGGTGAAGAAGTACAAGAATTTCTTCAAAACGAGGATTTCCAAGCGTTAATGGCGAATCCAGAATTTGCTAAGATGGTGGGTTCACCGTCTTTTCAAAAGACAATGACTTCTCCAAATTTCAAAAAAATGGTCGGCTCTCCAGACTTTCAGAAGACTTTGGGTTCTCCGGATTTTCAAAAGGCGATATCTAATCCCGACTTTAAGAAAGCAATGTCTGCTCCAGATTTTCAGAAGCTCCTGAGCTCTGCTGAATTTAAAAAGTTAGCGGCATCTCCTGATTTCAAAAAAGCAATGTCATCACCAGATTTCCAGAAATTTTCAAGTTCTCCGGAATTCAAGAAATTATCAGCTTCTCCAGATTTCAAGAAACTATCAGCTTCTCCAGATTTCAAAAAAATGATGTCTTCACCAGATTTTCAGAAGTTAATGTCTTCTCCAGATTTTCAAAAACTGATAGGGTCACCAGATTTCCAAAAGGTAATGTCTTCCCCAGAATTTCTTAAAATGGCGGGAACTCCTGAGTTCAAGAAATTATCTGGATCACCACAGTTTTTTAAAATGATGAATACACCAGATTTTCAAAAGGCAATGTCTTCACCTGAATTTAAAAAGTTGGCCTCTTCTACAGAGTTTCAGAGAAGGTTCGTCTAAAAACAATCAAAGTGAAAAATAAAAGGAGAAATGAAAGTTTCTCCTTTTTTTATAAATTAGATAATGAGAAAAATAGTTTTCTTCTTCTTTTTGTTTTCTGCTTTTTGCTTCAAGTCCTTCTCTCAATTCAAACAAATTGAAACGGACGATTTTATTATTATAAGCTCTAGCATGCAGCTAGATTACGTTCTAAATCACTCTATAAGATGCTCCCATAATGCTCTGGATTTTCACCGGAAATTATTCGACTACGAGCCGTCAGAAAAAATCTTTATCATATTTCAGGATTTTGGTGATTATGGAAACGGTGGTGCAACGTCTCTTCCCATTAATCTAATTTCTACCTGTATATCGCCGCTCAATTATTCTTTTGAATCTAGCGTGGCGGGCGAACGTGTTTTTTCTATCATGAATCATGAACTGGTTCATGTTGCGGCGTTAGATAATGCTTCCAAAAGTGATTTATTCTACCGAAAAGTGTTTCATGGTAAGGTGAAAAGTTCTGACGAGCATCCCATTTCTATGCTCTACAGTTATCTCACCAATCCGCGCTATTATTCACCTAGATGGTTGCACGAAGGAATTGCGGTTTTTGTTGAAACTTGGATGGATGGAGGACAAGGTAACGCCTTGGGCAACTACGACGAAATGTTTTTTAGGACACGGGTTCTAGAAGATAGTAGGATTTATACACCATTAGCGCTTGCTTCCGCTGGTACTTCCGCAGATTTTATGTCTAAAGCTAATTTCTATTACTACGGGACTAGGTTTGTCAGTTATCTGGCGAATGAATATGGTCCAGATAAATTAATAGATTGGGTCAAACGGAAAGACGATAGCAAAAGAGGTTTCGAATCTAATTTTGAATATGTCTTTGGCCTTCCGCTTACCGATTCTTGGGACAACTGGATTGCTTTTGAAAAGGATTTTCAACATAAGAATATTGAGAAACTAGAAGAATTTCCGATCAGCCAAGACAGTTTAATTACTGAAAAAGTATTAGGCGGCGTCTCTCATGCCTATCATGACGAAAAAAGGAATAATATTTATGTGGCCGTCAACTACCCTGGTAAAATCCCTCATATCGCCTCAATTGATTTGGCAACCGGAAAAATTAAAAGATTAGTAGATGTAAAAGGCCCAACCTTGTTTAATGTTACTTCGTTGGCTTACGATGAGAAGAACGATTTGCTTTTCTACACTACCGACAACGATGAAAAAAGGGACATCAATTCCTTCAACCTAAAAACAGGACAAGCGAAATTATTGCAAAAGGATACCCGTATAGGCGATTTGGCTTTTAATAAACAGGATGAGTCTTTGTGGGGTGTTAAGCATTTAAACGGAATAAGCACCCTCGTAAGAATTCCTAAGCGGGATATAGAGAATCCCAGTCGGCTATATTCTAAATGGGAGCAAAAATATACGCTGCCCTACGGACAGGATATGTTTGATCTCGATATTTCTCCGGATGGTAAAAGTTTAAGTTCCGCGGTGACCGATTTAAATGGAAATCAATTTTTAAACATTTATGAGATAAACTCCATAAAGAATGAGGAAAAGGACAGTATAAAATTCAAGGAAGTTTTCAATTTTGAAGTTGCATCACCGCAGAGTTTTAAATATTCAAAGGATGGTACATACCTTATAGGGTCTTCTTATTATTCTGGTGTCAGCAATATTTTTAAGGTAGACACCAACACTTTCGACATCGAAATCTTGACCAATGCGCTGACCGGTTATTTTAGGCCGGTACCAATCGATGATGAAAAAATCTTTTCATTTAAATACCGCAGTGACGGCTTTGCACCGGTCTATGTTTACAATAAAGAAGATGTTGAAGTGGGAGGGATTGACTTTTTGGGTAATGAAACCGTGGAAAAATATCCTGAATTAAAGGAGTGGACCATCGAAGTCCCAAACCAAGACACAAATTTTGATGATGAAAGTCTCAACGCCAAAGAAGGAGTTTATAGCGCGAATAAAGAATTCAGGTTAAATTATGCCTATCCCATTGTAGTGGGTTATAAAAATAAATTCGGACTTGGTTATTATTTTCGATTTCAAGATCCCATCGGATTAAAAGCCTTGGATTTTTCACTTTCCTATACTCCCAATAGTTTTACCAACGGCATTGATGGTTCTAAAGAAGATATTGATAAAGATGAAGCCTTTCACGCTTCAATCAATTATTCCGTAGCTAAATTAAGTGGAGCGTTCGCTGGTAAATATGATTTTTATGCCACCTATAATAATGCCGATTTTTATGATCTTTTTGGTCCGACCAAAAGATCACGAGAAGGTTTGAATGTTGGAATGGAATATGGTCAATCGCTCATCTATGATCCACCGAGAAATCTGGATCTTAAGATTGGCGCAAATGCGTATTATGGTTTAAGTCAATCTCCCGATTTTCAACAGATAAACTTTGTAGATGGTGCTTTTAATACGAACCTATTCTACAATTTATATGGCTCGCTTTTTTATAGGAATTTAAAGGGTTCGGTTGGCGCAGTAGATGCAGAAAAAGGAGTAAAATCTTCATTGACAGTTTCTTCCTCAGTAACCGAAGGCAACTTTTTTCCTAAGGCTCATGGGACCTTTGATATTGGTTTTCAATTACCGATTAATCATACTGCAATTTGGATCAGAAATGCAGCTGGAAATTCCTTCACTAAAACCTTTAATCCATTCACTAGATACGGTTTTGCTTCATTTGGTAATAATTATATAGATAATGCAAATTCTAAAATGTACAGAGACCCTTTTTCATTTGCCGGTTTAAGCTATAATGCAGACAAAACGATTATCGCTAAAAGTTTTTATAAAGCGACATTAGACCTTATCTTACCTCCAATACACTATCAGAAGTTTGGATTTTTTAACTTTTTTGCAACTTATTCGCACCCAACCATCTTTGCCGGGAGTCTATTCACTAAAAATTATGATGATAGTATCTTGGAAGACGGAAGTATCGTAGGAGAATACAGTGAAAATTTTAAAAATGTTGGTTTTCAGGTCGATACAAAATTGACCATGTTCTCACACCTATCCTCAACCTTTTCATTTGGTTGGGCCAAGGCATTTTCCCAAGGCTCCAACTCTAAAACTTATGACGAATGGATGGTGTCATTGAAATTCTAAAGATAGTTTATGGCTAAAATATTCAGAAATATCGTCGCCACTACATTTTTGATAACCGTGTTATGCTTGGTGCTCTTTTACCCACTGGTACTCATACATCGGTTTGGTTGGTACGATTTATTCTTGTTGTCTTTAGCGATCACACCGGGAATTTTTATAATGGTCACCATTTATAATCTAGATCAATACGACAAGGAACCATTATGGCTGCTTTCAATTGCCTATATATTTGGGGCGATTATCCTATACGCCGACATAGATATTTTAGAATATATCTTTAATTCTATTAATGTTGAAAAAAACATTCTTGGAGTGGGGGAGAAGTCCTTGATTGTAGGCGTCACCGAAGAGATTTTGAAATTTATAATAGTGCTCTTCATCATTTTTCCCAACAAGCATTTTGACGAGCCTTTTGACGGCATTGTTTATTCGGTTTTTGTTGCAATGGGATTTGCTACCGCAGAAAACTTGACGTTTGTAATGCAGGGTTCGTCATCCACTGCTTTGTTAAGGATGATTTCTGCCATACCCGCTCATTTTGTTTTCGCTGTGATAATGGGTTATTATTTAGGTAAGGCAAAGTCAGAAAAGAAGTTGGTTTATCTCGTTTTATCTCTGCTTTTACCGATTGCTATTCACACCATCTATGATTATTTCCTATTTCTAGATTTTATCCCCGGGATATGGATTGGCGGACTCGTAACCCTTGTGCTGGCTTTATTTTTAGCTAAAAATTCAATTTTGGCTCATTTGGCCGCATCTCCTTTTAGAGAAGATAATATTTCGGAGGAAAAATAATTAAGGAGGTCAGCTTACCGAATGTTTGATAGAAAGCCTCCGGATTAGGCGTTCCAGATGTTGGGTCTCTAGCCCTAACTTTAGTGTACCAACTAAGCCTTCCTATTTATTATAATACCCCCGATAACCCTGTATAGCTGTTATCAGACGCTGAGGATACTATTGCAGGCACGCTCGCATTATAGCCAATTGGAACACGGATACACATTGATGATGAATTTAAAAGCAACCAAACGAAATATCATTACGCTCCATATTCTATAAAACCTTCAAAAAATCTGAATATCGAGAAATACCGCTCAAGGATATTATTGTAAATTTAAAATCTATCCAATTAATATGAAATCACTTTCGACTGTTCTTGCAATTCTTTCCTTCACTGTTTTCCTTAATTGCACCAATGAGCCCCCTATATGTGACGTTGTTATACATAAGGGCACAATTTATAATGGTACCGGGGAAGAACCATATCAAGGAACCATTGCCATTTTGGGAGATTCCATTATCTATGTGGGTCCCGAAAAGGAATTTAAGGCAAATACTTCTATAGATGCTTCAGGCAAGGCGGTGTCTCCCGGATTTATTAACATGCTTAGCTGGGGCTATGAAAACTTATTAAATGATGGACGATCATTGTCTGATCTAAAACAAGGTGTAACCCTAGAAGTATTTGGGGAAGGCACTTCTCCCGGCCCCCAGGGGAACAAAAAGGATGATTCCTATATATCCTTTGGGGAGGCCATGGATTCCTTAATTGAGAGTGGCGTATCAACCAACATCGCCTCCTTTCTAGGAGCAACAACCGTCCGCATCCAGCATATTGGATATGAAAACCGTAGAGCAACAGCCAGCGAATTGATCGCAATGCAACAAAGTGTAAAGGAAGCAATGGAAGAAGGCGCAATGGGCATAGGCTCCTCCTTGATATATGCCCCAGGAGATTATGCCGATACCGATGAGCTGACTGCCCTTTGCAAAATGGCTTCAGATCATGGAGGGATGTATATCTCCCACATGCGAAATGAGGATCATAGTGTAATCGAGGCTCTTGAGGAACTTCTGACCATTGCCAAAAAGGCAAATATTCCTGCAGAAATATATCATTTAAAGACATCCCGTAAACCAAACTGGCATTTATTGGATTCTGTAATAAAGAAAGTTGAAGAAGCCCGGGCAAACGGTCTGCGGATCACAGCAGATATGTATACCTATAACGCCAGCTCAACGGGTTTAACTGGTGTCATCCCTACTTGGGTACAGGAGGGAGGACATGATGCCTGGATCGCGCGCATGAAGCAACCGGGACCAAGGAAACGACTTTTAGAAGATATCCGGAAAGAACTTGACCAACAACCGGCCAGCGGGATTTTAATGGTTGGTTTTAACAAGGATTCCCTAGATGCAATTTACAGGGGTAAAACCGTGGCAGAAGCGGCGGAAATGAGAAATCAGTCACCTGAAGAGGCCATTATAGACCTGATTATCGAAGATGACAGCCGCATCCAATGCATTTATTTTAGTATGTCTGAAGAGAATATCCGTAAAAAAATACAGATTTCATGGGTCTCTTTTTGTTCTGATGCAGGTTCCTATTCGGATCTTTCAAAGGATTTTAAAACGCATCCACGGGCTTTTGGAAGTTTTATACGTGTATTGGGAAAATATACTAGGGAAGAGAATTTGTTAACCGTTCAGAAGGCCATTCATAAATTAAGTGGTTTACCCGCTACAAATTTGGGGATTAAGGATCGTGGGTTTCTAAAAGAGGGATATAAGGCTGATCTTGTTGTCTTTGACCCAGAAAAGGTAGTAGATCATGCCACATTTGATCAACCTCTTCAATTTGCTGAAGGGAAAATACACGTATTTGTAAATGGGGTATCGGTTCTTTCTAATGGTGAACATACCGGTGCATTCCCAGGAAGATTTATAAAAGGACAGGGAGCCAAATAATCTAGGATTATTCTTGACGATAAAAAGTGGCCATAAGCAGCTTTGTAATATTTTTGCCTCTAAAGTTTAAACTTAAGCTTACAATGAACTCAAGAAATCCGTCATCCCAAAAAAAATGACCCAGCGCACTCTCTGGGTCATTTACTAACTGACTACTCGAACAACAGTCATTTGAAATATTTTTTGAAGCATTTAATGGCTTCTTATATTGTAATAAATTTGAGCCATTGATTATTTTATAAGCACTTCCAGAATTCAGATTAAAAAGAACATCTTCCGAACCTAATTGATAATCATAAAAACTTACTTTTGATTGCTGGCTTATTTAGCTGCAATCTATTTCATTTTCTTATGATTTTAGAAAAGCATAGGTTAAGAAAGATTAACGAAAGGTTAATGACATTAATGAATGGTTAACAATTTCTTCAGCTCTCAGAATTTTATTAGAATTCGGCCACTGTGAAACGAAGGGTTATTTATATCGTCATTTTTGTGATTTCTGTTTTTGGACTTCTCTACATCCAAAATCAATATCTTAAGATTGGGCTCGCCTTGGCAAAAGTTCAGTTTAATAAGAAGGTAACTTTGGCTAATGCAGAAATTCAAAATGATCTAAGTTATAAGAACGAGCTGAGCTTTCTTCTGCTGAATGCAATAGACAAAGACCGATATTTCGGATTAACTACCGACAGTATAACCAATGCATCAAATTACTTTTTAAAGGATTTTTTAAAAGACAAACTCGCAGAGCAAGGCATAGAGACCAAGTTTTCTTATCGGCTCTTTAGCAAGGATAGCGTTGACTTTTTAAAATCTTCCAAAGATGTGGTAGGCAAAGAAGATATTATGCTCTATCCAATTAAAATGGAAGGCTATTTAACCGAAGAAATCAATCAACCCCTAACTTTAGAACTTCAATTTATAGATTTAAACAAATATTTTCTTTCCCAGGTTGATGGGCTTTTTTACCCCAGCATTATATTTATGGTCGTAATCGTGCTGGTGGTTATATGGGTGTTGTACAGTTTTTATTGGCAGTCTAATATCATCAAGTCCAAGAACGATTTTTTAAACAATCTAACCCACGAACTCAGGACGCCGATTTTTTCAATTGGGCTAGCTACCAAAATGCTAGAGGAATCCTCAGCCAATCACGACAAAGAATTGATCCAACTTATTAGGCAACAGGTAAAACGATTAAAAAGTCAGACAGATCAGGTATTAGAACTGGCTTCTATTGAATCGAAAAAAGTCTTGGATTTAAAAAGCAGCGATGTACGTCCGGCTTTAGTTGAAATTTGCTCTGACTTTAAGAATGTTTCCAATTTGGAAGGTTTCGACTTTACTTTTTTTCTGGAAGAACAAAAGTTCTATATCGACAATGAAACTGTTCATTTTGAAAATGCCATCTATCAACTTTTAGACAATGCAAAAAAGTACTCGATCGACCCTAAAATAAAACTTGAAGCTTCCAAAATCTCAGGAAATTTAGAGATTTCGATTTTAGATAATGGCATCGGGATTGCCGAAAAAGAGCAAAAGAAAATCTTTAAAAAGTTCTATCAAGCCAATCAACAAAAAGGAAATTCTAAAGGTTATGGTTTGGGTTTATCTTACGTAAAATTGATTGTGGACAAACATAAAGGGAAGATTGCAGTAAAAAGCGAACTAAATAAAGGAACTTTAATCACATTAAAATTTCCGCTCAAAAAATGTTAGAACAACAGCCGCATATTTTATTGATCGAAGACGATGAAGCATTGGGCTATCTATTGACCCAGTATCTTGGTTTAAAAAAGTTTGATATCACTTGGAAAAAGGATGGTAAATCTGGCTTAAAAGCTCTAGATGGTAACAGTTACGACCTTTTGATTTTAGACGTGACACTTCCAGATATGGATGGTTTTATGATTGCCGAAAATGTAAAGGAAAAATTTCCGAAGCAACCCTTTATTTTTCTGACTTCACGTTCCATGAAAGTTGATACGCTCAAAGGTTTTTCTTTAGGCGCGGTAGATTATTTAAAGAAACCAATCGATGAGGAAGAGTTGGTGGCACGTATAAATGTATTGCTGAAATTGACTTCTTCAGAACAAAAAACAACTCAGAGTAACGTTGTACAGATTGGCAACTATACCTTCAATAAATCTAATCAACTTCTAAACATCAAGGGTCAGACCATAAATTTAACCGAAAGAGAGGCCGAGGTACTTAATTATTTAGTTGAAAGGAAAAATAATATTTCGGACCATCGTGATCTTCTGATCAAAATTTGGGGAAGAAATGACTATTTCAACAAAAAAAGCTTGAATGTTTTTATCTCTAAGCTTAGAAAATATCTTCAGCAAGACCCAAGTATCTCAATAGAAAATGTACACAATAAAGGCTTCATCCTAAAAGTTGATGAATAAATCCATATTGTGTTTTCGTCGAGGATTAATCCCTTAGTTTCTTCACCTTAAAGCTTTTGCTTCGGAGCGATTGTGTTCAAATTAGATGATTTTGAGTTCAATTGTTACTTCTTCAATTATCTATAAATAAGGTAATAGAACTAATTTTGCAAAAGATTTCACCATCAAAAAAATATGCTTAATCAGTTTTGGAAACCTTTTATGTTCGTGGTTCTGCTTTTATCACTTTCATATATCACAACATTCTAATAATGGGATGATGGCAAATATTGAAGGTACCAAAGATTAATTTTAAGTAAAGAGAATGACAGAACATAAAGAACATTTTGCGGACGATTTAGCTAACCAAGACCATAAACATTATGATGAGAGCACTGGTACTCAAAACCATAATGACCTTGAGGATAAATGGAACGAGATACAAGATGAATATATAGCATCCATTCCCGAACTAGAAACTGAAGACCTTTATTTTGAAGGCGGCGGATTTAACGGTATGCTTCAGAAAATGAGTGAAATTACCGGTAAGTCGGTCAAGGAAATTAGAAATGAAATAGAAAACTGGTAACGAGTAATTGTTTTAGACTGTTAAACTATTTTTAAGATTTTATCCTTGGTTAAACCTCCTCTTCTTAAAACACAGATTTCACATTAAAATAATATTATTTAGAATAAAACCCCAATTCTAAAAATTGCGTATCTACAAATACTTTTCACAATCTTGCTATAGTTTCCCCTATGTCATACTTTGAAGAGTAAAGAATCTAAGCAATAATCTTCAGTTTTAAACAATTGAATTTACTTGCGGATTTTAAAGATTTATAACCGAAAAATCGACTGTTTATGCCTTTAGATTACTAATAATCAAGCGATGTAGGCAGATAAACAGGTAATTTCTTTTTGGATTAAATAATAATATAGTTTTGCCGATTATAACAAAAAGATGAATAATTATTATAGTTATCGCATTGTAATGCTTACTCTTATTATAATAGGAGTTGTTTCCCTTTGTACCAAACTAATATCTTCCTTTCAATACTTTGACAGGTTTTACGCAGATGAAATCTATAATATTTCATATCGATACTTCTATCAAGCAAATGAGGAGGGCGCCTCGGTTACCAGCTATTTGCCAAAAAGTAATAACCATCAACGTATAACTTCTGTTAATGATAATACTAATACCAAAGTTCAATTTGTTCAATTTGAAGACGGACGGAATCTCAAAGGATCTTGGGTAAGCTCCGTAAAAGATAAATACGAAGATATTAACTACAATTTTACCTTCGAGGGCAAAACTATAACGTATAAAATACCACTGAATTTTCAAAAACCTACTAAAGAGTACAGACCGTATCTAAGATTCTCGGATAATGTACAGGGTGGTGATAGCCATATTCAAGACTTTGCAAAGAAATTGGCAGCAAAGGCTGATAATGATCGAGAACGGATTAAGAATATATATAAGTATGTAGAAAATATGCCTGCTGCTCCTGCAATTTCTTTAAAGGATGCCTCGGCGGCTTTCGAGCAAAATAAGGCGTCATCTAATTGTAAAAGCAGGTTGTTAGTGGCCTTCGCCAGAAGTTTAGGTTATCCTGCCCGAGTAAGAAGTGGATTAATGCTAGACGAGAGTAACACCCATGAAACCCATTCTTGGTCAGAAATAAACATTAACGACACTTGGATTCCTTTCGATGCCTCAAATGACCAATATGCCCGTTTGCCATCTAATTATTTGGAGTTATATGAAGGAGACGATTTTATGGCGATTGATTTTACCGGTAGTAATTTCGATTATGCCTATGAAATTAATAAACAGGTCAATCTGCCCTATCTAAAAATCAGCGCAAATGAATTTAGGCAGAAGTTCCCTATTTCGCTTTGGGGTTTGGTTGAAAACAACATTATAAATCTCAAAATGCTAACCCTACTATTAATGATTCCGATTGGTGGGCTTATCGTGGCATTTCTTAGGAACATTGTTGGCCTAAAAACATTTGGAGTTTTTTTACCGGTGCTTATTTCTTTCTCGTTGATAGAAATCGGGTTCGTAAAAGGCCTTTTTTCATTTATCGTATTGATTCTAATCGTTGGGCTGGTGACAAGACCATTTAATAAAATGAAACTGTTACACACTCCCAAATTGGTAATATCCTTAACCTTAATGATTTTGGTTATGCTAGCTGGCTCGTACCTGGGAATGGAAACCAAACTACTTTGGTTAACTTCTTTGTCTTTTTTCCCTGTGATAATTCTAACTATTTCTGCTGAAAGATTCTCAACGCTAATAGAAGAACATGGCCTAAAGGACGCAACCATCACATTTGGGCAAACTCTAATTTCAGTAGTAATCTGCTACCTCGTTTTATATAAATCCTTAGTCTCTTATGTCCTAATCCTTTACCCAGAAATATTATTATTGGTCATTGCCCTAGCGATGCTCTTAGGTAGATACATTGGTTTAAGATGGACCGAGCTCATCAGGTTTAAGCCGCTCTTAAACTTTAATAAATAAAGAATTATGTTTAAAAAGATATTAAATTTCACCAATCCAAATGGTGTAATAGGTCTTAATCAAAGGAACCTAGAATTAATCTATACCAAAAATAAGCGTGAAGATTATAAACTTGCAGATGATAAAATCATTACCAAGAATATTCTTCATGAAGCAGATATAGCCTGCGCAGAAACCTATCAAGTAATCTACAAGATAAAGGATATTGAAAACGCTTGGAAGAATTGCCAACAATACCAATCTCTAGCTATAAAACCAGCAAATGGTTCTGGCGGAGGTGGTATTATGATTGTTAGAAAATCAAAAGATGGTGGTTGGCTAAATAAAGGTCAAGCAATCAGCGACCACGATATTATGCACCACATTACTTCAATAGTGTCTGGATTTTTCTCACGTGGAGATGGCGACAGTTGTTTAATTGAAGAATGTATTGTTCCTCACCACTTTTTCACAGAAATCTATAATGAAGGTGTTCCGGATTTTAGGATTATCACCCTAAACAGTAAACCTTTAATGGCCATGTTGCGTATGCCTACCTCTAAATCTGGCGGAATGGCCAACTTACACCAACAAGGCGTAGGGATTGGGGTTGATATGAAGACCGGAAAACTTACCGAGGTTTATGATGGTAAAACATATAGCAACTATCATCCCGATAGTCCAAAGTTGGTAACTGGTCTAGAAATCCCTTTTTGGGAAGAAATCCTTGATTTATCGATTAAAACATCTAAAGCGTTTCCTTTAAAATATTTAGGAATCGACTTGGTAATAGATAAGGTAAAAGGTCCCCAGATAATGGAAATCAATGTACGTCCCGGATTAGCTATTCAAATGGTTAATCGTTGCGGATTACAACAGGCCAGAGAACAACATTTTATTCCGACTCTACAGGTTAAAAAGCGTTACAAGCGAATCTTAGAAAACGCTACCAAATGGGATCATAACCTAAAAAGCATTAAGTTTTTCTAACATTTCTATTTAAGGATTTATCCCCAATGAAAAAGAATATTATTTATTTAGTAATAGTATTATCCGCGTCTAGCATTTACTCACAGAGCAAACATTTTTTTAATGCTGAAACTATTTATGGTTACGAGTATAATTATTTTAGAAGCCCTAAGGAAGTTGAAAGAGAAGGAATTCTGTTTACCCAAGATCAAATTTTAGCCAGTAGCACCTATCAAGAATTTCTGGTAGACTACGATTATAGATATAAATGGAACAAGAACAGAATCCGGGTATCCTTAAATCCAGAAGCCCGTTTGTTCTACGAAAATTTCGACGATAGTTATTGGAGCATAAGATTATTGAATCGATATGATTATGAGATAAGTGAGAACTCAAAGTTTTTGTTAGAGGGCTCTCTTAAGCGGATGGATAGGGATGGATTCGATGGTGACTTCGATGTTTTGATCAGTCCCTTTGGATATTTTACTTACGGAGGAAGCACAGGTTTAGAGTTGTCTCTTTTCTCGAAAAACACAACCATAGTTGAAGGTTTCTATAATTTTAAGAACTATGACGACTATGGGACTAGAGACCTTCAATATGATGAATATGGCGTGCAATTAAGGTTTGAACAAAATTTTAAAAAAGACAAGTTAAATCATAGCTACGGTTTTTCAGGTTATAGTAAACAAAGATTATATGACACCTTCAACTCTTTGAGCAATTCGCAAGAGGGAGAAAGAAAGTGGAATTACCTCCATGGCGATGTTTTCTATGATTTACCTATCAATTCTAAATTGACTATTGAACCGAGTTTCGAGTTCACTGCTAGAATCGATAAAGGTGCTGATCGAGCTGGATATAATGAATTAGGACCGAGTTTACAATTCACATTTGATAATGATAAAACTCTTATTCGTCCAAAATTCGAGTACTTGAGACGAAACTACACCGATATAGAAGCGAGGGATAATCTTGGTTCGATCGGCGAAAAAACACAGTATGGTTATGCTAACTTTAGGATGGTAGCCGAGCACGATATATCTGAAAAATGGAAGCTTACCGCTGATGTCTATAGTAAAATAAGATCCAGTAATTATACAGACATCACAGCTCGGTCATTTAGAGCCTACCGAAATCAGTATGCCGGTATCGGCATAAAGTATGTGATGTAAAGCAATTATCTTCGATCAAAGCTAATAGACAATCATCTAAAATTCTTCAAATTGTAAATAAGATTTATTGAATCCGATTGTAGCAATTTATCATCTCGTTCCCTAGTTTTATATAAATACTTCATTATCTGTCTATTAGAAAGAATCACGGTCGAAATCCTGATTCAAAAATGTTAATTTTTTTTTCGATATTGTTATTTTTTTTAAACAACTTGTAACCTTTAAATTTTAAAGTAATTTTTTAGTGCGAAAATTCAAGGTAAAAGTATCCAACTCGCTAGATATGCTTAAGAGGTTGGCGGTTGAAACAGATAGTTTAATTAATGAAGATTACGGTTCTGCTGTAATGATCTGGAACAAAGCTCTAGGTGACGGAATTTCTCGTGCGTTTGAAATACTACCTGGTTTGTCGGTCATAATCTACGATGTAGAATTAAAAGAGGATTTCCTTTTTACCAAAGACGAGTCAATAGCAAATACTCTGTATTTAATGTATTGCTTAGAAGGAAATGTGCTTCACAAATTTGGCAACGAAAAGATTTACGAAAGTGTTAACGAAAAGCAGAATGTGTTTCTTCAAGGTGAAAAGCACAGAAGTAATGACGTTCTCATTCCAGCCAAATCAAGGGTTAAATTAAGCGTAATTTATATTGTTGAGTCGCTTTTAGAAACCCACAGAGATTTTAAAGGGGGATATTTATCTTCTGGGCTGCAAGAACTTTTCAATTTTATAGGTACAGACCGACCTTACCGCTATTTCGGTCCTTTAAATTCTAAGATCGCCCACTTTGCTAAGCAGCTGTATGTCGGCAAAAATATAGATTTTGTAAATCGATTATTGATGGAAGCGTCGGTTCTTCAACTTCTGGCTAATCAGATTTCATCATTACAATCTCCAAAAAGTGAGTCAATCGTAGGCGAAAAACTTTCTACAAAAGAATTAAAACGTGTTTTAGATCTTAGTAATCATATCGTTAATAATCTAGATAAAAACTATTCGATACTTCACTATACAAAGTATGCTGGTATTTCTGCTGCGAAAGTGCAGGCCGGTTTCAAGCATTATTTTAATGAAACCATCAATACCTTCACTAGAAATGCTAGAATGGCTAAGACTAAAGAATTAATCGAGACAACAAATCTTAATTTTTCTGAGATTTCATATTTAGTTGGGATTTCTAGTAGAAGCTATTTCTCCAAAGAATTTCAAAATTACTACGGTGTAACGCCTACCAAATACAGAAAATCTATTGAGAATATTAAACCGCATTTCGAACTGAGCTATCACTCTGTCGCAAATAGCGGAAATACCGATGAAGATGTTAGAAATATCCTCATTTCTTCAAAAGAAAATAACACTAACCGCAATATTACTGGTTGTTTAATCAACTACAATGATTCTTTTTTTCAAATTCTGGAAGGATCCAAAAACGATATTTTATCGTTAATGAAGAAAATAAAATCCGACGACAGACATTCTGATTTAGAAATTATTTGGAGTGGCTTTAGAAGTCATAGAAGCTTTCATAATTTTTCTATGGCTTATATAAATAACGATGAGGTAAGGACCATAAGCGATAGAAACAAGGCAATAGATACAGACGTTTTGGATATAATTAAAACTCACCAAAGAAAAACAATTCCCGTAAGTAGGTTTTGGGAACAGGTAAAAAACCAGCTAATGGTACATATGGAGAGCGTTGCTTCCTAATTACTCTTACTGCTTTTTTATTCTGAAATACTGCTTTCCTACCCAAGAATTATGTGCGGCGTCCCAGGTCGGATAATGGCCTAAATCAGAAAGACCAGACGCGGTTGCTCCCCATGTTCCTGCAGAAATGAGATAGTCCTCAGGATGTACGTTCAAAGGTTTTGTAGAAGTAGAGTACTCTTCATAAAGGTAAACCATGGTATTTGCAGATTCTTCAGCTACCTCCTGCATTATTTTAGAAGAATGTAAATGGTCTATGTGATCATTGATGTTTAATGTACTATCAGTATCCGCCAAGTGAAAGATTATTTTGTCAAATCCTGTTGCTTCCTTTTCCACCAATTGTTTCATAGTTTTCTTTAAATCGTCTATTGAATTATAAGTAGTGCTTTTGTCTAATGGCGCAATTGAACTGCTTATGCCACTGTAGAATCTTCTTAAACTTCCCTCATGTTCTACCATGGTATCATTTGCTACGATATAGCCATCATGAAGTCTAAAAAAATACGCTTTGGCGTTTGCGTATTCATAATTAAGGATGTTATGACCGTTTATTTTTGAAGAATCTATTTTCATTTCTTTTCCATAATCAGGTTTGTTTCCGTGAGCGTTTACCATAAATCGGATGGCGCGTAAACTTCCTTCTTCCCTTGCTAAATAATAATTATCGGTCATTTCTGCTCCGGCATCGCCCGCGGTGACATGCAGAAAAATGGTCTTATTTTGAAGGCTGTCTAGACTGTGATAAGCATTGGGATTCATAAATAATTGCCAGTCGTCCGGATGGGAACTCACAAAGACGTTTAAGGTTTGTGCCTTTGAATAAGCGGATAAAAGAATCAGGCTAATAAAGATTACATTTTTAAAAAACTTCATAAGAATATCAATTTTAATCTTTTGAAGATAATCAATATTCTCTTTCAGAAATAATAACGATTTAAAATATCTAAAAAGCTGGAGACTTTACTTTTCAATTCATGTAAAATTTAGAGCTAGAATCTGCGATGCTTCAACAAAGCAAACACCTTTCCCCTATAGTCGTGACTACGGGATATTATCGAGGCAACATTCTATTTTATTACAGCTAGTTTACGGGCTAGATGCCATTATTTTTGCTAATCGCTTACTATCTAAACCTACATGTTTAAGGCAAAAAGACATAAAGAAATATTCAATCAGCTTTCTGATGATTCTCGGAAGTTCCCGGCCTCAGCCATTTCACTATTAAAGGAAAAAGGCTTAATGACTGCGACCATCCCTACTGAATTTTCCTCGGTAAAATCAGTAAAAAGTGAAAAGCTAAGAATGCTGCAATTGTTGTTTGAAGTTGGTCGTGGCGATTTGTCGGTTGGCAGAATCTACGAAGGCCATCTCAATGCTTTGCTTTTAATTGAAATTTATGGATCAACCTCCCAAAAAGAGCATTTATTCCGCGATGCCTTTGACGATAAAGTTTTTGGGGTCTGGAATACCGAAAGACCTTTTGAAGGCCTTCAACTTATAAAAGATTCAGAAGGACTTATACTTAAAGGCGCAAAAACATTCTGCTCTGGTGCTTTAAATATCGAAAGACCACTTATAACCGCACGTACTGCTGAAGGAACCCAAATGTTGGTCTTAAATAATCAACAGATGCGTAAGATAAAAGAAGACTGGTCGTTGTGGAATCCTATGGGGATGAAAGCTTCTACAAGTTGTAGGTTAGACTTTAGTGGTATAAAAGTGGATAAGGACCAACTATTAGGGAAAGCTGACGACTATTATCGGGAACCCTATTTTTCTTGGGGAGCGGTGAGGTTTTCGGCGGTGCAACTTGGAGGCGCCAAAACCGTTTCGGAAGTTGCAATGGCGCATCTCACAAAATATAACCGAACCTCAGATCCCTATCAAAAAATGCGGTTAGGACAACTTGCAATTCTGCAAGAAACAGCTAGTCTATGGCTAAGTAGGGCAGAAGACCTTCAAGCTAATGGTTTTGAAATCTATGAAAATGAATTTAGGTCGAATTTTTCGAACATGATGCGCTTGGTAACTTCAGAAATTTGTTTGAATACCATAGAATTATCCGAAAAATGCGTCGGAATTCAAGGAATGATGGAGAATCATCCGCTAGAAAAGGCCAGCCGAGACTTGAGAGTTTACCTTAAACAGGCCGGGCCAGATGAAGCTTTGACGCGGGTAGGTAAATATGCGACTCAACAACATAATAAAACAAATGAGCAAATCGATAAACTTCGAAGAGTTAAATAAGGCACCCTTGCTTGCCGTAGAGCAGTTATATATACAGGTTGGCCCATCCTTGATTTTAGCACCACATCCTGACGACGAAGCTTTGGCTTGCGGCGGGATGATTCAGCTATTAAAATCTCAAGACGTTCCGGTTTTTGTGATTTTTATGACCAGCGGATCTGCATCTCATCCTAATTCTAAAACGCATCCTAAAAATGTTTTGGCCGATTTAAGAGAAGCTGAAGCATTAGATTCCTGTAGGATTTTAGGAGTACCTTTTCCCGATGTAAGTTTTCTTCGTCAGCCAGATTCTCAATTAGGTATTACCCATGAAGAAGTAGAGAACTTAGCGCAACATATTGCCAACTTTATAGAAGAAAACGAAATTGCTTCGATATTTATGCCATGGAGACGAGACCCTCATAAAGATCATCTCAAAACCTATGAAATCGGGAAAAGAGCAACAGAAATGCTAGAAAAGGAAATAGAACTGATCGAGTATCCCGTTTGGTTGTATAAAAATTCTACCGAGAATGATTGGCCTAAGGAGGCTGAGGTGGAATCTTTTAAATTAGATATTACAGAGGTTTTAGAAAATAAGCGTAACGCGATCTATGCGCATAAATCACAAACATCTTCGCTTATTTCTGATGACCCAGAAGGCTTTATCCTTAACGATGATTTGATGTCGCCTTTTTTACGGGAGCATGAAATATTTTTCTTTACGCCCCTAGAATCTAATAAATCATTAGATAAAGAATACTTTGACAATCTATATGCCGAAAATCCTGATCCATGGAATCTGGCTACCAGTGAATATGAAAAAGAAAAATATATTCGGATTAATACTTTACTTACAGATTTACATTTTAAAAGAGGTTTAGAACTGGGCTGTTCCGTCGGTGCGCAAACATCCTATCTGGCAAAACACACTGAAAATTTATTGGCAGTAGACATTAATGAAATTGCCTTAGAATCTGCGAGAAAGAGAAATGCAAATCTACCGAATGTTATATTTGAAGAAGTAGACCTTCAGTATCACTTTCCTAATGGTCCTTTCGACTTTATAAGTATGTGCGAAATGGGTTATTATTTATCTAAGGATGCGCTAAAGAAGCTGTTTCAGGATATTGATAAAAACCTTTCCGAAGAAGGTTATTTCCTTTTGGTCCATTGGACTCCATATGTTAGGGATTTCCCTTTAACTGGTCGACAGGTGCACCAAATGTTTAAGGAATTTATTAAAGAAGATATTCAATACGTTTTAGCTTCTCAATACAAACACGAACGTTACGAAGCGCTTCTCTTTAGAAAGAATTAGATTTAGGTTGGAGAGAACGTATGAAGATGCTGGTCAATTTCTTCACAGGCTTCAAAAACATCTGTATTTGGATGTTGCTCCTGAAACTCTTCACTGTAGAATAAGTGTTTGTCCATTTGTACAATCATGGCTTTAGGATTAGCAGCTTGTTTTCGCATTTCTGATAAACCAAAATGGTCTGTCCTAGCTGCATTCGATAAATCTTCAACTAAGGCTGGTGTAGGATTTTTATAAAGTTCGAATATCATTTTATAGATATTAAATCTTTCCAAAAGTTTGTGCAATCCTTCAACGTTGTATTCCACCCCTTCCATTTCTGACCAGACCCGTAACTCAGCACCAAAGCCTTCTTCGCAGCGTGGTTCTATTCTGGTGGAGGTCGTTACTTTAGACTTTATACAGTGTCGTATTTTATAATCTAAACTAGCAATCCTATTGTAGAGGTCAACATCTTCCAAAAAACTCATCGGTCTAATGCCCCCGATTTTATTATAAACACTTTTTTTGATGGCTAGATTTGGTCCCCATTGATAAGAGTGTCTTGGCCAAGGGTCATAAGGATCTGGGATTATACTTGATTCTAGTTCGCTGCGAAGCATTAAATACAGGTCCTTTGCCTTTAGATATTTTTTTGCCTGCTCCGTTAGACCTTTTGGTTTTACGGTAATCATTCCGCAGACAAGTCCATAATTTGAAGTAATATAGGAAGTTAAATAAAAGAGCCAATATTTGTCTGCCAAAGTATCTGCATCGGTACTAATGATAAATCCTTCAGTTTTCTGTATTCTTTTAGAAGCGATATTCATTAAAATCCTTCTGGCAGAACCTACCGTATTTGCAACCTCAGAATGTAGTTCCAGTATTTGTAGGTTGAGATTTGATTTGTTTCTAGCAAATTCCTGACATGTTTCAAAAGTTTCGTCATTGCAATTATGGCATAACAACAGAATTTCAAATAGGGATTTGTTGAAGTCGCTACCGTCTTTGTTTTTTTGATTCGCAATTGCTGTCAAAGTTTGTGTAATTCCTTCAGCTTCATCTTTAGCCGGAATAATTATCACATATTCGAGTTGTGAATTAGGTTCTGGAAGTTTTGAACCAAGACCATTCGAGATTTCGTCTATCTGCTTGGTGATTTCAATTTCATCCGGGATTTCCTTGTACAATGTCTCCATAAAGTTGAAAGAGTTTAAATACTTTGAAACAATCGTGATTTATTAAGATGAATATTGATAGTTTGAGCTCGAAAGGAACTTAGAAAAGTCCTGAAACTTTTACCATTTCTATGGCGTTATTGCAAGCCGCTACATAACCATTATCGGGAATCCGGTTTTTATATTCATCTAAATCCCAAATTCCGCATTTGCTATAATCGGTTAAATCGTCCCAGTCTGGCCGGTCTACCACTGGATAAATACATATCCCCCTAAGATCAACTCCTAACGCTTTTGCTCTAAGACATTCTTCTGTAATGTGCTTGATCCAAAGGTCCCGACCATATCCAAAATGCCCGGTTTCGGTTAAGACAACAGGTTTGTTATAGCGCAAATAGGCAGTTTTCAACATTTCTGAAAATGGGGTCACGGGTCTTTCAGTCTCCGGCCAACTCATCATCACGTGATGGTGGTCCCACTGATTATTATAATAATAATTAAAACCAATAACATCTAGTAAATCAGGAGAACCGCCCAATTCTGGGTCACTCATTCCTAACAATATATCGATGGATTTATACTGATTTTCATTGATTTCATTTAAATGCTCAAGAGATATAGAATCGTCTGCCGCGTGAATCTTAATCAATGGTTCTACTCCAAATATCACACAATTGGGAAGTATTTGTTTCAGTCTTTTGATTCCTCTAATTGCAGCCATACAGAGGTGATATTTAATATCGTTACCACTGTGGATGGCAAACGGAACTGTGCCTCTCATATCTCCAGAATGCCAAGAAAGAAAGCTAATTTCATTAATGGGTGCCACCATTAATGGTGCGTCGCTCATACTAGAATGGTACTTTGCAAATTCTTCGCAAAGTGCTTCAAATCTAGTCACAAATTGAGGATGGGTCGGAATTAATCCATCTGGATACCCAAAATGACATAAATCCCAAATAATTTGAAACCCGTATTTTTCTGCGGCTTTATAAAAAGGATTCAAGTATGAAAAATCGAATTTATAAGGTGATGTTTCTGCCACGCTCCAACAAATTCCTTCTCTAGCTACATTTATTCCTAATTCATTTAATAGTTTATAATCTTCATCGACTCGTATGTCATGTTCGGTTTCCTTTAAAAGGTTTATGCGTTGCCCAGATCGATTAATCTCGTCGGCACATTCAAACCCGCCCATAAAAAAACTATTGAACTTCAAGGTCCTGTGATTTTTTTGGGTTGAAGAATTTTTTTGTAGAAAGCTGATAGTATTCTGTTTCTGGTTCTAAGGATTTAAATAAATCCAATGCGTTTAGAAATGCCTGATCCATATTGAAGTATTTATAGTTGGCAAGTCTTCCAACGAAATAAACATCCTTCAACTTCTCTGCCTCCTTTTGGTATCTTTCATAGATGGCTTTATTTGAATCATTTAAAACCGGATAGTAGGGCTCGCCTTCGTCTGTGGTATATTCCCTTACGATGGTAGTCTTTTGAGATTTTTGATTGCCAAAATGTTTGTATTCTATTATCCGCGTAAAGTCTACTTCCATTCCGGGATAATTGACCACTGAATTACTTTGAAAATATTCGGCATCTACAGTTTCACTCACAAAGTTTATAGAGCGATATTCCAATTTATCTTCTAGGCTGTATTTAAATTGAAAGAAGCGATCAATCGGCCCAGTGTAAAATATTTTGTCATAGCCGGTCAATTCGTTTTTAATATCGAAATAATCGGTCTCTAAAAGCACGGCGATGTTTGGGTGTGATAACATTTTTTCGAACACCTTGGTGTATCCGCCGCTAGGTAGCGCCTGATATTTATCCGAAAAATAACGGTCGTCTTCATTGGTCCTTACCGGGATACGATTGAGTACCGATGCATCTAATTCTTCAGGATATTTGTTCCATTGTTTTTTGGTATAATGCCTAAACATTTTCTCGTAAAGTTCTAGACCAACTTTATCCAAAACCGCTTCCTTGCCGTTCTTCGGGTTTTTAATCGTAATGCGATTATCGTCCAACCAAGTTTTCATCTCCTGCTCAGAAGTAATATTAAGTCCAAACAACTTATTTACGGTTGTAATATTAACAGGAATCGGAACTAACTGATTATCGACTTGTGCTATTACCTTATGTTCCCAATTATACCACTTTGCAAAACGATTTACATAGTTCCAGACCTTCTCTTCCTGGGTATGAAACAAGTGCGCACCATATTTAGAAACCAGAATGCCATTTTCATCTATATAATCATAACAGTTACCACCGATATGATTTCTTTTTTCAATTACAACAACTTTCTTTCCTATTGATGCATATCGTTCAGCAAGAACAGATCCAGAAATGCCGGCACCAATAATCACTATATCTATCTTCATCTTACAATTGGTTTAGGATATCATTCATCTTGCCGACGGTAGAGGTCCAGGAAGTATTTTCTAGAATGATGTCGTAAGCGGTAATGGTTCTATTAGATTGCTTTTGGATCTTTTCGACAGAAATGCAAAACTCATCGGAACTACTGACAATTTCAATACAATCACCATATTCTCTAACAACATCCTTAATAGGGGTTGAAATAATCGGTTTTTTGGCCGCCATATATTCCAAGGTCTTGGTGGGACTAATATGTTTGGTGGCATCATTTAAAGCAAAAGGCATCATGGCAATGTCAAAAGCTTTTAAATAATTTGGAAGAACAGCATAATCCTTCATCCCTAAGTAATGGATATTCTTTGCCCTAGGAAGGTCTCTATCTTCAATTTTAGCTAGCGGGCCAATCATAACAAAAGAAACTTCAGGAAGCTTTAGAGCGGTGTGGATTAGAAGATCCAAATCAATTCTTTCATCTATTACCCCGAAATAGCCAACTATGGGTGCAGTTATATGCTTTATATCATCTGGGATTTCTATTTCGTCAAATACTTTTTCAAAATGTTGCTGGTCTACCGAGCTAGGAAAACAGTACACATTACTATGCAAATCTTTTTTAGATTCATATAGTGCTTTTCCGCCAGTAAAAACGACATCGGCATTCGCCAAAAGGAATTTTTCTTGCTCAACAAGCTCTGGAGGTGCGAACTTAAAAAGTGAAAGTTCGTCCATACAATCGTATACTACCTTATTGAAAGAATATTCTGTAATTAAATTACTGAAGGCTGCGGAATAGAACCAACCGATATTAACTTGTTTGGATTTAAGGAATTGGTTTAGGACCTCAGGAATTTCGGAAATGCTATTTACTTTTGGTTTAAGAACTGTTAGACTAGCAGAAACTGTTTCTAGTTCATAGAGAAAATCTTGGTCTTGATTTCGACCAATTGGTTCTTCCACAAACAAAATATTGTAATCATCTGATAATCTGCTAATAATGTGTTGAGGGCGCTGATAAACAAATCCCCATCTTAAATGAGAAAAGACAATTATGTCAAAATTGACGTCTTCAATATTATTGAGTAGAGGTAATTCTTTCGGCTCAATTTCTTCTTCTAGAGTTTTTATTTCAGTGTTCATTTTTTCAATTGGATTTGGAATTAAGAAAAAATTATGGCCCCTCTGGACCATAATCGATAACCTAATCAAAAGTAAAATTAGAAACACCTAGGTGCTAAAACTACTACAATCAAGATTGATATTAGCATAAATAAAACGTCGTTGATTCCAAATCTAATTGCTTTGGTCGTCTCAGAGTCAATATTAACTAGGAAGGACCATTCAAAACAAAATAAAAGTCAAATGCGCTAAACCCACAGAGACCATTATGGTAATTTTATAGTTCAATAAAACAATCTAATTTTTTGAAACTAGTTCGATTCACCAAAAAAGGAATTTATTGTATACCCGGTAAATTTTACTTAGACCCTTGGCTGCCCGTAGATTATGCGGTTATCTCGCATGGACACGCAGACCACGCCAGATGGGGGATGAAGCATTATCTCTGTCATGACTATACCAAACCAATCATGCAACATAGAATTGGTGCAGATATTAATGTAGAAAGTATGGGCTACAATGAGCATCGGATTATTAATGGGGTAGATGTTAGCTTTCATCCTGCTGGTCATCTCGTCGGTTCTTCCCAAATTAGATTAGAATATAAAGGATTTGTAGTCGTATTTTCAGGTGATTATAAGGTGAAGAACGATTCGCTTTCCACTTCTTTTGAACCGGTTAGATGCAATGAATTTATCACCGAAAGTACATTTGGATTGCCAATCTACAAATGGTTGCCAGAGGACGAGCTTCAAAAGAAATTGGTCGACTGGGTTCAGCTTAATAAAGAAGTGAACCGAACCAGCGTATTTATTGGTTATTCTTTAGGAAAGTCACAAAGGTTAATGAAACTGTTAGAGGGTGTTGACGAAATTTTTGTACATCGAGCCATCCACAATCTAAACGTTGCGATAGAAGGCGCAGGCGTTCCTTTACCTAAAACCACTTTGTTGGAATACGATTTTAAAAAGGAAGATGTCAAAAATAAAATCGTGATTCTTCCGCCAGCATTATTAGGTTCCAAAATGCTGAAAAAAATACCGAATGCAGCAACTGCTATATGTTCCGGCTGGATGCAGATACGTGGGAATAGACGTTGGAAAGCGGTAGACGCAGGTTTTGCGGTTAGTGATCACGCAGATTGGGACGATTTATTAACTGCTGTAAAAGCCACCGAAGCCGAAAAAGTCTACGTCACTCACGGTTCTACTGCCATATTTTCAAAATATTTGAATGAAATCGGCATTGATTCCGCCGAGGTTAAAACCGAATACGGAAATGAAGAAGAAACAACCCCGGAAAATGCAGCAACTTCCGTATGAAACATTTTTCAGATTTAATCAGTTCTATAGAAATCACAAATAAAACCAATGCGAAGATTGATGCACTGGTACATTACCTAAATACCGCACCAGATAAGGATAAGCTTTGGTTGATTACAATTTTTACGGGTAAACGTCCGCCAAGACCGGTAAAGACCGCGTTGTTAAGACAATGGTGTCTAGAGATCACTGGCTATCCAGAATGGCTATTCTTAGAAAGTTATAGTTCTGTTGGCGATTTGGGCGAAACCATCGCATTGATGTTGCCCGACCCGATTAAGGAAATAAATAAAACCTTAAGTGAATGGATGGCAGAGTTGATTGCCCTCCGTTCTAAATCTGAAGAGAAAAAGAAAGAATACGTCCTCAATGCTTGGTCTGGCTTGCAGATGCAAGAGCGTTTGATTTTTAATAAATTGATCGGCGGCAGTTTTAGGATTGGCGTATCAAAAAAGACGTTGGTTAATGCACTTTCAAAATACTCCGGTATCGACGCAAATCGTCTTATGCACAGTATTATAGGCAATTGGAAAATCAATGATATAGAATTTCAGGATTTATTGGATGGTGAGCATATCAATTACGATAATTCTAAACCCTATCCCTTTTGTCTGGCCTATGCCTTAGAAAAAGATTTAAAAGAGCTTGGTAAACCTGAAGAATGGCAGGTTGAATATAAATGGGACGGCATTAGAGGCCAGATTGTAAAACGCAATGGTGAAGTATTTATCTGGTCTCGTGGTGAAGAATTGGTAACCGAACAGTTTCCAGAAATTTATGAAGTTTTAAAAGCATCTAAAGTAGATTTCGTGATTGACGGCGAGATTCTTGCCCTAAAGGAAAATGATGTCTTATTATTTAATGATCTTCAAAAGCGACTCAACAGAAAAAATGTTTCAAATAAATTGTTGGAAGAAGTTCCGGTCGGCTTCTTCGTTTACGATATGCTAGAATGGGAAGAAAAGGATATCCGCACAAAGTCTATGGCCGAAAGAAGAATGCGTTTGGAAAAGCTTTTTAAGGATGAAAATTTTTCTGGTAATTTGAAGCTTTCACAAATAATCGACTTTAATGATTGGGACCAATTGGACGATCTTAGAAACGGCGCCCGAGAATTAAATAGTGAAGGTTTAATGTTGAAGCAGAAAAATTCTGAATATCACGTTGGGCGAAAAAAAGGTGATTGGTGGAAATGGAAAGTGGATCCGCTTACTATCGATGCGGTCATGATATACGCCCAAAAGGGTAGTGGAAGAAGAAGTTCAAAATATACTGATTACACCTTTGCGGTTAAAAAAGATGATGGTTTGGTAACCATTGCAAAAGCTTATTCCGGATTGACCGATAAGGAAATTACAGAGATAAGCCGCTTCGTTAGGCAAAATGAAATTGAAAAATTTGGACCGGTTAGAACCGTTAAGCCAGAATTGGTATTCGAAATTGCATTTGAAGGAATCGCGCTCAGCAACAGACATAAATCTGGCGTTGCACTACGTTTCCCAAGAATAGTAAGATGGAGACGCGACAAACCTGTCAGCGAAATAGATACCATCGAAAGTGTAAAAAGTTTAATCAAGACCAATTGAGCAAGTTTCAAGAAAGCGAAGGGTACACTATCATTGCCGATTGGATGAAATCCAAGTGCAATACACCTTTTAGTTTTCAGTCCAAAACTTGGCAAAAATATGGTGCTGGCTACAGCGGAATGGTAGTGGCACCGACCGGTTTCGGAAAAACGTTTTCAGTATTTCTTGCGGTCGTAATCGACTATTTAAATAACCCAAATTCTTACCAGAAGGGCATGAAATTGCTTTGGGTAAGCCCATTGCGCTCATTAGCCAAAGATTTGGGTAAAGCGATGAACGAGGCCATCGACGAGATTGGACTCGATTGGACTATAGAAGTCCGCAACGGCGATACTCCAACAAAAACTAGGCGTCAGCAAGAAAAGTTGATGCCAGATGTTCTAATCACAACTCCAGAAACTTTACATCTACTTTTTTGTCAAAAGAAAAATTCTCGATTCTTTAAGCATGTGCAATGTATCGCGGTAGACGAATGGCACGAGCTTTTAGGATCAAAACGCGGTGTCCTTACTGAATTGGCTATATCTAGAATTAAATCTATTTCCAAAAATTTAAAAATCTGGGGGATTACCGCAACCATTGGCAACTTGGAAGAAGCTGGCAAAGTCTTGATTCCCTATAACGATTTAAAAACCGTGATGGTGACGGCTCAAGAGAAAAAGAAATTGGAAATTATTTCAGTGCTTCCCGACGAGGTCGAAATTTTACCATGGGCCGGACATTTGGGCGCCAAAATGAGTGACAAGATTGTTCCTATTATTTACGCCCATAAAACCACTTTGATATTTACCAATACCCGAAACCAATCGGAATTATGGTATCAAATAATTCTTAACGCGGCGCCAGATTTAGCTGGTCAAATCGCAATTCATCATGGGTCTATAGATTTTCAACTTAGAAATTGGATTGAAGAAAGTATCGTAGAAGGCAGTTTGCGAGCGGTGGTTTGTACATCTTCCTTAGACCTCGGTGTAGATTTTAAACCGGTAGACTGCGTAATACAAGTTGGTTCATCCAAAGGTATCGCCAGGTTTATGCAGCGAGCGGGTAGGAGTGGTCATTCACCTTATGAAACATCTAAAATTTATTTTGTGCCCACCCATTCGTTGGAACTAATTGAAGTATCTGCCCTTAAGGAAGCAGTTAAGCAAAATAAAATTGAAGATCGCGAGCCGATGGTCCTAACTTTTGATGTGTTAGTTCAGTTTTTGGTATCGCTTTCGGTAGGTGAAGGTTTTTATGAGAAAGATGCCTATGAAGTGATAAGCAGAACCCATGCATTTAGTTATATGACCAATGACGATTGGAACTGGGCACTGCAATTCATTACCGTTGGCGGAAACACTTTAAAAGCTTATGAAGAATACCATAAAGTAGAAATTGAAGACGATGGTTTATACAAAGTAAATAGCAGAAGAATCGCTATGCTTCATCGTATGAATGTAGGTGTAATCGTCAGTGACGCCATGTTAAGGGTGAAGTTTATGTCTGGAGGCTATGTTGGGATGATTGAAGAATATTTCATCTCTAAATTAAAGCCGAATTCCAATTTCATCTTAGCCGGAAGGGTTTTGCAAATCGTTCAGATTAAGGATATGACGGTTTTCGTTAAAAAAAGCAAAGCGCGGAAAGCAATCACCCCAAGTTGGTTGGGCGGTAGACTTCCGCTCACCTCATATCTCAGCCAATTTATGAGGCAGAAACTATCGGAATCATTACATCCTGGGAGCAGGGAGAAAGAACTAAAATTTCTTCATCCATTGATTGCCGCACAAGAAGAGCGCTCACACATTCCCAAGGAAGATGAGTTTTTGGTTGAAATGATTAACAAAAGAGATGGTCATCATCTTTTTATGTATCCGTTTGAAGGTCGTTTGGTTAACGAAGTAATTGCGTCATTAATAGCGTATAGAATCAGTAAAATTAAACCACTAAGTTTCACGATTGCCATGAACGATTATGGATTTGAACTGCTTAGCGACCAACCTATACCAATCGATGAGAGCAATGTAAAGTCAATTCTTTCAAAGGAAAATCTTATGAACGATGTTATCGGAAGTATTAATGCCTCGGAAATGGCCTCGAGGAAATTTAGGGATATTGCCGTGATTGCTGGTTTGGTGGTTCAATCCCAACCAGGAAATAAAAAAAACAATAAAAGCCTTCAATCTTCATCGGGATTGATTTTTAGGGTTTTGGAAGATTATGAGCCTCAAAATTTATTATTGCGACAGGCCTATACCGAAGTTTTTGATCAACAGCTGGAAGAAGTTCGTCTGAAGGCAGCATTTGAAAGAATCCACGACTCCAAAATCATCCTAAAACATGCCGATTCATTTACACCACTTAGTTTCCCTATAAAAGTTGATAGCCTAAGGAACTCTTTAAGTAGTGAGGATTTAGGTACTAGGATTAGAAGAATGCAGGAAGAAGCAGTGAGGGTAAATTGAAAAAACTTCTCTATTAAAAAAGGAGGGAATGAGGGAGGTGTTTTTTAAATTTGCTGGCCACTTAAATTTTCTATGACCATCGTAACCAAATCTATTAAACGCAAAGGTGAAACCCTAGTAATGACCAATCAAAGGGCGGTCTTTTGGGAATCTCATAAAACCTTGATTTTATCTGATCTTCATATTGGTAAAGCGGCTCATTTTAGAAAGCACGGTATACCAATCCCGGTGGATGTTCTTCACGCTGATCTTCAAAGATTAGAAATGCTAATTCAGTTTTTTAATTGTACTTCATTGACAATCGTAGGTGATCTTTTTCATGCTGGTGCTAATGGAGAGATTGAAATGTTTAAAGAATGGAAAAACAAGTTCGAAGTGTTGAGCATCGATCTTATTAAAGGAAATCACGACCGCTTATCTAACAAGATGTATGACGAAATTGGCTTGAATGTTTACAAACCGGTAAAGCATGTACCGCCGATAACATTTATTCATGATACCAACCCTGATGAAACCAATAAATTTTGTATTTCTGGGCACACCCATCCTGGGGTTACCATAAAGTTAAGTGGTAAGCAATATATAAAACTTCCCTGCTACCAACTGAGCAATAATCAGATGGTTCTTCCGGCATTTAGCGACTTTACAGGCCTTAATACCAAGAGTTGTAAAGATGATGCAATCTGTTATGCCTTCACGGATTCGGCAATTTTTGCGGTTAAATAAAATAAAAACGTAAATTTACGAGGTTAACGCCCCTGTTTAATGCGAATTTTATATTTATTAAGCTGTCTTCTCCTGTTCGGATGTTTTACTTCCGACGATGTAGAAATTTCCAATTTTGCTGAAATATTTTCTGGTTCAGAGTCTATAAGCGGTAAATCTGAATATCTAGATTCTCCATACGTTACCGCAGGTGATAGAGTTTATATGGTAGGCCACCAAGACGGAAGTTTTCCCGAATTGGGTTGGCATATTAAAGATGAAATGGGCGGCATCTGGAACCACCCCATAAAACTAATGGATGGCTTTGAAGCCGAAATTTCAGATGGACAAAAATCCTTCAAACTAAATAAGGCCGAAAAATTTACCAACTATCCTTTCGGAAATAAACACGATTATAAGCTAGCAGACCTCGATTTAAACGTAGAACGCTGGCAATATGTACCCGATAATCTTCAAGGTGTTGCTATTCAATATATCATCTACAATGATTCTGAAGAAGATACAACAATCGATTTTAAATTTACTGGATATTCCGATTTAAGGCCCACTTGGCTAGGCGAGCGAACAGATATGATAGACTCGCAGGACGAATCTACTTTTTTAAGGGAGGATTATTCATGTTCTGTCAGGGATAAAAAAAATTCTTGGTTCTTAAAATTTGGTTCGGATCAAAAGACCTTGGGTTATAGGCAAGAAGAGAATCCATACAAAGGTCTTGGTTTGGCTCGGTCAATGGCTTACAAGATTGATATCTCACCAAAAGCTTCAAAAGTAATCACCTTTGTTATTGCGGGTTCTTATACGTCTAAGGCTGAGGTTAATGATAACTATGAGAAAATCCATCAGGGAATCTCCAAAAATCTTGATTCAAAAAAACGTCGTTTCGAAAAACTTGCTAATAAATCAAAACTCACGATCCCAGATAAAAAGTTAGAAGAGAGCTTTAGATGGCTTAAATACAATAGCGATTGGTTGATACAAACCGTTCCAGAAATCGGCACCGGGATTACCGCGGGCATCCCTGACTATCCTTGGTGGTTTGGCGTAGATAGCGAATATGCCCTCAAAGGTTATATGCGAATTGGTAGGGAAGATGCCGTTAAGAGCACGATTAAACTTTTGGACAGCATGTCTCACGTTATCAACGGAAATGGACGAATAATTCATGAAATGTCCACCAACGGCGCTGTTTTTAATAAAGGGAATATCAATGAGACGCCTCAATTTGCATCCTTAATTTGGGATATTTATCAATGGAACGGCGATAAGGATTTTCTAGAAAAGTATTATCCCACCGTCACCAAAGGTCTTACTTGGCTTATGGAAGAGAATGATGCTGATAAAAATCTTTTTCCAGATGGCTTCGGAATGATGGAAATCCATGGTATGGACAGCGAAATGATAGATGTTGCTGCTTATACCCAAAAAGCGTTTTCTGACGCTTCAAAAATGGCCGCCGAAATGGGCGACCTAAACAAATCAAAGGAATATCAAAAGCTTGCCGAAAAAATCAAAGTTGAAATCAACAAAAATTTCTGGTCCGAAGAATTTCAATCTTACGCCGATTTTATCGGTAATGACGAGCAGGCATTAAAGCTAATTGATGATGCAATTATCCGTGCAGACACGCTGAACAAGCCTTGGGCGGTCGAAGAACTTACCCTAACTGCCGAAAACACCAGGAGCACACCCACAGCAGGGAAACGGCCTTTTGTCTTGCATCATAATTGGGTGGTTAATACACCCTTAGAAACGAAAATTGCAGACAGTATAAGAGCGGCTCGAGCTTTGTTAACCGCAGAGAAATTTGTAAATCCATTTGGTGTTTTTGTCACCGGAATTGATAGGGACGAGTCTGCAGGAACTGATGAAGGCTCCTTTAAGGGAAGTAAATCATTTTCTTATACCGGAGCGGTGATGACCTTGCCTACTGCCGTTCTCATAATCTCCGAAAATAATTACGGTCGCCCTGATAGAGCGCTAGATTATCTTAAAAGAATGGACAAGTCTTTTAGTTATGCGCTTCCCGGAAGTATGTACGAGGTATCGCCAGATTATGGAATGATTACCCAAGCTTGGAATATCTATGGTTACGCCGTCCCAATTGTTTCCCAGTTTTTTGGAATTAAACCGATGGCGTCGCAAAAGACGATTACCATTGAACCTCAGATGCCAATAACTTGGGATAAGGCTTCACTTGAAGATGTGGAAATTGGGGATAATAAGATTTCAATTTTTTACGAAAAAACCGAAAACAAGCTAAACTTAAAGGTGAAGCAGACCAAAGGAAATTGGACGCTAAAAATCAAAGTACCCAAAGGAAAGAATTACGAAACTTTCGATGAAATTGATGTTAACAATGAAGGTAGAACAACACTCTTTACTTCTGGCTTAAAGGAAACAAATATAATTATTTACTATTGACCATTGGTCGAGTGGAGTTTCTAGCGATTATTTTGGTAGAGATTTCTACGACTTTATGATTAACTGGTCGACCGTGTTTTAAATCCTGAATATTTTCATATAATAAGTCGAAAGCTTCAACGCCCATTTGGTAACCTGGTTGATCAACCGTCGATAATGAAGGCGAAGTAACCTTGGTCAAAAACCAATTACTGAAACCGATAATCGAAATATCTTCAGGTATTTTTACCCCAGATTCCTTCAATCTAATCAAAGCTCCAGTTGCAATAAGATCCGCAAATGCAAAAATGCCATCTACGTCTTTATGGTCCTCAATAATCGTTCCTGCTAACCGATAACCGTCTTCAAAAGATAGGTCAAGACTTTCGTAAACTAGACTGTCGTCGTACTTAATCCCGTTAACTTCCAAAGCCTTTCTATAACCCATTAGTCGGTCAATCGTGGTCTGAGGTTTCAAAGAGCCGCGGATATGAGCTATTTTTTTACAACCAGTATCAATAAGGTGCTGCACTGCTTTTTGGGAAGCTAAACGATCGTCTATAATGACTTTAGAACAATTGATCAATTTCGAAATTTTATCATAAAGAACAACTGGAATCCCTCCGTCGATTATGGCATTGATGTGTTTGTAGTGTACAGTTTTATCCGATAATGACAAAAGAATGCCGTCAACGTTTTTATCGATCAATAAATTGATCTGTTCTTTTTCGTGTTCGTAAGATTCTTCAGATTGAAGCGTAATCACCAAATAACCTTTTTCTGCCGCAGCGTTAATCACGCCATTAATGATGTTAGAAAAGAAATGATGCACGACTTGAGGAATAATCAATCCGATCATTTTGGACTCATTGTTCCTTAGACTTTGGGCGAAAGGATTAGGCTTGTAATTAAGCTTTTCAGCCAGTTCCTTTACCTTAATCTTGGTCTTTTCACTGATATCCGGATAATCCTTTAAGGCTTTGGAAACCGTAGCCGTAGAAATTCCCAATGAATCCGCAATTTGTTTTAGGGTTACTGATGCCATTAATCGATTTTACTTTGATTGGTGTCCTGTTTTGAAAACAACTCTTCTGGGTCGGTAAGAGAATTTAAATTCGCTTTTAATTCTGGACTAAGCAACGACATTCCGTATTGAAATGAAGCATTCATCCAACCGAAACCTTCTCTTGTAATATATTGAAAATCTGTCCCTACATTACCATATTCTGCAAAAACTTTATGAGTGGCTTCAACCACATCATATTTCTCTGGAATTGTCCCATTAAATTCAGCTGCATTTTTCGTAATCATATAAAGCCATCGATAAATCAATTCTTCGGCCTCTCTGTCATAACCATAATCCTTAAGACCTTTCCATATCATTATTTGATGAGGTGCCCATCCGTTTGGATAATCCCACTGTCTGGCTGGTCGCTCTTCATTAATCGGGCCTCGACTATCTTCGGTGCTTCCGGCAATACCACCCTTTTCTTTTAATAAGGGCAAAGCATTTTCTACCAATTTTTTGGCTTGTTCTTTTGATGCCATTCCGGACCACATGGGGACAAAAGTTGTAGCAGCAACGAACTCACTTTGTTGCTTCTTCTCAAAATCAAAATCAAAGTACATCCCTTTTTCCTCGTTCCAAAGCAAAGCATCAGATAGCTGCTTTCTTTTTAAGGCCTTTTCTTTCCAATAGTCAGTTGTATAAGATTTCTTATCTGTTTTAAAATTTCCGTTGAAGACGCTTTCGGTAAGTTCGGCAAAATCTGTTTCGTACTTATATAACAGCCCGTTAAGGTCTACCAAGTTTAAATCTGAAGTAAATCCTTCAATCCTATAAGAGGTATCGTGCCCCGATTCGCGCATACTGCGGTCATGGACAAAATATTCATCTAATTCTTTATTTACGATTTCACCAGATTGATATTTCTTAACGTAGTCTTTCATTGAAAGTTTAGCATTTTCGGCATAAGGTTTTATTATTACATCAAAATGGCCTTCTTCCGTTTCTGGCGGAACGCCAATACCATCTGAGAAATATCGGTTAAGACCGGTCGGGGTCAATCTTCCGCCGTCCTTCATCCAAACAGTTTCGTATTCCTTAATTGCTGTGGTCATTAAATCCCGTAACCAAGCAGAATCTTGGGTAACTTCATAAACTTCTCTAATTAGGCTTGAAAAATAAGGGGGTTGGGAGCGGGTAAGATAATAGGTGCGATTAGCATTTAAAATCTTGCCGTAATTTTCTATTTCATATTGAAAATTCTCTGCCATCGCCTTGGCCAAATCGACTCTGCCATCTACTAGCAGCCCAATAGATTCAAAATAACTGTCCCAGCCGTACATCTCATTAAAACGGCCACCTGGTACAACAAAAGGAACACCTTGATAGCTGCTATCGGTTTTCACCAGTTTTAAGGCAAGAATTCCCGGTTTGTCATTGAGGCTCTTTACATATTCTGGAGTAACCTGAGCCGGAAGTTTTATTACCGTAATCGGAAATTTGTCCTCAAGGGATTTATAGTAATCAAATGCTTCAGTATCCTTATTAGAAACATATATCCGAAGTTGATCAGAAACCAATGTTTTGTTCTTGGTATCGGAAATTAGATTGTTAATTCCTTCTTCATCCAAATGTCTGGTAAGGCCATCCCAATAAAAATCCTTAATTGAACGTGAAACTCGGTTTGCAGGTGGTTCTTCAATCTGGGTGATTTTAAGTTTCGCGAATTCCTTGCCCTCGTCGTCGGCACGGATAAGTTCTTGCAGTAAGTTTGAAAGTTTTGCAGTTCCTTTTACCTCATAGGTATTACCGTCGGCAGTCTCTATAATAAACGATTTTGGTGCAGTATCGTCTACCGTAATTTTTTTATCACCGTCGGTATCTTCTTGTTTTAATAATCTGGATAATGTTTTGTCTATATCCATTTTTAGTTCTGAGTTTTTGGAAATTTCCTGGGTTTGTTTCTCCTCTTGCTTACAACTGAATGATGCAAAAAAGAGCGAAAAGCAAATAATTATATAACTAACTGATTTCATCTTAATAAATTTTTCTGAACTAGTTTGAAAACTATAGCCTTATGTTTTTGGGCATTGACCTTCCAAGTCGGGTTGCCAGAACCGCAGCGATGATAAAAAATACTCCTCCAAAGAGTATCGCGTTTATGGCGCTATTGCCCAAGAGATTTTTTATGATTGGGCCAAAAGTTACGGTCTGTATCAACATCGGGATAACAATCATCATATTAACGATTCCCATATAAACACCACGTTTTTCTTCTGGAATAACTTTTGAAACCATAGAGTAGGGTATTCCCATCATGGCGGCCCAGCCGATACCAAACAATATCATCGGAATCAACAAAGCATATTCATTTTCTATAAAGGGCATACTGAGCATGGCGATACCGCTAAAAACAAGACAAGTTACATAAACCGAGCGAGAACCGTATTTTTTAGCAAAAGGAACCAGCATCAATGCCACGACCATAGTGACGAGATTATAAGTTCCGTTCATAAGACCTGTTTGTGCCAGTGCTTGTTCTGAGACGGCTTGGAGATCTCTGGCAAAAGTGACATCTACCGCTCCGATAACTTGACCGTCGTTGCAGGCATTGATAATGCCTTCATATTTAGTGGTATCTTCTTCACTTATTCCGTAAAGTGTGGTCCTGAGCATTGGGGTTATAAATTGCCAATAAACGAACAGCGCATACCATTGAAAGAAATAAACGCCAGCTAATTTCCACATCATTTTGGGCATACCACCGATTGCACCCATAATCTCTGCGAAAGGTTCTTTGATACGCTGCACAAAGGTCTTGCCTTCCTTATCACGCTGTAGCCTCTGAAATTCTTCATCTGTGGGCGGTATTTCTGGGGTTTTCCAGACAGACCACAGAATCGTTGATACAGAGGCAAAAGCTCCTAGAAAAAATGAATAATAGACCCATTTGGGTATGGCGGTAACCGTTTCGGTGGCCGTTGTACAAAGACTCGAAGATGCTTCTGCCGGAACGCTAAACCAATCCTGAAAAAGAAATAGTGAGAAATTCGCGATGGTAATACCTGCTCCCACAAAAAGACTTTGCATTTGATAGCCAAAGGTTATCTGGTCATCATTCAATTTGTCACCTACAAAAGCCCGATAGGGCTCCATGGCGGTATTGTTAGCCGCGTCTAATATCCAGAGTAAACCCACAGCAAACCAAAGCTCTGAGCTGTAAGGGAATGCCATTAAACACAAACTTCCGAAGATTGCTCCGATCAAGAAAAATGGCTTTCGCCTTCCGCCCCATTTAGGTAACCAGGTTTTATCAGAGATTGCCCCGATAATTGGTTGAATTAACAACCCTGTAACCGGACCCGCAAGATTCAACAGTGGAAGCTCATCATGGCTCGCGCCTAGGAACGAAAATATTGGATTAATTGCAGTTTGCTGAAGGCCAAAACTGAATTGGATGCCAAAAAATCCAACATTCATATTCCAGATCTGCCAGAATGATAAATTAGGTTTTTTAAAATTCTTGAACATATTTTTGCTAATCGTTAGTTAGTATAGTTAAATCTGTAGCGATAATAATATCAGCATATCTAGAATGTTCCCTAATGATATGATGTTCAATAAGTAATACATCTTCGACAAAATCATCCATTTTGTCTCGCCCTCTGTTCATTCTTTGTTCTTTGCTTTCTTGAAAATCCATTTTCATAAATATCTTATAATCAGGATTTTCCAATAGGCCAACGTATGTTCCTTCCACAATGCAGAAGTTATATTGTTCGGTCGAAATAGTTTCTGAAGTAATATTGTTCTCCCCGTAATTTACGAGGGGTTTTTGAATAGACAATGCACCCTCCATGAAATTTTTTAGTTGAGTATCCAAAAGTTGAAGATTTACTTCGTGGGCTCCAACATTCTCTAAGCTTTTAAGTCTGTTGTTGTGATTGTCTAGAGGCGGAAGCAAAAAATAATCATCCATATGAATGATAAAACCTGTATAGTCTGATAAGGTTTCAATATCTATTTTTAAACTATTTGCTAGGGATGTTTTGCCACAACCAGATTCACCGCTGACCGCAATACAGAATTTTTTGTTCGGAATTTTTTCTGACCTTATCAGCGATATCACATAATCTGTGATGGATTTATAGGCAGGGAAATAATCGAGTTTATCACCAATCATAGCCCTAAAGTATCCTTTACTTTATCAAATTGCAAGGCGTGCTTCATAAATACAATTCCAGAAGCGGTGTAGCCCATCTGCTCTTTCCCGGCTAAGCGCAGAGAATCAGAATTAATATATTCATTAAAATCCCAATCGCCCATTTCTACGGTCTGTAAAAAACCAGCAACAATTTTTTCTACGGTGGAGTGCAATCCTTGTCTGGCTAAACCTAAACAGAAAAGACCCATCCAAACTGGCCAAATCCCGCCATTATGAAAGTTGTGTGCAGTATTTTTAAACTCGAAGGAATAATTACCCTTTAAGAGAAAATAATCTTGATCGGTTTCGTTTATCACTGGCCAAAACGCTGGGATAAGTGGTAACCCAATTTCTGCATCTAGACCGTCCACGAACTTTGCCAGCGACATCTTTTGGGAAGTGTTTAAATTGAAATTTAGACATGCCAAGGCATTAGCGGCGGCATCAAATCTTTCATCATAAATCCCGGGTAGAATAAACGCGCAAAAGTGATTTAGGTTTTTTGCAATGGTTAGGTCGAAATTTGCCTTTTGATATATGCTATCTTCCTTTGAGCCAATCGTTGGCCAAAAATTGGCGTAAGTTTTACTTTTGAGCTTACCTAAGCTTTCATCTTTAGTTTGAAGGACTTTTGCTAGCAGGGACTTAGCCCATATATTTAGACAATTGTCATATAGCGTATAACCATGGATTGGGTATTCATCGGCCCAGTTTCCACTTAATGGCGTGTAGATCCAACCTTTACCATTATATTCGGTTGCGTTGAGAAATTCAACAGTATTTAGAATTTTCGGAAGTACTTCATCCCAAAAATTCTGGTCCTTGGTTTTTTTATAATAAAGACAGCATCCGATAATAAACCACGGATTAGAATCAATCCTGCCGACCAAACTACCGTATGATACTTCGGTTGCTTCAAAACTTTCTAAGACATTAGAGGGAATCATTCCCGATTTGTGCTGGTTCCTTGCCAAAGCCAAAAGGGAATTTTTAAGACTTATAACAACCAAAGTTTGGTCAGAAATTAAACCAGCGATTCCGCAAACCACACTGTCCCTCGCCCAGACCCTTTTATAATTATCAGAATCTATGGTGCTCGCCATAATTCCCTTGTGTGTAGACAACGACCCTAAAAGGGTTAATGAATCTTGATAAAGGGAATCGATTTCAATCATTTTTCAACATAAAAAAATCTTGCGGCAATTAGTAAATTGTCATTTTATAGGCAAATATACATCCGCTTTCCAATCTATAGAATTTGTACCACTTTGGGGATCATTTAGGTAAATCTCCAAGGGCTGCTCTAAAACATCTATATTGTTCCGTTTTGCATAATCCATCAACTCATACCAAGCAAATTCTGTGTTTCTGTAATTACCTCTAAAATTTGCTTTAATGGCGTTGGTCGCTGGAGTTTCCTTAAAATAAATGTTCCTTCGTTCTGGCATGCTATCCATTTTTTTGATCGGAAAACAGAACTCATACTCAATCATCTTTGTTTGTAGATCAATTTTATTCACCTTCAAAAAAGGATCACCATCTAGTGGAATATCGAACTCCCTAATGTAACCCATTAGATAAACGATATAAGTTGCCATCATGTTTGCTTTGGCATCGATTCTGGAATTGATATTTATATAAGCAATATTTTTAGATGGAATAACAAAAGTTGAATCCTCTACCACCTCTACAGCGTAAGTTTCTTCTAGGGATTTTAAATAGGTTAGAAAAAGTTTGGTTTCCGAAACGCTGCGATTTACGAAATCATTTTTTTTAAAAGGAACAGCAATATTTTGGGAAAAACCATTTTTCATATCGGTTACATAAGTAACGATTTTGGTTTCATTACCTTCAGTTCTGTTAATGTTATAAACAAATTTGAAGCTAGAGTCCTTCTCTAAAAGTGTATAAGAAATCTCCTCGAAAGGTTTCACTTCTCCAATGATAATTGAATCACTATTTATAATTTGCAGATGGTCCCAATTAGATAAACTGGCATAAACTGCCCCCGGAGGTAAGCTGGTTTTAAAAGTTATTTTGTAGTTATAATCTTTTATAAATAGATACCAGCTCAGTGCTAAGAGTATCAAAACTGCCACAATCGCGGCGATAGACTTACTCTTCATTCTTACTTCTCATTTTCATTTTATCGGCAACTAAATGACCTATCTTAATTCCTTGGTCCAATCCGTTAACACAAGCCGCCATATAATGAATCCCTCCATAGAAACGACTCATTGCGGCTTCCTGCGCGGCATCATTAAAAGATTTAAAAGTCCTAATCGGCAGACCATAAGGAACTTCCGTATCGTCCACAAATTCAAAATCGTCACCAAAAATTGAAGTCAGAACCGTGGAAGCAGCACCAGAAACCACAGAATGACCGCTAGGATATTCAGGAAACGGTGGGGTCTGTAAAATTGGAGACCATTGGTCATTGATGTAAGTATTTATCAATGTTTCTGGTCTTACCAGATTACTTCTATATTTTTCGTCCCAACAACTAATAAAGGCATCAAATACCGCGATAGAAGTTTTGGTATTTGCATAAACAGTTTGTTCAAAGTTATAATCGGCTTCTTTACAGGCGATTTTTGCGATTCCCATCCAATGCGCGCCTGGGGTTATTTTCTTTTTGGCGAACATAAGGTGACCACGAGTAACCGAAACATAAGGATTGCAATCCCAAAATTTTGCGATTTGCATTTCTTCGGATTCATCGCCAGCTTCGGTAATTTTATTTACGATATCGTAAACTTCTACCAATTCTTTTTTGAAAGAACTATCATCATCTAAAGAATAATCTGGATGACTAATAGGCCTAAACTGATCTGAAGTTTTCATGGCTAAAGGGCGAATCTTTGCCCATGAAGGTTCAATACCTTGCATATAAGCAGGAGGAGTTGGCTGCCATCTCGAAGGGTCATCCGTGTTTAAGGTAAATTGCGGCATTGTCCGCGTTTGCTTGTAGTTATCGGACCCTACCCAAGGTGAAAGTTGCTCTAAAGCATGCATTGCATAAGTTTTAGAAGCTTCAAACTGGGTCGGATTTCTTTTATTCCAGATTTTATAAAGGCTATCCCGATACTCAACCATCATATCTTCAGAAAAAATAAGCTGTCGGCTCAAATCCATATGGGCAATCAAAGCAGCAAGGTCAATATTCACATCAACATCTTGCGAAGGGTCGATTTTAGGTAAATCCTTTATCTCGCCGTTTAAACTTTTATATTCGCTGTTGTTGGCCGCAAGAATTTCGAAAGCCGCAATATTTGGGTAGGCAAAAATCCTGCTTGCAACCGGCGGTGAAAAAATATCGTGCACCATGATTTCGGTGACCTTGTCTATTGACCCCTGAAAATCTTCCCGGTTTAATTTTATTGGCTTTTCTTCTTGACAGTTAAAGAAAAAAATCACCGATATTAAAATGTAAAATCTCATTTTCATTTGTAATTTTTTAATTTATAAACCTCCAGGCTATCATTGTTAAATGTGGCCATAAGATATGGTTTTTCGTTGTTTTTGATAATGTTTAGATGTCTTGCCGACTTGTTGAAAAATCTAAGTCCCAGCTTGTCTGCAGATTCTATTTTTTTGTCTGAATAAATCAAAGATCCTAAATACGAATCGAACCTTCCTTGATAAGGTGTTACCCCAAAATAATTACCAGCCGCCAAGACTTCTTGTTTTCCATCGTTGTTAAAGTCGAATTTTAAGAAACTTGTGATTGGTGCTACTTGTAAATCGTCTGGAAACGAAACAAAGGTAAAGCTTCCATTATCATTTTTTAAATAACCTGAGGCTAAAACATTCACTTCTAAGACCTCTGAATCCTTTAAGATTTTTTCATCAAAAATCTCTTCCACGGATTTGCCAGCAAAGGATTTATAGGTCGTGAACTTTTTGCGAAGACTTACAATATTAGAACCAAGAGCATCTAGATTGGCAACGGGATAATAGGTGCCATTAACCTCATTGGCAACAATGGTTTCAGTCTGTCCGTTCTTGCCAAAATCGCCGTACCACATTTTTAATGGACGGTCGTCGTTAGCTTTAAATTTGCTGTTTAAACCCCAATTGCCCAACAGATAATCGTTATCACCATCTTGATCAATGTCGAATTCTATTGCGGTTCTCCAAAGACCGTTAAGTCTTTTATCTGCGATTTTCGTTTCTTTAAAGTTTGTTTTATTGTTGATAAAAGCCTTGGGAGACATCCATTCTCCTACAACCAACAAATCATTAAAACCATCACCATTTAAGTCGGTCCAAATGGCATCGGTTACCATTCCCAGAGATTTAAAAGCGAACTTTTCAGAATATTCTAAGGTCCCGTTATTGTTGATAAGAATATAAGAATCTGGACTTTTTCCGAAGTCTCCGGTAACGATGCTATTTCCGACAAAAACGTCTAGGTCGCCATCTTGGTCAAAATCGTATGGCGCAAAAACAGACGCATTTTCATATAAATTCGGAATGTTTTCAGATTTATACCCAGAATCTGAACCATAATAAACGTGATCCAAAAGAGGTTCTGTTTCACCAAAGAAATCACCACCGCCAGTTCCGGTTAAAAGGTCATTCTTGCCATCTCCATTAAAATCTGAAATTATCGCAGTAATTTCTTCGTTGATGGAATCTTTGTAAACGCTGTCCTTTTCTTTAAATTGGTAGCCAGCTTCATTTTGAACGTAAATCTTAGAAGGTTTATATTTTGAACCCCCGAAGAAAATGTCATCCTTGCCATCACCATTAAGATCACCTATTGCCACCGCTGGACCTCGGTCTGCTTGGCTATAAGGCATTAATTTTTGTCTAGTAAAATCTAGATAGTCATCTTCCAAATGAACAAAATTCAGACCTAGATTTGTGCTATCTTTTTCAAAAATCCTCTCAGAATCAGTGTTGAAATCTCGGATTTGGTAAGGCTTCGTATTTTGGGGTAGAATGGTTAATGTTTGGTTTGTAGCCACCTTCTCTAAAAGTTGAGAGGTTTGGTTCGGCCACACGATTCGTATTGAGTCTATAGTAGTTGTTTGGCCAAAACCAAAATGCACCATTGGTTCAGAAGAGGATTGAAAACCTCTGATATTATAAAATTCTTTATACTGAAGCTTTTTGTTGCTATAAGCGTAGACTTTAGTTCCAATCCCGAATGGATTCAACTCTGAATATTTCAACTTAATTTTTAGATAAGTTGAATTGTCTTTGCTCTGATTAATATATAAAGTCGCAGGTCTGTTGATATTGTTGGTAATAATATCCAAATCGCCATCGAGGTCAAAATCTGCAATCGCCGTGGCACCAGAGACCAAAGTATCTTGACTTATCCAATTTTCTGATTGGTCAGTAAATTTTAAATCGGCGCTACCTGAGAAAACCTTGTTCGGAATTGAGCCAGAAGGCATCATATTTAACGCCTGTTGATCCATAAGTGAGGTATTGCTCATCTTTTTTTGTATCTGATCATTGGACACAAATTTTATAAAATCCAGGTCGTTTGGTCGTTTGGGAATACCATTAGAAACAAATACATCTTGCTCGCCGTCCAAATTATAATCCGCAAAAATGGCGCTCCAACTCCAATCGGTAGATGAAATTCCGCTCATCATGGCGGTTTCGGCAAAACCAGTTTCTTGATGATTTATAAATAACATATTCCGGGTGTACTGATAATGATATCCGTAACGTTCCGTCCTCAGTTTTTGAACCTGAATATCTTCATCGCCTTCGGAGGCTTTCAAAACATTTTCATCTTGCGGAAGCATATCCAAAGAAATGATATCTGGCCAACCGTCATGGTTTAAATCGGCAACATCGCTACCCATCGAAAATCTTGTAGTATGCCCAAAATAATCCCTTAATTTGTCGCTAAAGGTACCGTCTCCGTTGTTGACGTAGAAATAATCATCTTCGTGAAAATCATTTCCGATGTAAAGATCAGGATAACCATCTTGGTTAAAATCTGCCACAGAAATTCCCAAACCATAACCATTAATGCCGCCGAAAATCCCGGCTTCTTCACTCACATCTACAAATTTACCACCGTCGTTCCGTAAAAGTTTGTCGCCAGTCTGGTCATTGCGCTTATAACGTAAACCTATATCGCCAAAAGATTCTTGGGTATGTACCGCATGATTTAAAAGATACATATCTAAATCACCATCTTGGTCGTAATCTAAAAAGGCAGCAGAGGAGCTGTAGGTGTCAAAATCTAGACCGTAATCTTTAGATTTTTCGGTAAAGGTGTTATCGCCATTATTTATAAAAAGTTCGTTATGTCCTCTAAATCCGTTAAGCCCAACCACGGCGCAAACATAGATATCCAATAGCCCATCATTATTGATGTCTGCCATTACGGATCCGGTATTCCAGCTGCTGTTCCCTGCAACACCAGCGGTTTCGGTAATATCTTCAAATTGATGGTTGCCTTTATTTAGATAAAGTTTGTTTTTTAGTTGATTAGCACTTAGGTAAATATCTGGCAAATCATCTCCGTTAATGTCGCCGACGGCAACTCCGCCGCCGTTATAGAAATATAGATAATCTAGAATGTTTAGGTCGTCGGTAGGAGTGAGGTCATTAGAGAATTCTATCCCTGTGGCGCTAGAATCTGGGTTGCGGAAAAGGGTTTCCTTTTCTTCATCCTGAGAGCAGCTAGCTGCAATTAAAACAAGTAAAAGCAACACCAAGTTGAACAACTTGCTTGAAGCATTTACGCTCAAATAATTATGGAATTTTTGAATCTTCATATTACTTAACCAATGGTTTTGTCTCTTTTTCTACTTCAAAAACTCGCGGCTTGGTATCGTTTATGGCAGCGATTATGAATCTTCTGCCGCTCTTGTCCTTAAACATTTCCAAATGTTTCACTTCTTCCCTAATAGTAAACCCGCTTTTCGCATTTTCAATCCATTCAAAATTCATTTTACCGTCACCTAAAAGCACGTTTCCGTTACTGGCATCAAGCCGAGAAAATTGAGGTTTGAATTCAAAATTGTTTCCAGCCATAATCAAATCCAGATTGCCGTCGTTATTGATATCTGCACAGCTTATTCCGCAAATACAAGAAAGTTGGGCTCGGTTTGGAAGAACTTTAATAGTGAATTTACCGTTGCCATCATTTTGGGCAATCACCGATTCTGAAATTGAAACTTCTTTTACAATGGTATTCTTTATGATTTCAGCTGAAAAAAGTTCGTCAATGGACTTACGAGCATACTCTGAAGCTTTTAAATTCTGTTTTTTGAGTGACACAAGTTGCATTGTTAATTCTTTTTTCTGATGAATTGGGTAGTCTTTCCCATCCTTGTTCATGGTAACAATCTGTTCTAAGGTGCCATTTTTGTCAAAATCATTAATCCATATTTTCATCGGTTGATTTTCGGATGGAGCATAATGTAAATTTTTACCTTGGTTACCTATGATTAAGTCCATATCGCCATCATTATCTAAATCTGAAGCCGCAATAGTTAACCACCAACCATTAAAATCTTCGAGATTAGATGTCATTTTTCCAAGAGATTTCCCGTCATTGGTGTAGATAGTTGGCGAACCCCAATTGGAAATAGTGACTAAATCCTTTACCTGATCATTGTTTATATCTACCCAAATAGCATCGGTAACCATGCCCGTATTTTTTAAATCATAGGCCCTTCTTTCGGTGGCATCGAGAAACTTTCCATTACCATCATTTTCCAAAAACACATGTTTGGCATCTACACCAAAGGTTGCAACAACACTTCTGGAACCGATAAACACATCTACGTCTCCATCAGAATCATAATCATATGGCGCAATCACTGAGATATTTTGAAAAGGTGAAGGCACCACATCCGTATATTTCGAAAAGTTTCCTTTTCCATCGTTAATATAAAGTCGAGGAGAATAAGTGGCTTCTTCACCAACCTGATTACCACCTGAACCCACCATAAGGTCTAAATCGCCGTCAGAATCTGAATCTAAGAAAGCTGCGGCAGTATCTTCAATACCCATATCGTCCTCTAAAACTTTTTGAACCGTTTTGATAAGCTTACCGTTTCCTTTATGACTGTAAATAATCCCAGGGCTGCCTTTTGCTCCACCCACAAAAACATCTTCGTTACCATCATTGTCTATATCCCCAATGGCAAGTGCAGGCCCTTCTTGGGAAAGCATTTCAGAAATCAAACCTTCCACATCAAAGTCATTATAATTGTTCTCTTTGTGAGCCACGGTCTGCGAATTATCGACACTGGCCAATAATGTTTTAGAAGCCGAACGATCTTTGTATTTGTATTTTCCGCTTGCCTCAGATTGCTTCAAGTTTAGTTCTTGATTAACTAAAACATTTTCCAATTTTTGGGTTGAATCGTCTGGCCAAATAATTCTAATGGAATCGATACTTTCAGCTTCACCTAAGCCAATGGTCATCGTATAATCCATAGAAGATTGAAAACCTCGATAAGGCATCAATTCTTGCAAAACTTCATAATTATTGTAGTATAACATGGCGGTAGTACCGATTGCAAAAGTGTTTTTGCCCTGACCTTCAAATTTTAGTCGGATATAGTTGTTATTGTTAAATTCTTCAGATTGATTTTTATAGATATAGACAGGCATATTAACGTTATTAACCACCATATCTAAATCCCCGTCGTTATCTAAATCCCCGTAAGCCGCGCCGTTAGACATTGTTGGGACATCAAATCCCCACTCCTTATTTACGTCGGTAAAAGTTAGGTCGCGATTATTGTGGTAAGCACGATTTTCTTGTGGTTTAATAGGCATCTTATTGATGATAGAATCAATAGATTCTTTTTTACCGGTCAAAGCCATTTTTTGAATGATCTCGTTTGCGAAAAAATCAACAAAATCTAGGTCCGTAAGGTCGTGGTTTATACCATTGGTGATAAAAATATCCCTAAAACCATCATTATCCATATCGTATAAAAGCCCGGCCCAGCTCCAGTCAGTAGCATCTACACCGCTGAAGTAGGCGATTTCAGAAAAACTTCCGTCGCCATTATTGAGCTGTAATGTATTTTGAATGTACTGCTGATAAAAATCCTTGCCCTGCTTTAGCTTATAAACGTTGTAACCTTCAAATTCCATAACGGATTTTACGCGTTCATCTGGCTCCGGAAGCATGTCGGTAATAAAAATATCTGCTTCACCATCATTGTTTATATCCGAAATATCTACTCCCATTGCAGACAGTGACAGATGCGAAGTGTAATCCTTTATTTGTTCCTTAAAGGTCCCGTCTTTTTGGTTGATATAGAGATAATCCCGTTCATAAAAATCGTTGGAAACATAGATATCTGGGTAGCCGTCTTTATTTATATCGCTTACCATTACCCCGAGTCCAAAACCGATTAAACTACCGTAGATTCCCGCTTTTTCACTAACATCTGTGAAAACTCCATTATCATTACGTAGCAGCATATCGCCAACTCCTCTAAAGATTTCAGGGACCCCTTCCCAATCTTGAGCACGTACATCGCGTTGCTCAGCATAACCAAGACTACTAACGGGTATGTTGCTATTATTTAATATATAGGCATCGAGATCCCCGTCTTTATCATAATCAAAAAACGACGCATGGGTAGAGAAACCAGTTTTTGCAAGATTATATTCCGCGGCTTTTTCGGTAAAAGTTAAATCGCCATTATTTATGTAGAGGTCGTTATCGTGATTATTGCCCTCCATGTTTCCGGCATTGCTCACATAAATATCCAAAAGTCCATCGTTGTTAATATCTACCATGCAGACACCGGTAGACCAAGGTTTGTTACCCTCTACACCAGCTGAGACCGATACATCTTCAAATTTAAAATCACCTTTGTTGATATAGAGTTTATTGGGCTCCATATTTCCGGTGAGATAGATATCTACAAGCCCGTCGTTATTTACATCACCGATGGCTACACCACCACCGTTATAGAAGTTCCGGTATTTAAAAATGTTGAAATTATTTTGGTTCTGAATCTTGTTTACGAAGTCTATCCCAGTTTCCGAAGAATCCATCAACCTAAAAAGGGTGTTTTCCTTTTCCTTAGGTTTTTCGACCACCGCAATGTTTTGCTTGTCCTTACAGGAAGAAAGACATATCATGGCAGAGACTATAAATACTAAATTTATTCTATTCATTTTCATCGTCAGAAGATTCAAGTTTTAGAAATAAGGGTGAGTCGTTATTTCTTGCTACAATAAGGTAATTTGATTGGTTTATAGAAATTGGTGCAAGCGACCTAACCACACCCCAAATTGGGAATTCTGTATTGGCTGCGCTTATAAAATCTTTATTATTTTCAAATAAAAGTAGTTCCCCGTGTGAGGCATCTAATCTACTCAATTGGGTACTTATCTCAAAATTATTGCCGGTTAAAAACAAGTCGGTAAGACCGTCATTGTTGAAGTCTTTACAAAAAATCTCGTTAACACTAGAAACCTGGGCAGAATTTGGGAGGCGCTTTTTCTTGAAGTCTAGATTTCCTGTATTTTCAAAATAACAGCTTGCCAATTCGTAAACATATTTCTTCTCTGCCTGATTTAGTTTATTCCTGCCAAAAATATCATCGATGGTAGCGTCGGCAAAATCGGAATAAGACAGATATTTTTTATTGATGTAAGGGAGCTGTTTAGCAATCTCATCCTTCGAAGCAAATGGCGTTTCTACATCTTGGTAAAAGAAGGTAACCAAGGGTTCTGACTTTCCGTTTTCGTCGAAATCGTAGGTATAAAGGGTGATGGGCTGTTGGGCGGAAGCTTTTAATCTTGAGTTTAATCCCCAGTTACCCGCAACGATATCCAAATCGCCATCCTTGTCAAAATCTTCTACTTTCAAAGTATTCCACCAACCATTGGTCTTGGATAAGGATGAAAGTTTTGAATTAGAACATTTACCATTTTCATTCATCAGAATGGTGATTGGCATCCAATGGCCAGCCAAAATAAGGTCTTGGTCACCATCTTTGTCAATATCAACGAATAGAGCATCCTTAACGTTTCCGACCTCGTTTATATCAGGAAAAACTGTTTTGGTCCCGTCGATAAAACCTCCTTTTTTGTCATTCAGAAAAAGATAATGTTGGGGAGTTTTACCAAAAACCAAATCTGTAGCATCAGCAAGGAAAAGAATATCCAAGTAGCCGTCGGCGTTAAGGTCTTTAGTGAGCACTTTTGACGCATTTATAAAGACCTTTTGAAATGTCGCCTTATCTAAAGTAAATACACCTTTGTTATTATAGTAAATACGTGGAGAGATGGGATTTCCTTCTTTAAATTCATTTCCCCCACTTGCTACAATCAGGTCTAGCCATCCATCATTATTTAAGTCGGCAAAGGTTTGGGAAATATCTTCATTTAACGAGCTGCCACTAAACAATTCCTCTTGAACCGATTTAAAAGTACCATCGGCTAACTGCTTATATAACACAGAAGCCTGAGCTTTGGCTCCAGATATAAAAAAGTCTTCTAAACCATCCCTATTAAAATCTGCAACCGCCAAATCTGGACCTTCGTTAGAATTTGCGTAAGGCACGAGAGGATCGCGGTTAAAATCTAAAGACGTTCTTTCTGAATGAACAAAATCTACCCCTTTAATTTTTATTGAAAACCTGTCGTTTGGCTCAGTGCTTTCGATTTCATAATAATTGCCTTTAGCATTTTGAATATTGAAGGTTAAATTCTGTTTTGTTGAAACATTGTAGAGTGATTCAAATTTACCGTTTGGCCAGATTACCGAGATAGAATCAACTGTTTCAATTTCACCTAAACCAAAGTGAAGGGTAGGAGCGACCGAAGATAGAAAACCGCGTGTATTATAATTTTCATCGCTAAGAATTTCATCACCCTTAAAAATTTTCACTTTAGCGCCAATTCCGTTAATATTTAAAGAATCGCCATTAAATCTAACTTGTAAGGAATTGTTCTCGGCAAACATTTCATTTGATTTATTTTCGATTATAAAGGCAGGACCATTAACGTTATTAACTACAATATCTAAATCACCATCATTGTCTAAATCTGCATAAGCACTGCCGCTGCTGTAAGAAGGCTCAGAAATGGTCCAAGTCTTACTCATATCTTCAAAACTGCTGTCACCCTTATTCTTGAAGACATAATTCGACACTTTTTTTGAAGGAAGCTTATCAATAAATTTCATCTGTGTCCTAGAAGTGGTATCGCCAAGTTGTGCCTGTATTTGCTCGTTGGAGATAAAATTTATAAAGTCCATGTCATTGGTGGCTCCAACAATGCCGTTGGTGATATATAAATCTCTCTTCCCATCATTTTCAATATCGAATGCTAGCGCAGACCATGACCATTCCGTCGCGGCAAGACCACTAAGATGCCCGACTTCACTAAACTGACCACTCCCTGCATTTAGGTGAAGAGTGTTTTGCATATACTGCGGTTGGTAGCCATTTCTTAAATAGGAATGATAAACGGGAAACGAAAATTCTAGACCTGAGGTCTTATAATTATGAAGATTCTCCGGTAACATGTCTAAACTTAGAATGTCTGGTCGCGCGTCGTTATTTAAATCGGTGATGGCATTTCCCATTGAATAATGTGTGGTGTGGCCAAGCAGATTATTTTCAGAAGAAATAACTTCTTTAAATGTTTTATCCTTTTGGTTGATGTAGAGATAGTCATTTTCAAAAAAATCGTTGCCAATATATAGATCAGGATACCCATCATCATTAATATCTCCAACAGAAACACCAAGGCCATAACCAATTTTACCTTGAAAGATTTTAGATTCAACTGATACATCCACGTATTTGCCGTTTCTATTTTCTAGCAGTCGATCACCAGATAAAGAATCAACTTGACTTCGGGTGGAGCCTTTGCCATAATTAGCATTTGGATATACGGAATGATTGAGCAGATACATGTCTAAATCCCCATCTAAATCATAATCTAAAAAAACAGATTGAGTAGCATAACTGCTAATATCCAGGCCGTAGGTTTCACTTTGTTCTTCAAACCTTGGAATTCCATTTTGGATTCCGGCATTTATGTAGAGCAGGTTATGTCCCTTCAACTTTAGATGTTTACCCACCTTGCAGATGTAAAAATCCATCAAACCGTCATTGTTGATATCGATATTGGTGACGCCGGTTGTCCAACCGGTTGAATTATCGATTTTTGATGCCTCGGTAATATCTTCAAATTGAAGATTTCCTTTATTCAAATAAAGCTTATCTGCCCCTTCGTTAGAAACAAAATATAAATCTGGGAGACTGTCATTATTTACATCAGCAATGGAAACACCAGCGCCATTGTAGTAATAGAGATAATTGAGTATGTTTAGCTGTGGGGTATTTTTTAAAGTATTCTGAAACGTAATCTGAGTATGATCAGAATTTCTTTCTAGCAATAGAGGATGCTCTTGCTTAGTTTCTTCCTTACAATTAAAGAAAATAACAGAGACCATAATGAAAAAAGTTAATGTTCTTTTCATGTGAATTGATATCGGTATTCGATATCATTTTTATAAATCTGGGATAGGATTTTGATAGCCCCGAAAGATCTAAAAATCTCGGGCGAAAACCTAAATATGCGAGTTAATAATAAATTAAGAAGGTTAATGAAAGGTTAACGACAACATTTAAAACCTAGTTATTTTTAAGTTGAAGGATTACAGCTTGATATGGTTTTAAGGTTGCTTTGTTGACAGCTATTTGTAAACCTTCAAGGTTGTTTATCAGAAGCTCGACTGAATCTTTTAATTCATCCAAATGGACGTCCGTCTGTTGCTCGCTGAAGTTTAACAGCACCAACATTATAGTGTCATTAAGTGTGCGAGTGTAGGCATAAATGTTCGGGTCATTTGCTAATAGCAATTTATAATCACCGTACACCAGCACTTCATTATTTTTGCGAAGCGCTGTCATTTTCCTAAAATGGTTAAGAACTGAACGTTGATCTGTGTCTTCTATGGAAACGTTGATCTCGTTAAAATTCTCATTCGCCGGAAGCCATGATTCTGCTGAAGAGAATCCTGCATTGATAGTCTGATCCCATTGCATTGGTGTTCTTCCATTATCTCGTGAGCTGAATTTAAGGTCGCTCATGTATTTATTTAGGTCGCCGCCTTGGGCTTCAACTTTCTTATAGCCGTTTATAGCGGCAATATCTTTATACTGTCCTATAGAATCGAATCCAATATTGGTCATTCCAAGCTCATCTCCGTAATAGCAAAATGGTGTTCCGCGCATACTTAGGATGAATGTATTCAACATTTTTGCGGAAGCATTTCTGTATTCTGCGCTATCATTTCCATAGCGACTTACCATTCTTGCCTGGTCGTGATTGGCTAAAAAGATAGCCAGCCAACCATCATCAGAAAACTCCTTGTCCCACTTAGAATAAACTTCCTTAAAGTGTTTTAAATCGTAGCCATCTGGCTTGGCGATATCGACACCTTCAAAGGCGTAAGCCATATTCAATTCATTTCTATTTGCATCTACCAAGCTGTGAGCGTCATCGAAATTTCTACCCGCACCTTCTGCTACCGACATCACATTATATTTGCTGAACACTTCAGTATCCATTTCTTTCAAATAATCATGTAGGCCATCTTGCATAGCGTAATACTGAATGAAATTCTTATCTAAATCCTCTGGGAATTTTGGAAAAGTCGTATCCTTCGCTACAAATTGAAAAGCATCCAATCTAAATCCATCAACTCCTTTTTCTGCCCAGAATTTCATAATATCGTAAACCTCTTGTCGCAATTTTGGGTTTTCCCAATTTAGGTCTGGTTGTTTTTGTGAAAAATAATGTAGATAATAAGAATCGGTTATAGAATCATATTTCCAGGCTTCTCCTTTTTCATCAAAAAGGCTATATCTGTAATTTGGTTTGCCTTTTTCTGCCGGCCACCAGTGGTAGTAATCTCGGTAAGGATTGTCCCTTGAGCTACGGGATTGTTTAAACCACTCATGTTCATCGCTGCTGTGATTTACCACAACGTCCATAATCAGTTTTATATCGCGGTCGTGCATTCCTTTCAGCATTCGATCAAAATCCTCCATGTTACCAAAATCCGACATAATGTTGCGGTAGTCACTAACATCGTATCCATTATCGTCATTTGGAGAACTATAAATAGGATTTAACCAAACTGCATTGACTCCTAAACTTTTTATATAATCCAGTTTTTCGATTATTCCGCTTAGGTCACCCACACCATCGGCGTTAGTGTCCTTGAAGCTTCTCGGATATATCTGATAAACAATAAGTTCTTTCCACCATTCTTTATTGAGTGTGCTTTCATCCATTTTTCGCTCTTTTTCTTGGTTACAACTATAGAGTGCAACTAAAATTAGGAATAGAAGTTTAAGGCTTTTCATGACTTTAGGAATTAAAATGCGAAAAAAAGTTTAATAGAAAAGAGGGTGCATGGCACCCTCTTTTTTAAAATCTAAAAAGAAATATTATTAGTAACCTGGGTTTTGTACCAAGGCTGGATTTGCAAGTAATTGGGAAGGTGGAATCGGGAAAAGATTCTTGTCTGGGTTACCAATAGCAGTTGGGTCTTTAAATAACCAATCTCTAGTGAATTGTCCAAAACGAATCATATCATTTCTTCTCCAAACTTCTACATACAGTTCTCTACCTCTTTCAGCCAATAGATCAAGTTCTGAAACTGAACCTAATGGAGAAGCTTCTCTAAGAACTCTTAATTCATTTACCATCCCAGAAGCATCACCACCACTTCTCATCATAGCTTCTGCTTTCATAAGGTGTGCATCAGAATATCTAAAGATAATTTCATGGTTATAAGCTCCGGAGGCGTCATCCCTTGGGTTATATTTAATAACCCTGATACCTGTAGTTTCATCGTTGTTAATGAAGTTAATATCTCCATTTCCATCTCTAAAATCTCTTTTAAAGGTTAATGGAGCACCTGCTCTATCTTTTAACGGAGTACCGTCTAAAGCAAATTGTTGACCAACTAGGAATCCGTAACCTACGTTACTTCCTGGAGTTGTCCCAGAAGGAGGAACACCACCACGACGCTCTTCTTGACCATCTAATGGATTACCTGCTGCATCAACTCTGTTCGAGTTAGCATCACCTTCAAACATATCGTAATATTCAGCAAGAGTAGAAAACCCATTCCAACCACCCCCGTTAAGGGAAGTTGAATTATAGTGTAATCCATTATATATTCTATTTCCATTGTACTGGTTAAAAGCCCAAATAGTTTCTGAATCTTGAGTTTCAAGGAAAAGATCAAAATATCCTCCTTGCAATGCATAGCCTTCTCCGGCAATAGCATCAACTAAAGAAATTACTTCGTTCATGTCTCCACTTTCTGCAGTACCACCTAGATAGATATGCTTATTCAATAAAACTTTAGCTTTCATAAAACGAGCTGCTGCTTTACTTCCTTTATTTTCGGCAACATTCCTAGCCGCTACGGATGGAAGGTTGGCAATTGCGGTGTCTAAATCAGAAAGGATAAAGTCTACAGCCTCTTGTCCCGTTAAAACTACAGGAAGACTAGATGACGGTAAGGTGGTATCACGAAATGGAACTTGTCCGAAGTTATCCAAAATCACCCACATACTGTAAGCACGCAGTAAAGAAGCTTCTCCAACATTTACTGCAGTAGGGCTACTTCTTTCATCAATTATTTGGGATGCTCTTAATTGTGAGGAGTTAAATTGGTTCCAAACAGCGTTAAAGAATGCATGATCTACTGGCCAGTTATGGGCATGCAGAACACGCCATAATCCATTGTCTCCCCAGTCAGTTCCTCTAGTTGGAACTAATTGGGCATCTGTGGTAACTTCTCCAAGAGCGAAAAAGTTTGCCTGATCTCCATATTGTCCACTGACTTGGCCATACAGACCTTCTATTGCTGAGTTCGGGTCATCAATACCTTGAAAACCTTCGCTGATTCTTGAATCAGTTTCATCTATCTCTAGATTTGTACAAGAACTAACTACAAATCCGAACAGAACGATCGATGTAATAATTTTTAAAGAAATATTTTTCATTTGTATCAATTTTTTTTATTAAAAAGTAACATTAACTCCTAAAGTAAATGTTCTTGGATTAGGGTAAGCCGCCCAATCGATACCTCTTGTAGGTACACCAGAACCAAGGTCACCAGTAGCAACCGTAACTTCAGGATCTAAGCCACTGTAATCTGTAATTAAGAATATATTTTGAGCAGTTAATGATAATCTAAATGTTTTAAAGGTACCATCACCACTTAAAGGGACGTTATAACCAACCGAGGCATTTTGGAAACGGATAAAATCACCTTTTTCTAAAAAACGAGTGGAAACGTCAGCTGAAGCTCCACCACTTTCTCCTGTTGTTAAGACGTCCTGGGTTACGTTACGGGCATTCCCTATGGAACCACCAGTAAAGAATCCATTAGCCGTGTTATTATATACTGAGAAACCAGATTGAGCATTAAAGAATGCTGAGAAATCCCAGTTGTAAGCTTTTAAGTTTAATGATAAACCAGCAGTAACATCTGGTAAAGCATCTTCACCAACGAATTTTTTGTCGAGTGAAGGATCTATATTTCCATTACCATCAACATCTTCGTAAATAGGGATTCCATCAGCATCGAAACCTTCGAACACTGCCATATAGTATGAGTATAGCGAATAGCCAGCAGCAAAACGCTGAGCAAATGCCCCACTTAGTCCTTGTCCATTAATTGCACCTGTGTCAATTATACCAGCAAAATCTTGTACTTCGTTATCATTATATGCGATATTGAAACCAGCAGAAAATGTTACATCTTCAGACTGTAAGAAATCGTAATTGATTCCAAATTCAATACCTTGGTTGATAATTGCCGCGTCTACGTTACCAAACTGGAACGGGTCAATTGCAGGAGCAGCAGGAGGAGTTCTTAAAAGAACGTCAGTAGTTTTGTTACGATATACATCGATACTACCACCTAATCTGTCATTACCAAATCCAAAATCCAAACCAACGTTTAAATTTAGAGTTGATTCCCACTTAAGGTCAGGAACATCTGTAGATACAACTCCTAAACCAGATTGATTTACTGTAAAATCATTCCCTGGGCCGACTCCACCAAATCTTTGGCGAGAAACAAAGTTGCCATAACCTAAACCATCTTGACTACCGGTAATACCCGCACTTAATCTTAGCTTAAGGGTTGAAACGGCGTCACCAACAAAATCTTCTTCAGCAATCTGCCATGCAAATGCACCAGAAGGGAAGTAACCGTATTGATTTTCCGGTCCGAATCTTGAAGAACCATCTGCTCTAAAGGTACCGGTAAATAAATATTTGCCAGCAATACCAAAGTTTACCCTAGTAAAGAATGATTGCAATTCGTCTGTATTATCGTAAGTATCTGCTCCTAACCCTCTTACCCCTCTTTCAAAAGCAAAAGGAATTGTTTCTCCTGCAACAACATCTGGCAACAAACGGTTAACCACAAGGGTTGGTGTATTTGTTCCAAAATAAAATTGCTGATAACTACCATCAATCGTCCCAGCCGCACCATTGACTGTACTTCTAAGCGCAGATGCCATTGCATTAAGGTCTGTGGTATAGAATCCACGCCCGGAGCTATTTCTTCCGAAGGTGCGGAAGTCTTGGAAGGAGTAACCAACTAAAATGTCGAAATTGGTATTCTCGAATTCTTTTTTATAAGTAGCAGTCGCTTCCAACAGTTTACTTTCACGCTCTAAAATATTATAAGATCCGAATCCTGCATCTTCGATACCTGTTAAATTCTGAACCTTACCAGAAATCACCGAAGTATTTTCTCCATCAGAGGTATCTAAACCTAGATTTACTTTAGCACTAAATTCTGGAGTAAAAGCGTATTCAGCTGACCCATTTAATAGGTATCTATTAGTATGAGAAAGGTTTTGTGAGTATTCTAGAAAGTTAGCAGGTAAGATTTGCGTACCGCCATCAGTAAAATCGGGATCAGTTGGCCAAGTTGGGTTAGCTGAGTAACCAGCTCCTAGAATATCTCCACGGAAACCAGCACCACCACTTAATGGTGCTACTTGGTCATTTAACCTAGAGATAGAGGCTTGTATACCTAAGGTCAATTTATCGTCTAGTAATTTCTGGTTAGCATTAATTCTACCAGTAATTCTTTCTAGACTTGTTTTTTCGATAACCCCAAATTGCTTACCGTAACCAAAAGTTGCTCTTACGTTACCACTTCCGTAGTTATAAGAGTATGATAAGTTTTGATTATTAGAGGCTACAGTTCTGGTCAAGAAATCCTGCCAATCAGTATCTGCGCCAAAATCAACTGCAGAAGGATCCCCACCGTAATCGCTCACCGCAGCTAGAAATTCATCTCGGTTAAGTAAGTCGTAATCTCTAGCTGGGCTAGAAACACTTACGCTAGAAGAAAAGTCAAAAACTCCGCCAGCGCCTTTACGACCAGACTTAGTAGTAATGATTACAACACCATTTGCTCCTCTAGACCCGTAGATTGCTGTAGCAGATGCATCCTTTAAGATACTTATACTCGCAATGTCATTAGGGTTTAAGAAGTTTAACGGGTTTCTGGCAGCATTGTCACCGTCGATAGTTGTACCTGTTGGTGTAATGTTACCTCCTGCAAGAGGAATTCCATCTACCACAAATAATGGATTGTTGTTGGCACGTACAGAGTTAGAACCTCTAATGTTGATAGAAATCCCAGCTCCCGGCTCACCACTACTTTGTTGGATGTTAACACCAGCAGATTTACCTTGAATCAATTGTTCCGGAGAAGCGATAACTCCCGTATTAAATTCATCTGATGTTACAGCTGTTACGGAACCTGTTGCATCTTTAACGGTAGTAGTACCGTATCCGATAACAACAACTTCATCTAGTTCGGCAGCATCCTCGGCAAGGGTAACGTTAATGTTAGACCTACCGTTTACAGCAACTTCTTGGGTAGTGTAACCAAGAAAACTAAAGACAAGAACCGCATCAGAAGAGCCAACTTCAAGGGAATAGTTTCCATCAAAATCGGTTTGTGTTCCGGTTGTAGTTCCTTTTACAACAATGTTTACACCAGGTAACGCTCCTGTTTCGTCAGAAACAGTACCCGTCACGGTCTGTGCATAAATAAAACTTCCGCATAAAATAAATACAGGAAGAAAAAGCTTTTTGAGTAATTTGTTTTTCATATTGACTAATTGTTCGAGTTAGTTAAATGTTTGAAATGAACTAATAGAAAGAGCACCTTAAAGATAAAAATTAAATGATAAATTCTTAATGATCCCCTATTAGAAAGATATGATTCGGAAAAATTACTTTATTTAAAATGAATATGTGAATTTTAAAAGTTAATTTTTAAGAATACTAAAACAAATTTTGCTCTTTTTACTTAGATAAAAAAAGAAATATTAATAAAATCACAAAATAAAAGCCCGAAAACGATTTCGAAACAAAGAATGTAGTATTTATGGGAGTTTCAGAAGGTTGTAATTTTACATTTTAACCGATAAATACGTCATTTTAACGTAATTTATGTTAAGAGTCCTTAACGACTAATATTTTGATTTTAGGTTTTCAAGCATGATATTGGTCATTTCTTCCAAATCGACCGATGGTTTCCAGCCCCAATCATTTCTTGCAGAATCATCATTTATGCTTTTTGGCCATGAATCTGCTATGGATTGTCTAAAATCCGGACTGTAGGTAATCTCAAATTCTGGAATATGTTTTTTGATTTCCTGTGCTACTTCTTCAGGAGTAAATGACATCGCGGCGATATTATAGGAAGACCTTATTCTAATCTTGGCCGCTGGAGCTTTCATAATTCTAATCGTAGCATCTATAGCGTCATCCATAAACATCATTGGTAATTTGGTGTCTTCAGATAAAAAGCAATTGTAAGCTCCTTTTTTTAGCGCTTCATGATATATGTCTACCGCATAATCCGTAGTTCCGCCACCCGGTAATGTTTTGTAACTGATGATCCCAGGATACCGCACGCTCCTTACATCTACCTGATATTTATTAAAGTAATATTCGCACCAACGCTCACCGACTTGTTTGGTAATTCCATAAACGGTGGTTGGTTCCATAATGGTATACTGATCAGTATCCACCTTAGGAGTTGTTGGTCCAAAAACAGCGATACTCGAAGGCCAAAAGATTTTATTTATATATCCTTCTTTAGCTAAACGAAGTACATTAAAAAGAGATTCTGTATTTAAGGTCCAAGCCTTCATAGGGAATTTTTCGCCAGTAGCGCTCAACATTGCCGCTAATAGATAGACCGTCTTAATCTTATAACTATCTACGCACTTCTTGACTGCAGAAAAATCCTGAGCGTCTAAAATTTCAAATTTACCATCATTAACGACCTCTGGGTTGCCATAACTTATATCGCTTGCAATAACGTTATCATGACCATAAATTTCCCGTAGCTTAAATGTAAGTTCAGAACCAATCTGACCACAGGCTCCGATTATCAAGATTTTTGAAGACATTAATTTTATTTGAAATTAGTCCTCAAAAGTAAAAAGAATGTTAGGCATATAAAATTATAAGAGTAAAATAAAGACTGGGCTTTCTAAGACTTTTAACTAATTTTGAAGCTAATTAAGATTCAATCCTTTACGATGCGCAACTATTTTTACCTTCTACTCATTCTTATTACAACTTTTAGCTGTAAAGACGAGTCAGATAACAAAGTAGTTGAGGATAACACCGTTCAGTCGAGTGCAAGTGCCGTTTCTAAAGCCGATATCAAAACGATAAAATATACAGATTACGGTCTAGGATCAGACGCACAAAAAGCAGTTGCTAATTGGCTTCAATATAAAGAGCTAGATGAAAATTTAGAACTAGTTAAAAAGGGTGATCTCTCGTTTTTATCCCAAGACCAAGAGGTAATGATGACCTTACTTCAGGATTTGAGAATTAACATACCTTCCGCAGTAAATACCAAATCCATAAAAGCTAGACTGCTTGCATTAGAAACCCAGTTGCTAATGGCAAACAGTTTACTCAATTTAAAGAACGTCGAAAAATCCAAAAAAATCGATGCCGTTAAAATGGTTCTCATCGCGATGTCTAATTTTAATGATCAGATGAACAAGAAGTTTGAAATTGAATCCAATAACATTTTGCGCCGACAGTAGTTGTCAGTTATACTTCTTAAATCTACTTAATTTTCTTAAGAGACAAATATTGAATTCTCATTTAATACATTTGCAAAAATTTTATTGATGAAATATAATATCAACTCCATTATAGGAGCCATGCTCTTAATGGTAATAGTTGCTTCATGTAACGAAGAGAAAAAAGAAGAAGTTGTTGTGGTGAAAGAACAACCAGGCATTAACTTAAAAGATATGGACACTACGGTAAAGCCAAGTGAAGACTTTTACCGATATGCCAACGGTGCTTGGTTAGATAGCACTGAAATTCCTGGAGATCGATCTACTTGGGGAAGCATCCACGAGCTTGGGAAAAAGACAGATAGTGATGCCTTAGATATTTTAAAATCTGCGATATCAGAAGACAAGGATTTAAAGGGAATCAATCTTGTACCAGGATCTGATCAAGAGAAAGCGGTTTTATTGTACCAAACGATTATGGATACCATATCTCGTAATCAACAAGGCATTGAACCCTTAAAACCTACTTTGGCTAAGATTGATGGAATACAAAACGTCAAGGACCTTCAAACTTATATGATTGAGATGGAGTCTAAGGGAGCGAGTTCTTTCTTTGGCTTTGGCGTGGGTCCAGATGCTAAGAACAGCAGTATAAATGTGGGGCAACTTGGTTCAGGCTCTTTAGGTTTACCAGAGAGGGATTATTACATTAAAGACGACGAAAAGGCTAAAGAAATTCGTGCAAAATATGTAGAGCATATTACCAAGATGCTGCAATTTTTAGGAGAGGATGAAGCTAAGGCCAATGCTGAGGCGAAGACTATTTTGGCTTTTGAAACCAAATTGGCCGAACCAAGAATGGACAAAGTCGAAATGAGAGACCCATTAAAAAGATACAATCCAAAATCTATCTCTGAGTTGAAGCAAATGGTACCGATCATTGATTGGGATACTTATTTCAATGGAATCGGAGTTAAACGGATAGATACCGTTATTGTAGTTGATCCGGGTTACATGAAGGCAGTTCAGAAGATTTTAGCGCAAAATAATATATCTGATTGGAAATCTTATCTAAAATGGCACGAACTAAATAGTGCTGCCAGCAAATTAAGTACCGAAATCGATACCCAAAACTGGAATTTCTACAGTAAAGAATTAAACGGCACCAAAGAACAGCGTCCGTTAGATGAAAGAGCGCTACAGACCATTAATTGGACTTTAGGTGAAGCATTGGGTAAATTATATGTAGACCAAAAATTTCCACCAGAGGCTAAGGCTAAAGCTGAGAAGATGATTGCTAACGTTATCAAAGCCTATGAAAATAGAATTAGTAAGCTAGAGTGGATGGGGGATGACACCAAGAAAAAGGCTATCGAAAAGCTTAAGTCCACCACCATAAAAATTGCTTATCCTGATCAATGGAAAGATTATAGCGAATTGGTCGTAAAAAGTACTGAAGATGGAGGTTCGTATTTGCAGAATATGCAAAATGCCGCAGAATGGAACTTTAAGGACGATATTTCTAAAATCGGAAAAGAAGTAGATAAGAGCGAATGGTTTATGGCTCCGCAAATCGTGAATGCTTATTATTATCCACCCAACAACGAAATTGTATTTCCTGCAGCTATATTACAGCCGCCATTTTATAATTATTTAGCGGATGATGCGGTTAATTACGGAGGAATTGGCGCAGTAATCGGACACGAAATCTCACACAGTTTTGATGATCAAGGTTCTAAGTACGATAAAGAAGGAAATCTAAATAACTGGTGGACCGAAGAAGATCTTACCCAATTTCAAGCTTTAGGCAATCTATTGGCCACTCAATTTGATGATCTGGAAGTTCTTCCAGAAGTAAATGTGGACGGTAAATTTACCTTAGGAGAAAATATCGGTGACCTAGGTGGTATAAATGCTGCTTATGACGCATTACAAATGAGTTTCAAGGATTCTGGTGAACCTGAAAAAATCGATGGACTTACCGCAGAACAGCGGTTCTTTATCAGCTGGGCAACGGTCTGGAGAACCTTAAGCACGGATGATGCTCTTGGCACCCAAGTTAAAACAGACCCGCACTCTCCAGGAATGTTTAGAGCGGTACAACCATTAAGAAATATAGATGCGTTTTACTCAGCCTTCAATATTAAGGAAGGCGACCCACTATACTTAGCACCAGAAGACCGGGTGCATATTTGGTAAAAAAAAAGAGCAGCGATAAGCTGCTCTTTTTTTTTTAATCCTCTTTTTTTAATCCTCTTTTTTGGCCGGTTGTTTTTTCGCGACTAAGGCATCCTTGCTCAAACGTGCCAAATTAAAAGTTGGCTCCAAAGCCAGCGCTTGGTCTAACAATGTGATTGCGGCATCAATATTTTTAGTCTGGTCTTCGTTAAAAGTAACCAGCGCATCAATATATAATAAAGCAGATTTTAAGGAAACCTGATAAGGCTGTTGGGATTCGTAAAACACCCTTTTCATATCATCCTTCACATTTGCTTTACCGTAAGTTATGTTTTCTCGAGCTCCCGCTAAATCCTGTAATTGTGTTTTTAGGTCGGCCATTTCGTAAGCGATGTAGGCGCTAGGATTTCTTTTAAAAAGCATTTCATACTGTTCTATCGCTCTCTTGGGTTGATTAAGAGATTTAAGTGAAATTGCCTTCACTTCAATATTCATATCAGAATCCTTGTCAGAACTTTCGATACCGATTGTATTTAGGGCTTCAACATATCTTCCTTCTGCGGCATATACATATCCCAAAGTATCTAAACGCGCAGTGTTTGGGTCAATTATATTTAGATGGGTCATCGCATTAATGACGCCTTGCACATCCCCTTGCACCTTCATTTGATCGTAATATGCCTGAAAATGTTTTTTCAGTTCAGTATTGGTTTGTGAAAAACCGCTAAAACAAATAGTAAGCGCGATTATCGAAATGACATTTTTCATGATATTGGATTCGTTAGATTTTTGAGTTTTGATTTTGAGATGCCAAATCTAAAAAAATCTGACATATAAAAGCTTAAAGAGTTGCCAATTAATCAATAGGCGATGTAAACCTAAAATTAAGTGCTTCCTGTATTTTCTGGGCTGAAACTTTTTTTCCGACGTTTTTCTTGTAATGGTCAAAGGTTGGTGGTTCTAATCCTAGTTTTGCACAGGCGGTTATATAATACAACTCTCTTGAAGGATGGGAAGGGTAGCTGGCGTTATAAATTTCTCCCCAAGAATCAGATTCAATCACTGCAGATATCACCGAAATGCAATCATTAAGATGAATGAGATTTATGGGAGCATCAGGATTTTCGATTTCCGTTTTTCCTGAAAGATATTTGGCGGGATGCCTATCTTCTCCAATTAAGCCCGAAAACCTAATGACGGATGTTTCAAGATTTCGATTACGAAGGAAAATATTTTCAGCTTCAATCAAAATCGTTGCTTTTTCTGTTTCTGCTAAAGATTCAGGGTTTTCGAAAACGGTGACAAAACTTTCATCTTCTTTGTACACTGAACTAGAACTTATAAAAACCACTTTCTTTATGGTCGATTTTTCCAGATACCTCAGAAGAAGTTTCAACTTAGAGATATAATTTTCGCCATCGCCACTTCTCAGTCCCGATGGGATGTTGAGAATAAGGATTTCAGAATCATTTAAAAATTTTTCAATTTCTCCACGGACTTCTAATTCCTTCAAATTGATTAAAAAAGGATGTATTCCTTTAGACTGAAGGATTTTTAATTTGTCCTCGGTCGTAGTAGAACCATTCACCCAATTATACAGCTTTACAAAGTGTTCTGCAAGCGGTAGACCGAGCCAACCACAACCTAAAATGCTTACTTTCTGTACTTTATTTTGAATATTTTTGAGCTTAGAGATATTATTCGTAATTTAAGTAGCTTATTTTTAGTAAATTTAGGAATATTAAAATCGAAAATTATGGGGATCAAAAGTTTTATAGGCGCAAGGAAGTTAAAGAACAAAGTTTCGGACACACTACCAATTAAAGTTAGCGACTATATGACGCGAGAACTAATAACTTTTAAACCTGAGCAATCTATCGAGCAGGTTATTAACACACTCATACGGTACAAGATTTCTGGGGGGCCCGTGGTCAATGATAAAAACGAGTTGATCGGTATTATTTCTGAAGGTGATTGCCTTAAACAGATCAGCGAGAGCAGGTATTATAATATGCCCATGGACAAACTTCATGTCGAAGACCGAATGATCACCAAAGTTGAAACCATTGATGGCAATATGAACGTTTTTGATGCCGCTAACAAATTCCTAGAATCTAAGATCAGACGCTTCCCCATCATAGAAAATGGAAAACTGGCAGGACAGATTAGTCAAAAAGATATTCTAAAGGCTGCAATTAAACTGAAAGGTCAAAACTGGAAGTAGAATTTTCTAAGTCTCTCTTTTTACCAAAGCATAATAATCGCCTTCTATTGGGAGATATCCCTGATCGTATACAAAGTAATACACCGTGCCAGCCTTAGTAGTATAGATACTGGTAAAATAATTAAAGTCGAATCCTTTTTCGATTAGTTTAGAGCGCGAAGATTTGGACTTTTGCTCTGGATTTAGTTCTTCTAAAATCCTGTAATTTTTTCTGAGTCTATTGTTGGTGTTTCTGATCAGATTTTTACTGTCTTTATTAATCTGATTGTTATAGCTATTACGGCATGCATCGCTACAGAATTTCTTATCAATTCGGCCAACGATTTTTTCTCCGCATTCAGGACATTCTGCTGCCATAATCTTCACTTTTTAATTGATACCATCGCAATAAAAAATCTTCACCCTTAAGCTCAAAAGTATTTATTAAATCGAGCCCGATTTTTAAAAGGACCTTGTGAGATGCTTCATTATTAATATGGGTAATCCCATAAATGGTATCTAAATTTAAAACATTAAAGCCATAATCCAAAGTCGCTTTAGAAGATTCGGTGGCATAGCCTTTTCCCCAAAACTCCGGTAAAAAGCGGTATCCAATATCATAGAAATCGTTATAGCCATTCATTTCTAATTCGGTATTCAATTTTAGACCAGACCAACCAATAAATTTTCCTGAAGATTTTTCGATTGCTGCCCATCGACCAATTCCATTTTCGTTGTATTGTTGAATGATATAATCGATATTCTTTCTTGCATCATCGATTGAGGTATTCATTCTGTTGCCAAGATAGCGGTGAACTTCTTTATCCGTATCTAGTCTAAACATATTTTCTGCATCCGACGGAAGAAATTTTCTTAAAACCAATCTTTCTGTTTCAATGGGTACAGACATTCTGAATATTCTTAATAATGGAATTAAAAGACTTAATTATAGCAAACATTTTTCAGCTTGAATCTTTTGTTAAATTATTGATTTTTAGTCTCCGAAACTAACTTGTCCTTATTTTCAACAGGAATTTTTAAATAGCTTTTGGTCTTGGATTCTTCCATTTTACTGAGATTTTCAGCTCCAAATTCATCTTTGTTTCCAGTAAATAAAACTCGCCAAATTTTTCCTTGGTTAGATTCTGAAATATATAATGAACCGTCGGGTCCTTCCGCCAAACCCATTGGCCGATATTTAGCGTCTTCCTTTGTCTCGATGATATCTACTCCGGCAAAACCATCCGCAAAAATTTCATATTCACCATAAGGTTTTCCATCTTTAAAAGGTACAAAAGCAACCACATATCCGCCCTGTGGATAAGGAGTTCGGTTGGTAGAACCGTGAAACGCGATAAAGGCACCTTTTTTATATCTTTCTGGAAATTGATTCCCTTTGTAAAACAACATATCGTTAGGCGCCCAATGCGCTGGAAGACCTAAGATAGGGTCGGCATATTTTGTTTCAACTTTTTTGCCATCTCCGCCATATTCTGGAGCTAACATTCGCTTATTTTTAAAAGGGTCGTAATAGGTATATGGCCAGCCGTAATCTTCTCCCTGCTTAATGTTCATAAATTCTTCTGCGGGTAAAACTGCATCTTCCCATTCTGAAAAATATCTTGGCGCATGATTATGTAAATAATCGCGTCCATGATTTACCGCATAAAGACTGTTGTCTTCCTGGTTCCAAGACATTGCGACAATGCTTCTAAGTCCAGTTGCATAACGCTCTACGTCTTGTTGTGATTGATTGAGTTTACTATCGCTGAATTTCCAAACCCCGCCTAAAATATCTAATTGAGAACAGGGATATTCTCCTTTTACAATCGCATCTGGTTCGCCGCTAGTTAGTCGCAGGTCTTCGCAGGCGTTAGTAGGTGCGCTAAAGGTTACGTACATATTGTCTTCATTGTCGAATGCTAAGGTTTTGGCATTATGCCAACGAAGCGGATAGCGATCAACCATTAAGACCTCTGGTTTTGAGGTCGGGATCAACTCACCTTCAATAAGTTTCTGTCTATATACCACCAACTCCGAACTATAATACAAATATCCCTTGTGGATTCTCATTTCGGTCGCAAAACTTCCATCGTTTGGGGAGTCGCCAAAGCGTTCTATTATATCTGCTTTACCATCGTTATCGGTGTCACGCAAAGCCACATTACCATTGGTTCCGGTATCGATTTTTAATTTTACGTAGATATCGCCATTATCGTTTACCGCCAAATGCCGAGATGGTCCCGCACTTTCGGTAACAACCAATGCACCAAAACCATCCGGAAACGTTAAACCACCATTATTCTGGTCAGGTTTTAAAGTCTTCATGACTTTTTCGGGTTTCTTTATGACAATCTCCTTCTTAGTGTCTGATTCTTGCTTTTTTTCTCCTTGACAGTTGAGGATTAACAGTGGAAAAATAAAGAGTAGAATAATTCTGTGCATAATCGATTATTGGTGTTCGTGCAAATATCTATTTTTTATCGGACATTACTTCTAGAGCAAAAACAGATAAAGGACTTTTGAATCGTGAAGGCATTTAAATTTGATTTTCTCAGCGATGGAAAAATCAACTTCGCTATTTATCAAGCATAAATTTAATCTCATGAAGCCTTTCTTTCGGAGAATTTTAATCCACTTTTTAGATAGAATATCATAAATTCGATTTACAAATTGGCAATATGGCTAAAAAAATCGTAATCGTTGGTGGTGGCTTTGCAGGCGTTAATCTCGCAAAAAAACTGGCCAACAATTCCCACTTCGAAATTACCGTCGTCGACAAAAATAATTATAACTTTTTTACCCCGCTTATTTATCAAGTAGGCACCGGATATTTAGATCCGTCTTCTATAACCTATCCTTTTAGGAATCTATTTAGAGGAAAGTCTAACATCTCTTTTAGGATGGGGACCCTGCTTAAAATTGTACCCGAAGAAAATAAAGCGATCCTGAGTAACGGTGAACTAACTTATGCTTATTTGGTTATTGCCACCGGTACTCATACCAATTATTTTGGTCAGCAAAGTATCGAAGGGCATGCCATACCGATGAAGACTTTAGAAGATGCGCTCGTAATGAGAAATCTTCTGTTGCAACGATTAGAAAAGGCTTCCAGAATACCCGATAAATCAGAAAGGGTGCCTTGGGTAACTATGGTAGTCGCAGGAGGCGGTCCAACCGGGGTAGAAATTTCAGGAATTTTTGCCGAGCTACGAAACAATACGATTAGAAAGGAGTTCCCAGAACTCAAAAATTCTGGTGGTCGCATTTACTTGGTCAACAGTCCGGCAGAATTACTTTCGCCAATGAGCAAGAAGAGCCAAGAGTATACGCTTAAAACCCTTAAAAAGATGGGGGTTGAAGTGTTGCTGAACACTAGGGTCACTGGTTTTGATGGTGAAAAGGTAGAACTGAGCGAAGGAAAACCCATCTACAGTCGAAACCTTATTTGGGCAACCGGGGTGATTGGTTACCGGTTTGAAGGTTTGCCAGAAACATGTTATGAACGAGGAAATAGAGTAAAAGTTGATGCCTTTAATAGGGTAGAAGGCACCGAGAATATATATGTTATTGGAGATGCTGCGGTACAGACCTCGGACCCAGCTTTTCCTACCGGGCATCCACAGTTAGCCCAAGTTGCGATTCAACAGGGTAAACATCTAGCGAAAAACTTTAAAAGGATTGCGGCGAATAAACCGATGAAGGAATTCGATTATTTGGACAAAGGCACTATGGCGGTCATTGGTAGTGCAAAAGCGGTAGTAGATTTGCCAAAAGGGCATTTCAATGGATTTTTTGCCTGGCTTTTATGGGCACTGGTGCATTTGTTTTCGTTGGTGGACTATAGAAATAGATGGCGAACTTTCTACAATTGGGCATTGGCTTATTTAACCACTAATCAAGATTTAAGGATGATTATTCGACCGAAGGATGATATCTAAAATGTGATTTATCCTTTTTTCTCTAAATCCCTTAAAAATGATTTAGCAAGTTTAGCGTAACCCTCAGCGACCCGACTATGTGAAGCAAAATCATAGCCTAATGGATCAGCTCCTTTAACATCTTCATATTTAACCAGTAATAAAGGTTCGTTGTCATTTCTTTTATAGACGCCGATGGTTGCAGCAATACGCGCGGGTTTACGCATTACTCCCACATTCCAGCCATTATACTGTTCTACAGTTGTAACCTTCATGACATATTCGGAATCGTCATAAGTTTTGTCGGCTTTCCATTCTCCTCTTTTATTAAAGGATTCGATAAACTTTGGTTCGAAGTGCGCTTCCCGATCGGCAAAGTATCTTTTTTTCCAATCTTCGCCGGTACCGGGCTCATCTTCTTCTTTTTCCTTCATTTTTTGAGCAATATATTCTTCTTCGGAAGCAAATTCTGGAATTGTAACATTAGAATAATCGAACTCTAAATCAAATATTCTAATACTACTTATGGCTTCCCAGTCGCCTTCTAAAACCTCAGGTTTTTGGGCGTAAATAGCAAAAGTGAGAAATGCCATTATAGAAGTAAGTAGGAATTTTTTCATCTTGAAATTTTTTTAAATGATACCCTACGAAAATAGGGAAGTGTAATTTGTATTAAATATAATATAATTAAGCGCTAGAATTTAATCCGATAATCTCTATTAGATGAAACAGGATTTAAGGAGAAATTGAGTTATGCGAACCATCACAGTTGGGATATCTTTTTGATTTTCCACAGACACAATCGTTAATTCCTTTTCCATTTAAAATCCTAGACTCGTATTTTTCAATTCTTGAAGTTCGGGTTTTAGATTGTTTGGCATCCGAGAAATATAAAATATAGCCCCGTTGGCGACCTTTCGTTAAAGCTTCAAATGCGGTTTTTAGATTTTTATCGTCTTCAAATTTAGATTGAAGTTCAACTGGTATCGGTTCAGGATTTTTTGTCTTTTCTACCTTAAGCTTAGATTTTTCAACCTTTATGGCCTCTTGGATATAATCTTTTATAGTTTCTTCTTGCTCCTCGATTTGTTTTAAAATATTAAACTTCATGCTCCTAACCGACTGCGAGTTTTTTCCAGGGACGACCAAGACCGATTTTGGGTCTTTCAACAAAACCCCTTTGAAAAAACTGATTGTACAAAACCCCTTAAAGCTGGCAAGAAGTAAAACATTGCTATAATTATATGTATAGCAAGGCTGTTTCCATTTAAATTCTTCAGTAAGCCCGGAATCGAGAATTATTTTTCTAAGCTCTTGTAGTTCTATCTGCCACTGTGCTGCCTTTTCTAAATATGTATCGACCTTAGGATTCGTATGATATTTTTTTGGTGGTTCGTCCTTGTTTTTTCATTAAAATCCTTCACTTTCGCGCAATAAATAACGGTTACAACTGCCCATCACTTGTAATCTCGTTCATTTCTTTCACTATGGAAAAATCTTTATATCGCAAGGGATGAAAATATCTTGCATAATCAGGATATATGGTTTCATTCAAAATATAGCTTGAACAAAGTTTCCCGGCAGCACAAGCAGACATGGTACCATAACCAGCAAGGGCGCCAACCACGAACACTTCTGGCATTTCGGTTGGGCCTATCAACGGATAATTTTCATTGGTACGGGTATAATATCCGGCATATTCAATTAGGGGCGAAGGGATGTGGTTTTCATATTGAGCCAATTCAGGAATAAATCGACTTGCCCCCTTTAATACCGCTTGCGGGAAATAATCGGAATCTGGTATTCTCCATGCTGGTTCAAGTTTTTCTGTTTGGAAAGCCCAGCCCATTTTAATTCCTTCTGTTTCTGGTTTTATATGCAATCCTCCCGGAAAATTATTCAACAGCCATTTATATTGTATGTCCGAGGCAAAAAAATCGGCTTCTTCTTTGGACCAATCTAAATATTGGGGATCTGTATAGATCGTAAAGGGCATATTTTTGGGAATTATATTTTTTGGGTCCGGGATAATAAACTTCCGTTGCAGAGTATTTGATAACGGGAAATGAATACCTAACATCCCCGCAATCTTATTTACAAAAGGCCCAGCGGCAATTACTACCTTGTCAACAGAAATGGTATTATTTGAATCTAGTTGAATCTTATATTTTGAATCTATTTTCTCAATTCCCAAAATTTCGCCTTGAAGTTGCTTTAAACCCAATTTTTTAGCTTCACCAAGCAATAACATTCCCAGTGCATAGACGTCCATACTGCCTGCATTTTTTATTTTTACTATTTTTTGTATGTCCTTTTGTAAATAGGGATATTTATTGTGAATAAACTGTTGATCGGTGATTTCTTCGAGATAATCTTGGGCGTGATCCTGGCCGGTAGTTCCAAAAATTGGATTTTGAGAGTTATGGCTGATAAAATTATAGCCAGAATGCACCATCTCGAACGCGTCAGATCCGTATTTATCCCTTAATTCTTTCATTAAAGAAATGCTATAACCTATAAAATTCCGCATATTTTTTTGCGGCCAATAATCCCTAAAGTTTTCCCCGGATTTGCTCGTGGTAAATGATAATGGCTGATTTTTATCAATAAGGATAATTTCAATTTCACTATTGCCCATTAATAAATAATAGGCTGTTGCTACCCCAGCAATACCAGCTCCGCAAATAGCAATCGAATTGTTTTTTTGCATAAGTTCTTTGCTTCTAAAATCCTTCCAGAAGTTTTTAATTTTTTTCCACTCTACATATTGATTTCATTATGTAATCATTTGGGTGTACTTCGCACGATTCTCATAGATTACCCAAAGTAAAACAGCAAAAAGGATCAGCGCGAGCGGAAGGCCAGAAGGGATATTAATTAAATGAGTCATGACGATACCCACCCCTATGGGAAATAAAATTACAGCTCCCAATGCCCGGAATTTACTGATCATAAAAAGTAATCCTCCCACAATTTCTACTACCGCTATTAAAGGCATGAGCCATTCTATTTTCAAAATTGTGTCCATAGTATCTATCGCTTCTTGCGGCAAGTCTTCTGGCATGGACATATAATTAAGGAATTTATTGAGTCCGGCATTTATAAAAATCAAACCGTATACAATACCCACGATCAAAAGAATTTTATTTTTCATGATATAGTACTTATTAAGCGATAGTGTTTAGTGCGTTAAAAGTAGGTTACAGAGGTTTTCTTTCTAAACCGAATATAACAAATTGTACCCAACCTTCTTGCATTTATAGGGTTAGCCTTATAGGTCATTCCTGAAGGAAATTAAAGATATAAATAAGTGTTCAAAAAAACTCCAGCTATCCTACAGCCGTTACCTTATTCGCAACTTTAGATTCCCTGTATGGTATTAATTTTAGGTTTATTCATAGTTAGGAATATTCAACCCTAAAATTATATCTCTGGTAACAGTTAGGAGATTGACCTTTAATTCTGGGTTTACAATCCCTGAGCCACCACGATTTTCCAAATTATTTCTTCTTTCTTTGGTTAACAATGGGTCATCCTCAAACAAAAATTCATCGATATAGTACTCGTTTTTATTTGGTTCTTTTACGGTAATGTGTATATGTGCAGGATCATTTCTGTTGGGGTAGGCTGCGGGTCTAAAAGTATAGAACGAATAGTTACCCCATTTATCTGTTTTAGCCCATCCCCTTATATAGCCATGTCTTTTAGCCCAAGCTTTTTCATTTCCCTTGGTCGGATAAATTCCCTTTCTGTTGGTATGGTAGATATAGAGAATTACGTCATTAGCCGGCGTTTTTCCGTCTTTTTTAAAAACTGTACCCGTTAATTTTAACTTGGGTTCGGTAATTTGGAAGTCCTTTAGGGTATCTGAGGATTTTAGTTTTTTATCAGCATATTCAAAAATAGCCTCACAACCTTCGCAAGGACCGCCCACCAATTTTTTCGATTCGGGATTTTTTGTTTGTGATTGACAAGATCCAAATGATAACATCAAAAAATAATAAGAAAATTGAACTATCCATGGTTCTTAATCTTTTTTTGAAAAATATTCTAACGTTTGTCAAAGTTCCTATTTGGGCACCAGGATGCAAGATGTAAAAATAGGTCTTTTATGTAAATGATGGCGAGAAGTTGCACCAGTCCGCCAAAGGCGGAAACTTCATAATAGGGAAAATACAAAGCAAACCCTGAACAAAGTCGAGGTTATACTCTGCGGATTGATCGCTGATAACGCTGTGCAACACAGCCGGTGAACTGTTGATTATTACTCTAGGTTTCGACTGCGCTCAACCTGACAAAAATGGTTTAATGAATACTATTAGGAGTGAATATTCAAGTTTTAAATAAGATTTTCAAAAATGTTGTTTCCAAATCTATGTCCCTTGAAGCTTCGCAGAAAAGGGGCGCTTTATATGCTGATTGGAAAAAAATACGGCCAATCATGCGGAAGATTCTGGGCTCGTTAAAATGTTTGATATAAAAGTATTAATTTTGCTGTGCGAATATACGGGAAGACGTTCCTTAATTGTGGAGACTTTTTAGGACGTCTATATTTGCTATTAATTCGACAAGCTTGGCAAACGCCGAGCTTGTTTATTTTCAGGAAATTAGAGTCAATATCGTTGGTCAACTTACCGTTCGAAGACATTTTTGTCCATTTGACCGAAAAAACCTCAGCCTCAGTAGCTTTCATTGGTGGTAACTAAATGTTTTTATTACATTTATGCCGCATGTATACGGGATCGGCGTTACCTTTTGTGGTGATTGGTGTTTCGCCGATGTATGTGCTATTAATTCGACAAGCTCAGCAAACGCTGGGCTTGTTCAATTTTAGGTCTATTTTTAAAGCATTTCGGCATGGTATTTAACTAAAATACCGCAGCGTATAGAAATATAATTAAAGGATTTTCATTCAAACCTAATACGGTCAAAGGTACTGAAAATGAGGGACTTAACTTAATTATGATTATAAATAGAATAAGCTATCAAGTATTTAAAAAAAATAAGTATTAGGCCAAACCTTGGACGCAACTGGCGTTTCAAGTCATAGACAAATCTTTATGACTAGAACAAAATTTAAAAAAGGATATACAACAATTTAAAAGACGAAGAAAAATGATTAAGATGGTGTTGTTCGTTATTGGAGGTATTATAGTTCTCTTGTTATTTCGAAAGATTTGGGACAAAATAAAAAAAATGTTTTAGTTACAGTTGTCCTGTGGTCCAATAGTCGGGAGACATAAGGTTTTCAAGGGCAGGGTAAGAGTTCTACAGTAATGTTAGACAAATAGTACAGAACGATATTCAATTTTCTATTTCTTATATCCGACAACAAACGGTTACAAACATTTACAAACGAGTTTAAATACGTAACTACCGAATAATTTTTTACCGCTTCCACATCTTTGTATCGTTGAAACCATGGTGGTTCAATAGTATTAACTGTTTAACGTAAAAATTTATAATCATGAACACTCTTAGAAACAAAGTACAGTTGATTGGTAACTTGGGTAACGACCCAGAAATCATTAATCTTGAATCTGGCAAAACGCTTGCTAAATTCTCAATCGCTACAAACGAAAGCTACAAAAATGCTAAAGGCGAAAAAATTACCGATACCCAATGGCATAATGTCGTAGCATGGGGTCAGACCGCGAAAATCGTAGAAAATTATCTTACCAAAGGAAAGGAAGTAGCGGTAGAAGGCAAATTAACCACCCGCAGCTATGAAACCAAAGAAGGAGAAAAACGCTATATCACCGAAATAGTGTGTAACGAGCTGATGATGCTCGGCGCTAAATAATAGCTATTACATTAAAGATACTGTATAAATAAATCCCAGACCAAGGGCAGAACCTAGGTCTGGGATTTTTATTTTCTAGCGCTGTACATCAACTTCTACAATTTCTGAAATAAACGCTCCATTGGCAGTTCCTTCAATACAGATTTGTAAACTTTCGTAATATTTATCGGCAAACTTAAACTTCACTGTTCCATCTTTGCCCAACTTCAGTTTTGGCTGCCAATCAATTACACCATAATCCTTGAAAAAACGGGTCTGATAAAAGCTATATAAAGGAGCATAGAATTTTTTGTCTTCGCTAAAAGCCAGTGGGATATTTAATTCTAATGCCTTACTATTACTGCTCTGGTTCATGTTTTTAGTTGGGTCTGTAAATATTTGGATGAGGCCACCTGGAGCATAGGTTACTTGGTTTCCGGCCTGTTTCTGTATAATTACGTAATCTAAAATGGACATATTAAGTTGTGACAAAAATGAATTGTCGAACAACTGAACGCCATCTAGCAATATCACTGGACTTTGGTCACGAACGATACTTCTAGAAGGGTCGATTATCTGATATGCCCCATTCTCATTATTAACCAAATATCCTTTGGACCTTAAATAGCTGTCAAAATCATTAAAGCGGTAGCGGTTAGGATCATTAAAAACATCTACACTTCCTGTAGTAATCTGCTTTAATTTTTCAATATAATCTTGCTTTCTTTTGACGTTTAAAACAACCTCGTCTAATTGCTCATAGCCAGTCCAGGATGTTTCTAGAATGGGTTGATAAGTCGCATCCTTCAAAATATTTTCCTTTTTTCGGGGGAGCATTTTTATATAATTTTCAAATTCTGGTATCCGTGAAGGTGAGAATTGAACATATAAGGCTGGCTTATTTGTGTTTCCTCTTTTGCTGATTTCAGAAACAAATAAGGACTCCTTTTCGTAAGGATAAAATCCCTTAGCAGAAAAACTTTTTGCATTTTCTTCAAGGTCAATTAAATTCATTCCGAAGCCGCTAGATATGGCATATGCGGGCGCCGGCTCACCACTTATGTTTGCTTTTATTTTGATTCCATCTTCAAATTCGTGAATGTATTTCGGGGTGTTCTTAAATATAAAATCCCAATTGTAACTGCTCCAGCCTTGAGTGATAAGCAGATTATCTAATTGCCGTTTTTTCTGCAAATTGATATCAGTAAAATAATAAGCCGCATTTTCGAGATAGCCAGTTATGTAAGGTTGAAGGTATAAATAAGAAAAAATGTTGTGTGAAGGCAAATATGAAACAGTCTTTTTAGGAAGAACCGAAACGCTGAAATTCTGAAAATTTATTGAATCTTTAGTATTGATTTTAAGTTCTATTTCTATACTATCTTCAATGGTTTTGGCGGTAGTCCTTTCGGACTTTAGAAGTTCGATTCCTTCATAATTAAAATAAAGACGCTCTAGGATTGGCCTGTTTTCTTCATCAAAAAGAGTGAATACATTAATTCCTGTAAATAAGTCTTCAACCTTAATAAATTTTGTGACCCTCTCGTTTTCATCAAAAGTTAGGTTGAAGGATTTTAACCATTTTCCATTGTGAAAGGTCAAGGTATATTGCTTGTTTTTAATTAAGTTGAAGGTTTCATCATTAGTTTTAAAATCAAGCGCTGTTCTGCTCCGCAAATCTAAAACCGACATAGCGATGCCGGTTCTTTCGGCGGCTGCGATATTGAAGGTTAGAGTATTAGTATTGTAGACTATTTTTGCTCGATATTTTTCTGATTCTTCTGGTATAAATAGGATACTGCCTATTCCGAATTGGTCCGTTTTAAAACTTCGCACCAAATTGCCTTTGCTATTGATTATTTCACCTTTTATATTTGCAACACCTTGGCCCGTTTTATCTTTTATAATAATACCCACGGTATTCTGAACACCTTCTAATAAATGTCCGCCTTCTGGCAAAAATTGCGCGTCAAGACCTTTATCTAGCGTGGGATCTAAATCTAAGTTGGAGGTGAGCACTCTAAAATTTTGGATGTAATAATTTTGCTCAGCAAAGTTTTTCATATAATTGGTGTAGGCCTTAAACGTGTAATTGCCCGCGTCCAAAGTTTCATCTACAAAAAAACTTCCGCTACCAACACCATCCGTAATCAGGATCAATTTTTCTTTTATTATACGTTCGTTTTCGTCGCTTATGGCGCAGTATACGTTTTTAGTATTTATAGTAAGACGTTTCTGATCTTTGTCGAATACATACACGGCAAAAGCCAAAGTTTCTCCATCGATATGGATGGACTTGTTAAGGTGGGCAAATGCAACTTCGCGGGGTAACTCCGTATACTCTAAGAATTTTTGAAAAACATTTGTAGAGTCAACCGAGTTTTGCCCAATTAGAAAAGCCGTGTGAAGCAAGAAAAATAATAGAAGCTTTAATTTATACATTGGCGCAATGAATATCTAATTTAGAAATCAGAAATTATTTGAAGTTAGTAATCAGAAGAAAATTAGGAGCTTTCGACCTTGAAATTTATCCATTATTGCTCAAAAAAATTAAGCCATTCCTATTTATTTTCTGTTTAAACTACTAAATCCCTAATTATTTAATCAAGGACTTCACAACTGCTATAGCTTTATTACCTTTAAGGATTAATGTATAAACCACACGACCTTGCAACCTAAAATAGCCAGATTTCAACAAAACGTTTTAGCGAAATACCAGATTTACAATAGTATTTTTATGACCCTGCCCTTCGATACCATTTCGAAAACGGGTGTATTGCTGCCATTGTTTCACGAAACCTGCAAAAAAGGATTTAACCAAGGCGATGATCCAACGACCATCGTTGAATTGTTCTTTAAAAAATATCAGGCCAGACGAGATTCTGAAAGTCAGCTCAATTTACTTTTTAGGTTCATCCAGTATATAGAAAGACAAGTTGTTCTTTTCGATGCAATTGAAGATGCCGCCTTCCCGATAGTGAACCATATGGATGGTATAGGTACATTAAGATCGCTTAAGGAATCTGCCGTTTCTGACGATAAATTGGAAATACTTAGAAAATACCTGCGTGAATTTAAAGTACGGATTGTGCTTACCGCGCACCCAACCCAGTTCTATCCGGGAAGCGTTTTAGGAATTATTACGGATCTTACCCAAGCGATTAAGGACAATGATTTATTGCTGATCAATGACCTTCTGGCCCAATTAGGAAAAACACCATTTTTTCAACATACAAAGCCAACACCTTATGATGAGGCAGTGAGCCTCATTTGGTATTTAGAGAATGTGTTTTATAATTCCTTCGGAAAAATTTACGATTACATTCAACAAAACATTTTTAACGATAGCCCAGTTGGAAACGATATTATAAATATCGGTTTTTGGCCAGGTGGAGATAGAGATGGAAACCCGTTCGTAACACCGCAGATTACCTTAAAAGTTGCTCGCAGATTAAAGGACACCATCATGAAAAATTATTATCGTGATGTGAGGAAACTCAAGCGCCGATTGACTTTTAACGATGTTGAACCGAGAATCGCCAACCTTGAAACGAAGTTATATACTGGAGATATCGATATTGAATATTTTCAGACTGAACTTATAGAAATCAAGAATATTGTAATAGAGCAGCACCAATCGCTGTTTGTTAATGAGATAAAAAGTTTGATCAACAAAACCTATCTCTTCGGAATGCATTTCGCAACACTAGATATTCGTCAAGATAGTCGCGCGCATGCGGCAGTTTTCAACAATATGGTAGATACGGTTATTGCGACCGGTAGCGATATTTTCCCAGAGAACTATCATTCACTCAACGAGGACAAGCAGATTAAAATTCTTTCCCAAATTAAAGGAAGTGTAGATCTAGAAATCTTTAAGGATGCTGAGGTAATTAAAGCTTTGCAAACGATGAAGGCTATAAAAACTATTCAAGAAAGTAACGGTGAACTTGCGGCAAACAGATATATAATCAGTAACAACCAGACCACTTTAAACGTAATGCAATTATATGCGATGTTGAAGTTGGTAGCATTTCAAGATAAACTCACGGTAGATATCGGACCATTGTTCGAGACCATTACCGATTTGGAAAATGCGCCCAAAGTGATGGAGCAGCTCTATACCAATCCTGATTATCGCGATCATTTAAGAGCGAGAGGGGACAAGCAAACCATTATGCTAGGATTCTCGGACGGAACAAAGGATGGGGGATACCTTATGGCCAACTGGGGAATTTATCAAGCGAAACAAAAACTTACCAGAGTTTCTAGAAAACACGGAATCACCGTCATATTTTTTGATGGTAGAGGTGGGCCACCAGCGCGTGGCGGAGGTAAAACGCATCAATTTTATGCGTCGCTCGGCCCAACGATTGAAGATAAAGAAGTACAATTAACCATTCAAGGGCAGACAATCAGCTCTAATTTTGGTACTCCAGAATCATCCCAATACAACCTAGAACAACTCATAAGTTCAGGTATTTTGAATCGCTTAAACGATTCAAATTTAAAAATGACTACGGAGAATAGTAAAGTGATGGATAAATTGGCGAATATTAGCTACAAAGCCTACGTTGACTTTAAGAATCACGCCATGTTTATTCCATATTTGGAAAGGATGAGTACCTTAAAATATTATGCAAAGACCAATATCGGTAGCCGTCCTTCTAAAAGAGGTAAGAGCGACGAACTTGTTTTTGCCGATTTACGTGCTATTCCGTTCGTTGGTTCTTGGAGCCAATTAAAACAAAACGTGCCAGGTTTCTATGGTGTTGGTACAGCGCTTAAATATTACGAAGATAAAGGTGATTTTAAAAAGGTTCAAAAACTTTATAAGACTTCCGAGTTCTTTAAGACCTTGGTAGAAAACAGTATGATGTCACTTTCAAAATCATTTTTCGACTTGACTAAATACATGGCCGATGACCCAGAATTCGGAGATTTTTGGAAAATCATTTATGAAGAATATGAAACTTCTAAACGCTTACTCCTTAAATTAACAGGTTATAAGGTTTTGATGGAGGAAGAACCAGCAGGTAAAGCGTCGATTGATGTGCGTGAATCTATCGTTCTTCCTTTGTTAACCATCCAACAATTTGCGTTGCGTAAAATTCAGCAGTTAGAAAAGGAAAACCCAAAAGATAAAGCGCAGATTGAAGTTTATGAGAAACTGGTCACACGTTCTCTATTCGGAAATATTAATGCCAGCAGGAATTCGGCTTAAACAGCGGAATTAGTAAGGAAAACGGTATAACAATTCAACCTTAAAAAACAGGCTGCCTCTTAAATCTGGATTTAATTGGGTTCGGTCATTTCGTAATACAAAGTCGATAAAGTAAAAGTCGATTTTGTCTCTTACGTTATAAACGGCCAAGCTGTTAAATGCGTAACCCAGTTTTGCTTTTAGCCAAGTGTTGGGGTTCGGAGTTCGCAGACGAAAATATCCCCCAAACTCTAGTCTTCTTTGCTCAGCATAAACGTCATCTGCTTTATAATCGTAAACTCTAAAACTTCTATTTGTACCTGCATACTCAATACCAAGGCTAAAATATTTAAGTTGAAACCTGATATCTGCAGATAGCGGAAGGGTAATGTCGGCTTCAAAATCATTGTCGTCCGACATATAATACAAACCCACTGTGGGAGTCGTTAGAAGCCCGAAAGCTTCATAAGATCCGTAGACACCATATCTATAGTGCAAACGTCGGGACTGATGGTTTTTGATGATTACCGAACCTCCTAAATAAACATCCTTAAGAGAAATAACATCATAATCTGAAGCTAGTTTGGGGAGAAGTGTAAAAATCCCAGTGGTACGATCAGAAAGTTCTGCGGTATAGCTTAATACAAGTGTTGTACTATAAAGGTCCGCCGGCTCAGAATTTGGAAACATCTGGACTTTATAATAATAAAAATCACCTCCGACATGAAAGCCATCGGTAGCAAAGCGTTTGGTGCCAGTTAAAAAACTAGCGTCAATATAATTAACGGTGGTGGTAAAATCTGTATTCTCGAAATAGGATGAAAAGTTGTGGTTAAGACCTACTTTAAAAACATCGATATAGTCTTGAGAACTAGCGATTGTAGGGACAAAAAAGATTAGGGCCAGAAACTGTCTCAACATAAGTTTTGGCTTTGGTTGAGATAAATATATAATTTATTTTGTGATATTGTTTTGATTTAACCGCTGTACAAATATTTTCTATGTAAAGTAGATAGGCTATTTAGAGAATGGAGCTTAAGAGTGAAACTAATTATTTATAATATTTTGCATTGTAAATAATTCTTAACTGATATGCAGACCATTAGCAACAGATGAATCGTCTGGATTTACAAAAACAAGTTTCCCTTCTTCGTTTTCGGTCATTAAAATCATTCCCTCACTTTCAACACCTCTTAGCGTGCGTGGTGCAAGATTTACCAAGACCGTAACTTTTTTGCCAATGATTTCTTCAGCCAAAAAACTTTCGGCAATACCAGAAACAATCGTTCTGGTGTCGATGCCGGTGTCTACTTTCAATTTCAGCAGTTTTTTGGTTTTCGGCATTTTCTCCGCTTCAAGTATGGTGCCTACACGAATGTCCAATTTCGAAAAATCTTCGTAGGTAATCAATTCCTTTTGTGGTTCTACCTTGGTATCCATAGCCTCTTTTTCGTTGGTCTTTTTGCTTTCAATTAATTTATCAAGTTGAAGTTGAATTGTTTCATCTTCAATCTTAGAAAATAATAATTCTGAGGTTCCTTTTATATGTCCGGCTTCAATCAGGACAGATTTATTGGTAACGTCGTCCCAAGATAATCCACCATCTGATTCTTGCTTCATATTGAAAATCTTTTTAAGCTTGTCTGATGTAAATGGGAAAAATGGTTCGCTAAGAACTGCAAGGGCCGCAGCGATTTGAAGAGCTACAAACATAATGGTCCTTACCCTTTCTTCATCTTGTTTTATGACTTTCCAAGGTTCTTCGTCGGCAAGATACTTGTTACCGAGCCTGGCCAAATTCATCAATTCTTGACTGGCTTCCCTAAAACGGTAACGCTCAATAGAGCTGCCAATCACTGCAGGATACGCTTTTAAGGTTGCTAAGGTTTCCTCATCTACTTCAGAAAATTCGTTTGGCGAAGGTATTGTGCCTTCGTAATATTTATCGGTAAGCACAGCCACTCGGTTTATAAAATTCCCAAGTATTGCAACCAATTCATTGTTGTTCCTAGCCTGAAAATCCTTCCAAGTAAAGTCATTGTCCTTAGTTTCTGGAGCATTTGCGGTCAAGGCATAACGCAACACATCTTGTTGGCCTTCAAAATCCTCCAAATATTCGTGCAGCCAAACTGCCCAATTTTTAGAAGTTGAAAGTTTATTGTCTTCAAGATTTAAAAATTCATTTGCAGGAACATTATCGGGAAGAATATAACTTCCTTCTGCCTTTAACATAGCCGGAAAAATAATGCAATGAAAGACGATATTGTCTTTTCCTATAAAATGAACCAGCTTGGTGTTTTTGTCCTTCCAATAAGGTTCCCAATCCTTGCCAACTCTCTCTGCCCATTCTTTGGTTGAGGAGATATAGCCAATCGGTGCATCGAACCAGACATATAGAACTTTCCCTTCTGCGTCCGGAAGCGGTACCGGGATACCCCAGTCTAAGTCGCGAGTTACGGCTCTAGGTCTTAGTCCGTCATCTATCCAGCTTTTTACTTGCCCATAGACATTTGTTTTCCAATCTTTTTTATGTCCTTTAAGGATCCACTCTCTTAAAAAATCTTCATATTGATCTAATGGTAGAAACCAGTGCTTGGTTTCCTTTAAAGTCGGTAAGTTACCAGTAATAGCTGATTTAGGATTAATAAGGTCGGTTGCATTATGACTAGTTCCGCAACTTTCGCACTGATCGCCGTAGCTATTTTCGTTTCCACATTTAGGACAAGTGCCAATTACAAATCGATCTGCCAAAAATTGATTCGCCTCTTCGTCGTATAATTGTTCAGTGGTTTCTTCGATGAATTTGTCATTTTTATATAATTCGGTAAAAAACTCCGAAGCGGTTTCATGATGGATCTTCGAAGAAGTACGACTATAATTGTCGAATGAAATACCAAAATCCTCAAACGATTTTTTGATTATCGCATGGTATTTATCAACAACATCTTGCGGGCTAACCCCTTCCTTTTTTGCCTTTATGGTAATCGGTACGCCGTGCTCGTCACTCCCGCAAATAAATGCAACATCATTACCCTTTAAACGGAGATATCTGGCATAAATATCTGCCGGCACATAGACACCGGCCAGGTGACCAATATGTATTGGTCCGTTGGTGTAAGGTAGCGCTGCGGTTATAGTATATCTTTCCGGAACAGTTATCGATTTTGTCTGCTTACTCATAAATTTCAAAAGATTTTAAAGGCTTTCAATCAAGCGTTTTTGCTTGTAAATGCAAGCTACAAAGGTACGCAATTCAAGAGCGATACTGAAAAAAAATGTACTTTTACAAAAAGCGTTTCCATGAAAATTATAAGAAGAGAAGGTTTCATATTTTTTATCCTGATTTCAATTTTCAGTCTATCTAATTTTGCCCAAAATATGCCTCAGGAAAAATCAAAATCTAGCATGAACGAGAAATTAGTCACCCCACCATATTTAAAAGCCGGAGATACGGTTGCTATCGTTGCGCCATCAGGAGTCCTAAAAGATCGGGACGACTACATTGAGCGTTCAAAAAAACTTTTGAGTGATTGGGGTTTGGTAGCGGTAGTGGGCGACAATGTATTTAAATCTGACAATCATTTTGCTGGGACTGATGCCGAACGCTGTGAAGACCTTCAAAATGCGATGGACGACCCTAAAGTCAGTGCCATTTGGTGCGCAAGAGGTGGTTATGGAACGGTAAGGATTCTTGATAAGTTGAATTATACAAAATTCAAGAAAAATCCAAAATGGATCATTGGTTACTCGGATATCACTGCTTTGCATAATCAAATTCATATTAAAGGTTTTGAAAGTATACATGGAATGATGTGCACAAGTGTTGCCGAAGACATGGAAGATATTAAGGAAACGGTAGAGTCTTTTAGGAAATCAATTTTTGGTGAAGAACTTTCTTATACGCTTAAAGGTTCTGAGGACAATAGAGTTGGTAAGGTTATAGCGCCTTTGGTCGGTGGCAATCTAACTATGTTGCACACGCAATTAGGTTCTACCACTAGTATAGACACCTCGGGTAAAATACTTTTTATTGAAGATATTGGAGAATACAAATACCATATCGACAGAATGTTACAAAGTTTAAAGCGTGCTGGTTATTTTGATAATTGTAAGGGATTAATCGTTGGCGACATGTCCAAGCTCAGAAAAAATTCTACGCTCTGGGGCAGTTCAGTCGAACAACTAATATTAGATGCGCTAAGTAAATACGACTTCCCAATCGCATTTAATATGCCTGCTGGACACGAAGATGATAATCGAGCGATGATCCTTGGGAGGACGGTTGAGCTTAATGTTTCAAAGGACCAATCCACTTTACAATTTTCAAAGTAAATAATTATAATAGGCATTATGAAGTAGGTGAGATTCCTGCTTTTGCGTTAACTTATGGCTCAACACACTGATTTAGGTAATAAAGGTGAAGAGCTAGCAGTGGACTTTCTTCTTAAACAAGGCTATTCTATTTTAGAAAGAAATTATAGATTCGACAAAGCCGAAATAGATATCATCGCACGTAAGGGTGAAATCTTAGCAATCATAGAAGTTAAAACAAGGTCAACTTCCGATTTTGGGAACCCACAGGATTTTGTTAAGCCTAAGCAGATACAAAGATTAGTGAAGGCAGTAAATGAGTATGTAGAGATGAAGGACTTAAACCTAGAAATTAGGTTCGATATTATTGCAATAGTTAAACAGAACCAAATATTCGAAATCGATCATATAGAAAATGCGTTCTATCACTTTTAATTCTCACGAAAGTGGGAATCTCAAGAATTAAAGCCAGATTTTTATTTGTAGAAATTCATTTCATCTAAATAGTGCCAAACGTGTTCGGGCAACATCGGTCTAACATTTTTTCCGTCTTTTATTGACTTTCTTATAAAGGTGGAAGAAAGCTCCATAATCGGAGCGTTTACTTTATGGATTTTTCTATGGTTCTTAAAATCTTCAGGAATATCCCCTTCAGATAATCGTGGGTACACATAAATATCGTGATTCTCTAAGATGCGCTCGTAGTTCTTCCATTTATGAAAACTCTTCAAATTATCTTCACCCATTATAAGCGAAAATTCTATTTCTGGATGCTTTTCGTATAAATAAGTAAGCGTATTTATGGTATAATTAGGTTGTGGAAGATTAAATTCTATAGTGCTAGGCTCTAATTTATCATAATCTTTTGTAGCGCGATACACCATCTCCAATCGTTGGTGATTATCTAGCATGCTATTCTTTTTCTTAAATGGGCTTTGAGGAGTTACCACAAACCAGACCTTGTCTAGGTCGCTAAATTCTACCAGATGGTTGGCAATGGTTAGATGACCTACGTGGATGGGATTAAAGGTTCCGAAGTAGAGCCCTACTTTCATTTGTTTAATTCTAAAAAGTTGTGAACTAAATGATAAGCTTCATCTAACGCTGTATCGAGATTATTGTTTTCGATAATAAAATCGAATTGTGGAGCAGTTGCCAATTCAATAGAAGCCTTTGCTACTCTCATATTTATTTTATCCTCGGTTTCAGTCTTTCTTTTTTTAAGTCGAATTTTAAGTTCTTCGATACTCGGCGGTTTCACAAATACCGCAAGTGTTCTTTCGGGATAAATATGTTTTATATCCAGACCGCCAACTACGTCGATATCGAAAATAACGTGCTTGCCGTGCGACCAAATGCGTTCTACTTCAGATTTTAAAGTGCCGTAAAAACAATCACGATACACTTCTTCCCACTCTAAAAATTCTTCAGCTTTAATCTTTTGCTTGAAGGTTTTGATATCCAAGAAATAGTAATCGACCCCGTCTACCTCATTATCCCGTTTTTCCCTTGAAGCCGCCGAAATAGAGAACTCTAGGTTAAGTTCTTCATTCTTTAATAAATGTCTAACAATAGTAGTTTTACCAGAGCCCGAAGGTGCAGAAAACACTATTAGTTTCCCCTGACTCATTACAGCACGTTTAAAAGTTGTTCCTTAATCTTTTCTAATTCATCCTTCATCTGTACCACCAATTTTTGCATTGGTGCATAATTGGATTTAGAACCAATAGTATTTATTTCTCGACCCATTTCTTGGGATATAAATGCCAATTTCTTGCCGTTGCTGTCTTCAGAATTAAGCGCTTTAATAAAATAATCCAAATGGTTTTTAAGCCTTACTTTCTCTTCTGTGATATCGAATTTTTCGATATAATACACCAGTTCTTGTTCAAATCTATTTTCGTCTACCTTCTCTTTTAAATCCGCGACTCCTTTCTCTAACCTAGTTCTAACACCGTCTATTCTATCTGGGTCCATCTCCATAACTTCATCTAACAAAGAATCGATGTTTTTAACCCGATCGTTAAATTCATTTTTAAGCGCCTTTCCCTCATCAAGTCGATACTTTTGAATCTTAACCAGAGTATCTTCAATACTAGCTTCGATGGTATGCCACTCGTCCTCATCGATATCATCTCTTTCGGTGGTTACTGCGTCTGGTAAGCGAATTGCCATTTTAAGGAGCTCGGTCTCATCGCCTGCGACCACATCTCGGAGTTGTTTTATATATTCTTTTACGACCGTTTTGTTGATTTGGGTTGAGGTTTCTTCCCCAGTGATTTCCATATAAAGAGAAAAATCTATTTTACCGCGCTCTAACTTATTAGCAATCAATTTTCTTACGGCTAATTCCTTCTCCCGATAGAGTGAAGGCATTCTAGCATTAAGGTCTAGATTCTTGCTATTTAAGGATTTTATCTCGATAGATATTTTTTTAGTTGGAAGCTGTAGAACAGATTTTCCGTAACCGGTCATCGATTTTATCATAGGGTCTTTTTATAAAAGTTGAGCAAAGGTACGGAAAAACTGTTTTTTAGGGCAAAGGAATTAAGATTGAAGGCTTGGTTGTTTCCTCAACTAATTCTTAATTTTGCCGAATGTTTAAAAAAGAATTCGAAATACGCTGGAGCGATATAGATGCAAATGGTCATTTGGCCAATTCTGCCTATACCAATTTTATGAGCCACACCCGTATGGCTTTCTTTGAAGAAAACAATTTATCCTTGGGAGAACTCAAGCAAGAAAACATTGGTCCGGTTGTATTTTATGAACACACTCATTATTTTAAAGAAGCATTTCTAGGAACCAATGTTTATGTTTCTCTCGAAACCACAGGAATGAGTGAAGATGGAATGTTCTTTAAATTTGAACATAATTTTTATGACCGAGAAGGTAAAAATCTCGCCACCTGTGAAGTGTTTGGAGCTTTTATAGATTTACAGGAAAGAAAATTACGGGCGCTACCAATGAAAATGTTCGAGAATTTGAAAAATTCCCCAAGATCAGCTGACTTTAAAATCTTGACTAAAGAGGATAGCCGAAAATTTAACAAACGCCCGGTTGATATTAACGCTTAAGCTCTTCCTTTACCGACTCTACATTCTTCTTGCTGTTGCCGATAAATACTCTATTATTTAAAACTATTACCGGTCTTTGAAGAAACGTATAATGCTGCAAGAGATATTTTTTATAATCAGCTTCGCTGAGATTGCTATCCTTTAGCTTTAGTTCTTTATAAAGATATGCTCGCTTGCTAAAAAGAGATTCGTAACTACCGCTATGTTTTTCTAATTCTTCAATTTGAGATTCCGTTAAAGGATTTTCCTTAATATTCTGAAATTCTAAATCAGCTGGTAAATTCAGCTCAGAAATAATACGATTACAGGTACTACATGTTTTTAGGTAATAAATCTTATTCATCTTCGTGGTTTAAATTGCAAAGTAAAAATTTAAGTACTTTTAAAAAAAATTTGATAGATGAATTGGGCATTCGATATAACATTAAAGAGCCGTGCAGTGCTCGAGAGATTTTTAGAGAACTACTCTCTAGAGCAATTAAATAAAGTACCTAAAGGCTTCAATAATAATATAATCTGGAATGTCGCACATACCATCGTTACCCAGCAACTTTTAGTTTATAAACTGTCGGGTTTACAGACTATAGTTTCGGATGATATGATAGAAACCTATCGTAAAGGCACCCGACCGAATAGGGACGTTTCTCAGGCAGAGGTCGATATGGTTAAAGGACTTTTATACTCTACGGTTCACAAAACCCAAGAAGATTTTGACAATGGTGTTTTTAAGAATTATAATGAATATACCGTTACCACCAAAAATACCCTCACCAATGTGCTAGAAGCAATTGAATTTAATAATTTTCATGAAGGTCTTCATCTAGGTTATATTCTAGCGATCAAAAACACCTTTTAAGTATGGATTACTACGCAGTCGCATCTGTATTAATCGTTCTTTCGGCTATTTTCGGTTTTATTAATGTGAAATTTTTAAAGCTGCCGATTACTATCGGGCTCATGCTGATTACCATAGTTTTCACCTTAATTATCGTGGCCATCGCACAATTTGACGATACCATTTTAGAGCAGGAAACACTTCTGATTTCAGGAATAGACTTTGAAACCGTTCTTCTAGATATCATGTTGAGTTTCCTTCTTTTTGCAGGAGCGCTTCATACAAATTTTGACCAACTTAAAATACAGCGAGCACCTGTGTTGGTCTTTGCGACAATCGGCGTATTAGTATCAACGTTTCTGGTCGGGATTTTTATCTACTACCTTTTAGGTTTTATAGGCCTAGAAATTGAATTTATTTATTGCCTTTTATTTGGAGCTTTAATCTCTCCAACGGATCCGATTGCGGTTTTGGGGATTTTAAAACGTGCTAATGCGCCCAAGAAATTAGAAACAAAAATTGTCGGGGAATCCCTCTTTAACGATGGAGTAGGAGTGGTTGTTTTCTTAACGGTTTTATCGGTGGCGGCCTTTCCAGCCGAGTCCATAGATTTTGGTGAAATCGCTATTTTATTTGGAAAAGAAGTGATTGGCGGGATACTTTTAGGTCTTGTTCTCGGTTGGATAACTTTTAAAATGATGAAGTCCATCGATGATTACGAGGTCGAGGTAATAATTACCATTGCTGCCGTAATGGGCGGTACTTTACTGTCTCATAAATTACATGTTTCTGCGCCCTTGGCCATGGTAACTGCAGGACTTTTAGTAGGTCATGATACCGTACGAGCTTCTGCCATGTCCGAAATAACAGAGTCTTACGTGGACAAATTTTGGGAACTAATAGATGTTTTATTAAACACGATTTTATTCGTGCTTATAGGTATGGAAATGCTAGTACTTCAATTTCAAACGGGCTATATTTTGGCTGGTTTAATAGCAATACCTCTTGTATTGTTAAGCAGATATTTGTCTCTCTGGCTTCCGATTAAAATGTTCGAAAAGAAACTAAAGTTTGTGCCCAAAACCAATCTTATAATGACTTGGGGTGGCCTACGTGGAGGTATTTCTATTGCACTCGCTTTGAGTCTTTCAAAGGAAATGCACCGGGAATTATTTGTGGTTATTACTTATTTTATCGTAGTATTTTCCATAATAGTGCAGGGACTCACTGTTGGTCCCGTCGTTCGGAAATTAACTTCAAATTACTCTGCTAGTGACGAGTAATATATTCTGAAATTTCTTCGTAAGGGATAACATACTCCGTGATTCCAAAGGAATAAGCCGCAATTTCGTAGGTATTGTAAAGGATAACGATACCATCATCGGAGTATCCGATTGTTTCTGGCAACATAAAATCCTTTCCATAAAAACTATCTACTATATCTAGGTCATTTTTCTTTGTCGCTAAATCGGCTTTAAAATATTTAATCGCCAATTCGGTAAAAGCAGATTTATCTGAAATTATATTTTCGTTGGTGAACTGTTCTCCGGTCTCTGGGTCAAAATTTAGAAATATGACGTGGGTATTTCCATGCGCGCCACCTGTATCAATGTAGGTGCTTAGTGAAATGGATATTATTTCTGGGGATTGATAAATAACCTCGCTATCTACAAGCAATTCCCATTTTTGATTAGATTCTGAGAAATCATTCTTAAACGTCGTAAACTCTTTTGAGAAATCATCGATTGCTATATTAATTTCATTATGAATAATCTCATCGCTTAGAGACATTTCATTTGCAATCGCGGTTTCTACTTGAGAATTTATACGGTTAGAAACATCTTCATTTCCGTAGGCTTTAGGATAATTGACTTCTATGACTGCATTTTCTTTCTTCTCGATGGATTCATATTTAAACTCGAGTGGAGTTACTTCTTCATCACAAGAAAAAACCACCAATAACACTGAGACAATGGCTAAGAATTTTTTCAACTTAATAGATTTGGTTAAACTTAGATAAAGGTATATATGTTTTTTGAATAGAACTTAATTAACCTTAGTTTTGTTGCAATATTTTGATGAACATACTATGAAATTCAATACCAAAACAATCCACGGAGGACAAGAACATGACCCAGCATATGGCGCAGTAATGCCTCCGATATATCAAACTTCTACTTATGCGCAAACCACTCCTGGTGGCCATAAAGGATACGAATATTCTAGAACGCATAACCCAACACGTAATGCCTTAGAGAATTCTTTTGCCAGTATTGAAGATGGAAAATTTGGATTGGCTTTTGGATCTGGATTGGCTGCAATCGATGCAGTTATAAAATTATTGAAGCCTGGCGATGAAGTTGTCTCTACCAATGATCTCTATGGAGGAAGTTACCGCTTATTCACAAAGATTTACGCTGACTTCGGTATAAAGTTTCATTTTATCGGAATGGAGAATGCTTCAAATATTAAGGATTACCTGAATGATAAAACCAAGCTTATTTGGGTGGAAACTCCTACCAACCCAATGATGAATGTTATAGACATCAAGGCAGTTTCGAAAATTGCTAAGCAAAAGAAGATTTTGCTTGCGGTAGATAACACTTTTGCCACTCCTTATCTGCAACAGCCATTAAATCTAGGCGCGGATATCGTTATGCATTCTGCGACCAAATATCTTGGTGGGCACAGTGATGTTGTAATGGGAGCCTTGGTGGTTAAGGATAAAGAGCTTGCAGATAGACTTTATTTTATTCAAAATGCCAGTGGTGCCATTTGCGGCCCACAGGATAGCTTTTTGGTTTTAAGAGGAATTAAAACCTTGCACATAAGAATGCAACGCCACTGTGAAAATGGAAAAGCAGTCGCTGAATACTTGAACGATCACCCAAAGATTGAAAAGGTGTATTGGCCAGGTTTTGAAAATCATCCTAATCATGAAATCGCGAAAAGCCAGATGAAGGATTTTGGTGGAATGGTCTCCTTCGTGACTAAAGGTAATAATTACGATGAAGCCATTAAAATCGTAGAGAATTTGAAGATTTTTACCCTTGCAGAATCATTGGGTGGTGTAGAATCTCTAGCTGGTCACCCAGCAAGTATGACCCATGCTAGTATTCCTAAGGAAGAAAGAGAGAAGACAGGCGTTGTGGATTCCTTAATCAGACTTAGTGTTGGTATTGAAGATATAGACGATTTAATCGAAGACTTAAAACAAGCGATTGGCAATTAAGCGTTGATTATAAACGAAAAGAGTTTAGAGATTAGAATCTAGAAGCTAGAAGCTAGAGGATTTTGGATAGAGATTAAAAAGCAGCAACCAACTTAATCTAAATAATAGATATAACCGAAGTTTAACCAGATTAACCAGTCGTTGAATTTATTATAGCTCAATTTGTGATTGAATCCATCAATCCAGTCACTGAAGTAATATTGCCATCTTAAATCTAGCATTAAATCAGATAGAACTGCGAGTTTATATCTAACTCCAACACTGGCAACGACCGACCACGCATTGATTGGTTCCAACTTTATCGGGTAATCGCGTGTTCCGCTAGGTTTTGCTGGTAAGAACTTCGGGTCTGCGTACCAATAAGAATAGATGTTATTGGCATTAAAAATGTCGCCGTCACCATAATCGGTAAAGCCTTGTGGACTTGAATTTGTAAAATGGGCACCTAAACTAACAAAAGGAGCAAACTTATACATCATGGCTTGGAAAGCCCTAATACTTCTGGGAAAATACTCTACTTGCATCCCGATATCAAAATTCTCTGCAACCCCTTTTTGGCTCCTTAGTTTGTCAGCATTTGCACTGATATGTTCTGCGCCCACCCATTCTCCATGGTGATCCAAATCGGTATAATTATATGAAATCTCTGAACGGAGTTTAAAATGGTCGTTCCAATAGGTGTCAGTAGAATAGCAGTTACAATCTGCGCGGTAAGCAAAGTTTATATAATGAATAATACCAATACCAAAACCTGTGTTACCTAGGTTGGTCTTTTCATCATTTCGACTTCCAAAATCAGATCGGAATTCAACTGGGCCAACTATAGCTCCAATTTCGTGCGAAAAACCAAGTTGGGAATAACCATTTGCGACACTAATTAAAACAAAAAAAGTACAGGCTAATTGTTTAATATTAAGCATCATATGGTTTCATAAAGTTAGGGCAACTCACGAGCAAATATATAAAAACTGCATTTACTGTCAAATTTAACAATAATACTTACGTATTCTAACCCTAAAACGTTTGTTGTCATATTTTTATTTTTCCCGCATCTAATTGAGAATATGCAAAAATATCTTTCTACATTTTGTAGATAATGTATCTTTGTGCCTTTAAATAATAACAGGGTTATCAAAACAATATTTAATGGAAAATAATATAAAAGAATTTTTGACATATGTCGAAAAGAGAAATCCTAATGAACCGGAATTCCTACAAGCTGTTCACGAGGTTGCGGAAGCCATAATTCCCTTTATTGAAAAGAATCCAAAGTATAAGAATAAGTTGCTTCTCGAGCGAATTACTGAGCCAGAACGCACAATTATCTTTAGAGTGCCTTGGATTGATGATCAGGGAAATCCCCAAGTAAATAGAGGTTTCAGAGTTCAGTTTAATTCGGCAATCGGACCTTACAAAGGTGGATTAAGATTTCACCCAACTGTGAATTTGAGTATACTAAAGTTTCTAGGTTTCGAACAGATTTTCAAAAACTCATTGACGACACTTCCCATGGGCGGTGGTAAAGGTGGTTCAGACTTTGACCCAAAAGGGAAAAGCGATAATGAAGTGATGAAATTTTGCCAGTCATTTATGACAGAGCTTCAAAGACACATCGGTCCAGATACTGATGTTCCCGCTGGGGATATTGGAGTAGGTGGAAGAGAAATCGGTTATCTTTTTGGCCAATACAAAAGGATTAGAAACGAATTTACCGGTGTTTTAACTGGTAAAGGCATCACCTATGGAGGGTCTTTAATTAGACCAGAGGCTACAGGTTACGGAGCGGTTTATTTCGCCAAAAACATGTTAGAACTTAAGAATGAATCAATTAAAGATAAGACTATCGTAATTTCTGGATCAGGTAATGTCGCGCAATATGCTTGTCAAAAAGCAACCCAACTAGGTGCGAAGGTGGTGACCATGTCCGATTCTGATGGATATATTTATGATGAAGAGGGAATAGATGCCGAAAAACTTGCGGTAATCATGAATATTAAAAATGTGAAGCGTGGTAGAATCAAGGATTATTTAGATACTTATTCTTCTGCTAAATATCATGAAGATAAACGCCCGTGGTCTGTAAAATGTGATCTTGCTTTTCCTTGTGCAACCCAAAATGAGTTGAATGAAGATGAAGCTAAAACATTAATCGAGAACGGTGTAATGGCTGTTGTTGAAGGTGCTAATATGCCAACCACTCCAGAAGCTATTACCGCGCTTCAAAAAGAGAAAGTTCTTTTCTCTCCTGGTAAAGCTTCTAACGCTGGCGGTGTTGCAACTTCTGGACTAGAAATGAGTCAAAACTCATTACGCTATAATTGGACGAGCGAAGAGGTAGATACCAAACTACATCAAATCATGAATGATATTCATAAGTCTTGTGTCGAATATGGCAAGCAAGATAATGGATACATAGATTACGTAAAAGGTGCAAACATTGCAGGTTTCGTGAAAATCGCGGATGCAATGCTAGCTCAGGGTCTCGTATAAAATTATAATTGAAGAAATGTTGAAGGCTTTCAAATTTATTTGAAAGCCTTTTCTTTTTTGCTTCATATTAAATACTCTTAAAAGTCGTTTGTTATAAATATATTTGAAGGCTCTAACGATTTATGGTCAAAAAACTCCTTTTATATTTTTCAATATTAATGACTTCTGTCCTGCAGGCACAGGATTTCTCAGGTCTTTGGGAAGGTCATTTTGCTTATTTCGATATCAGGGACGTAACCCAAGGCACAAGCAAGATTTTTGCTGCTTCAGAAAACGCCATCTTCAGTTATGATATAAATACCGAAGAAATTGAAACCATTACTACCGTTAATGGGCTTTCGGGCGAATCCATCAGTACCATTAAATATAGCCAGGACTATCAGCTTCTGATTGTTGGTTATGAAAACGGTCTTATTGAAATTGTCTTTGATAATGAAGAAGATGTCCTTTCGGTGGTAGATATTATAGAAAAAGTGACAATCTCTCCAGAACAAAAGAAAGTCAATCATTTTAATGAATTTGAAGGCAAGATTTATATCTCTACCGATTATGGGATTTCTATTTATGATCTTGAAAGACTAGAATTCGGCGATTCGTTTTTTATAGGATTCGGTGGAAGTAAAATTCCGGTTAATCAAACTACGATTTTCGACAATAATATTTATGCAGCATGTGGTAATAACGGGGCGATAAAAAAGGCGTCCTTGGATAATCCAAATCTAATCGACTCGCAGCAATGGCAGACTATAGGTAGTGGTAACTTCTCTTTTATTGAAAGTGTAGGAGTTAAGTTATATGCGATAAACTCTAATAGTGCAATATTCGAATTGGTCAATGATAATCTTCAACAAAAAGGAAGTCTTCCTAATCCGCCTAGGGATATGAGGTCAGTTGATGACAATCTACTCATCACTACCCAGGCAAATCTGTTTGTTTATGGTATGGATTTTAATCTTATTTATACCATCGGTGTTAATCAAGACTTTCAAACGCAATATACTTCCGCCACAATTACTGCTACAGAGGCTTATATCGGAACAAATTCGCTCGGAGTTCTTAAAATTGACTTGAAGGACCATTCAAGCATCGAGATGTTAAGGCCCCAAGGTCCCCTTCGCAATAATGGTTTCAAAATCAATGCAAAAAACAATGAGTTGTGGATGACCTTCGGAGATTATACTGTTTCATTTAATCCGGCTCCCACAAGACGATATGGTATTAGTCATTTAAAAGATGAAAGATGGGTCAATATTCCATACGATAGTTTATTAGGAGCCACAAATCTTAACTATATCGCCTATAGCCCGTTTGTATCAAATCAGGTTTTTGTAAGCTCTTTTGAAGAAGGGCTTTTAGAAATTAACGATGATGAAGCTACCATTCTCTATAATGAAACAAACAGTCCGCTAGAATCATTGGTCGTTCCTGGGAATCCAGCAGCAAGAAGTATTCGTGTTTCGGGGACTGCATTTGACCGTGCCGGGGTATTATGGACTTTGACGAGCCGAATTGATAAGCCGCTAAAATCCTTCGACAGAACTTCAGGACAGTGGCAATCATATAGTTTTGGGGATTTAATTGAAGACCCTTTGAATGATGAATTTGGATTCCAAGAAGTTGTTATTGATAAAAATGAAACCAAATGGATAGCAGGTTATAAATTCGGGGTAATTGGTTTTAATGACGTACAAGGTAATTTGATCAAAAACATCAGTACTGAAGAAGAAGGAATGCCTTCCGCTGTAGTTAGGGCGTTGGCAGTAGATAACCGAAGCCAATTATGGATCGGAACCACGAATGGACTTAGAGTACTATATAATACTGCAGGATTTTTTGAAGACCCTAATCCCTTAGTTCGCGAGATTGTTTTTGATGATAATGGCATACCTAAGGAGCTTTTGGCAAACCAATTTATTACCGATATAAAGGTTGATGGCTCTAATAACAAATGGGTGGGAACATTAGATTCTGGAGTTTTCTATTTTTCAGCAGATGGCCAAGAAACCATTTATCATTTTACTACGGATAATTCTCCTTTGCCCTCTAATGTAGTTAATGACATCTCCATCGATTTTACCAGCGGAAAGGTTTTTATGGCTACTCAAGGCGGATTGGTTTCCTTTCTTGCCGGAGGTTCTGAAGCTACTGATGAATTAACCGATGCTTACGTTTATCCAAATCCGGTACGGCCAGAATATAATATTCTGGGATTCGATAACCTCAATGACATCAATAACGGCGTTAAAGTTAAAGGTCTCACCGAAAACGTAAACATTAAAATCACGGACATAGAGGGCAACCTTGTTGCAGAAGCGCAGTCTAGCGTTAATTTAAGGTCTTCCAATGCTAATTATAATTTTGCAATCGATGGTGGTACCGCAGTCTGGAACGGCAGGAATTTAGCTAACAATATCGTATCTTCTGGAGTTTACCTTTTTATGATTTCGGATTTGGATAGTTTTGAAACAAAGGTGCTGAAACTTCTAATCATTAGATAAGGGTTGCAAATTCATTATGCAAAATAGAACGAAGGCAATTGTACTCTCAAAGCTGAAATATCAAGATCACGACCTTATTGTTAAATGCTTCACCTTAAACGATGGCCCGGTTAGCTATCTACTGCGAGGGGTTTTAAAATCTTCTAGAGGCAGCAAGAAAGTTGCCTATTTTCAACCTCTATCACAAATATCCATTGATCAGTCCTTTAGGGCCAATCAAAATCTTAGAAACATTAAGGAAGTAAAGCCTACTGTGATTTATCAGACTTTGCATACGGATGTTATAAAAGGTTCCATTGTGATGTTTGTATCAGAAATATTGCATTCTGTTCTTAAAGAAGAGGAACCAAATGAAGATCTGTTTGAATTTTTGGAAACATCCTTTCAGCTTCTTGATATAGAAGAAAATTTCGCGAATTTTCATCTTATGTTTTTGTTGAAATTGACCAAGTATCTGGGTTTTTACCCAGACACTAATAACGGGACCCATAACTATTTCAACCTTGAAAATGGAAGGTTTGAAAATCAAGAAAAAGCGTACTACTCAATTTCAGGTAAGAATTTAGAAATTTTGAAAACCTTGTTAGGCACAAATTTTGAGGCCTTCCCAGAAATTCAGCTCAGCGCTTCACAAAGGCAGTCTTTTTTAACAATGCTATTGCTGTATTTTGAATTACATTTGGGGAATTTTAAAAAACCAAGGTCCCTTCAGGTCTTTAATCAAATTTTTAAAAAGTAATTATGAGGTTTATTTTAATGCTGAGTTTAAGCGTATTATTTTCTATAACCGCTTGGTCTCAGACGGTCAGAGTTTTAGACCAATCTTCTCAAGAGCCCATTTCTGGGGTGACGGTATACAATAAGGACAAATCGAAATTTCAATCAACTGATTTAGACGGGGAGGTTTCTTTAGATGCGTTTTCTAATGATGAATTGATATACTTTCAAAGTTCGCTCACCGGTATTAGTTCTATTAGGAAATCTCAAATTATATCCGAGGGCAATATCGTTTATTTAAAGGAAAAAATTGAGTATCTGAATGAAGTCGTTATTTCAGCTTCCAAATTTGAACAGAATAGAAAAGAGATTCCACAGAAGATAGTAAATGTTACGGCAGAAGACATAAAATTTATGAATCCACAGACGAGTGCCGACTTATTGGAAGCGACCGGAAATGTCTATATCCAGAAAAGTCAATTAGGGGGTGGAAGTCCGATAATAAGAGGTTTTTCTACCAATAGATTATTAATAACCGTGGATGGGGTCCGGATGAACAACGCCATCTTCCGGGGTGGAAATCTGCAAAATGTAATTTCGATCGATCCTTTTACCATCCAGACTACCGAAGTTACCCTGGGAGCTGGATCCATTGTTTATGGTAGTGATGCTATAGGTGGTGTAATGAGCTTCTATACAAAAAAACCTATGTTGTCCTATAAAGATTCTTTGTATGTCAGGGCTGGTGGGTCCGCAAGATATGCCACCGCAAATAATGAAAAAACCATTAACGCACAATTTAATATCGGTCTTAAGAAATGGGCCTTTTTAACGAATCTTACCTATTCGGATTTTGATGACCTAAGAATGGGAAAACATGGACCAGTTGACTATTTGAGACCAGAATATGTCGTAACCGAAAATGGAATGGACAAGATAGTTCAAAATGATGATCCCCTTATTCAGGTTCCAACTGGGTATGACCAGATTAACCTAATGCAAAAAGCTCGTTATGAGGCAGGTACTGACCTCAGCATGGATTTTGGTTTGTACTATTCTACGACTTCTGATTATGCCAGGTACGACCGTTTAATCCGCTACAATGGAGATAACCTTTGGTCGGCAGAATGGTATTATGGTCCTCAAAGTTGGTTTATGGGTAATTACAATATCACTAAACTAAGCAGCTCTTCCACACTATATGACAAATTTCAAGGAACTCTGGCATACCAGAATTTTCAGGAAAGTAGGGTGGACCGTAATTTTCAATCAGAAATTAGAAATAAAAGGGACGAAGCTGTAAATGCTTATTCCGTAAATCTTGATTTCGAAAAGTTTTTAAGTGAAAAATTTGAACTTTTTTATGGGGCGGAGTATGTTTTCAATAAAATCTTATCCAATGGCTCCGAAGAAAACATAATGACGAATGTGGAAGTCCCTGCGGTATCCCGATATCCGGACGGTTCTGACTGGCAATCGATTGCTGCATACACAAGCGTTAAATTCAAACCTTCCGACGGCTTAGTTCTTCAGTCCGGTGTAAGATATAATCACATCGTTTCACATTCTGATTTTACGGAAAACAACCAGTATCTAAATCTTCCTTTTAACGAGGCCGAAATAAATTCGGGGGCTTTGACCGGAACTCTGGGATTAACCTACAATCCCAATGAAACTGTACAATTTAAAGCGAACGCCTCTACTGCATTTAGAGCTCCAAATATAGATGATATCGGAAAGGTTTTTGATTCTGAACCCGGATCGGTCGTGGTGCCAAACTCAAATTTAAAACCTGAATATGCTTATGGTGGGGATTTAGATCTTAGGTTAGACTTTAATAAGAAGTTTATTTTTGACTCTGCCATTTTCTATACCTATTTGGATAATGCTCTTATCAGAAGGGATTTTTCAATTGATGGTCAAACGCAGATTGAATACGATGGAGAACTGAGCAACGTACAGGCAGTGCAAAATGCAGCAAGTGCAAATGTTTATGGACTTGAACTATTGGCTCGCTATAATTTCACCGATCAATTCCATATCGTTTCTAAATACAATTTCATCCGTGGGACGGAAAATGAGAATGGAGAAAAGCTGCCGGTAAGACATGTAGCCCCAGACTTTGGAAATACACATATAGTTTGGGAAAAGGATAAACTTAAGATGGATGCTTATGCACAATATAATGCTGAGTTTACAAACGAAGAATTAGCTCCATCCGAAAGGGAAAAAGATTTTATATATGCCTTGGATGAAAATGGGAATCCATATTCACCGTCCTGGATAACGTTCAACCTCCGGACCAAATATCAGTTTAGTGATAGGTTTTCTATGTTCTTAACTTTGGAAAATATTACAGATCAACGCTATAAGACGTATTCATCGGGTATCGCTTCGGCCGGGAGAAATTTTATTGTTTCATTAAACTACTCACTGTAACCTTAAATTTTCTTTATAATCTTTTTGATTACGGATTCTCCGTTGCTCAACCTGACTTTTGCGATGTAGGCACTTGGTAACAACCGAGGGAGATTATATGTCTCTGAGGTAGAATTTCCTTTGAGCTGATAAATCGTACGACCAGATAAATCAGAAATAACTATCGATTCGATTTTGTGTGATTCGTTCGTAAATTGAAGTTGACCATCCTTAAGTTCAATCACTTTTAATTTTGAAAATGATTCATTGACATTTTCAATTTTCAATTTGGCTTCCTTGAAGATTATTTTAAAACGGTCGTTAATTTCGCCCTTATCACTGGTAAATCGGTAGGGGCCATTTTTTAAATCATGCTCAATTAAACGATGTGTATCTTGTAGAATAATATCTAGTTCTTCTAATAAATTACCTTGATATTCCGGAATTGAAATCTCGAAAATGCTATTGGTATCCATGGCTAGCGAATAACCTATATCAACACTTTCGTCATTGACCAAGCTACTCGCAGCTTTACCCTGGATCACATATTTAGCATCATCATCCTCTATGATAGAATATATGGTTCCAAATGATTTTATTGCAAGATTTTTAGGAGCATCATAATATGACCCGTCAAAATCATCGGTAGCTCCCTCGACATATGCGATTAGCATTTGGCTAAACAAACCTTCTTCAGAAGTTAAGTTTAGCCATAATTTATTGTGTTCTGTATTGTTTCTCGTTCTAAAGAACTGGTTGTTGTCTGCAATTCCTTTTGTTCTCATGCTGTTTGCGAATACTACTTTACCCGTCTTTATGCCTTCATTATAATCTAACACGGCTCCTTCATTAGAATAGGAAACGAAAAATCCTTGCCCTGACGGAATAAATCTATTTGGTTTAATACCATCACCACCCGCAGTTTCACCAGAACCGTTTATGATTGCGTAATCGTCCTGACTAAAGTTTAGCAGTTCATTGCCGTTGTTGGTAAAAGAAGGTTCTGTCCCTTGGGACCATATATAGATTGCGCCATCCAAGCTTGTATTTTCTTCTATAAACTTATCTACGCTAATTGGCGAAGGATAAGGATTTCCTATTAAATTCCAGTTGGTGTCTCTGAGCTCGTTGTCATTTCTATAAATAGGTACATTGATGATTCCATTATTAAAAGCTCCGGAAAACTCATATAGAAATGTCTGCGCCCCACTACTAGCTGAAAACGATGCAGGACTGTTTGTGGAGGCATAACCCACACCTGGTTGCATTATCATTCCACCGGCAAACATCCAATCATTTCCGTTGTCATCCACTCCATCTTGACCTTCAACATATTGGTTATTATTGTTGGTTTCTGCCAAAGAGTCGAGATAATTTGCAGCATTAAAATAAAATCGTCTGCTGCTTCCGGCCAATGAAAGTGCATTATCAATGGTTTCATTTCTTACGGGTGAACTCCAATAAGTATATTCATACCATTTATCCATCGGGGAAGTTTCTTTTTCAACAGTAATTTTGCCGGTGCCCAGAACATTTACCAAGGCCAGATTATTAATCTGGATAAAATTACCTGCAGTTTTTACATTAATTGTAGAAGGTTTAATCGCATCACTGCTATTAACAGTAATATTATTGATGACTTCAACGTAATTTTGATTTGTGATTGTGAGCACTGCACCATTAAGAATAGAAAGTTTACAAGCGCTTAAATTCCCATTAATCGAAGTATTATAATCTCCTTCAATAATCGCTGTTGAACCAAAATGGGGTGCGCCGTCACTCCAACTCCAGCCGTTCCATTTGGTTTTATTTACTTTCATTCTTATTGCTGTTGAAGAGCCATAACAATATTCGCTGCTTTCTTGGATTTGGGAGAAAAACTGATAGCCATTCATGCTACCTAAATCCACAATATTAAGTTCTGCGGTACCTTGACCGGTAAAATTAGGATCGTTTAATGATATTTCAGTCCAGCCTGCTTCACCAGGCGCATTGTAAAACCATTTATAAGTAATCGGTTGGCCTCCAGCAAAACCTTCTTGACCTTCAACAAAAATGGTATCCACAATCTCACAATCTGACGAAGGGCCACTTGGGTTAGTTTCAATAATAGGTGGAATCCCTATTGAAAAATCATGTTTTCCAATGTCGGTATAATCAACAGGATTTAAGGCGGTCCAGTCACTGTTGTTCCAAGTGGTACTAGGAGCATAAACACCATTTCCTTTTCTCCTGTAAGTGTAATCTTTAGAAGCAATAGTAAAAGGGTCTCCAGAAATTTCTCCCCAAAGGTCTACCCAGACTCCAGATTTGGTTAAACGAATATGGTCATCATCGCTGATTCCGAAAGACGAACTAAAAAATTGAGCGGTATAGCCACCTTCAGGGTCATAGCGATTAGTGCCGCCGACTGCAACTACCACAACTCCTTTGTTGGCTATGGTTCCTGATAAGGAAATAGTGCTGGTAGCAACGGGATTTCCGTTATTGTGAATGGCTACTTTATACGGAGCTAGATTAATTGACGCTCCAGTTCCGTTATAGATTTCGATATAAGAATGAGAACCGGTTCCTTTATCGGTCACCTCACTGATAAAAAGATCTTTTGGTCTAAGACCATTATCTCCTTCGCAAGAGGTAGCTTTTAAATCAATAACCGTAAAACGCTTTGAACTTTCGCAACCGTTATTGTCATTGATAATAATATTACCGGTGGTTGCGCCTACCGGAATGGTTACTTCAATTTTTGTGTTAGAAATTACTGTTATACTAGTATTGATTCCATTTAAAGATGCGGTTGTTGCTGCGCCATAATTAGAACCTGTTACCGTTACGATAGTACCAATAGGGCCTGTAGAAGGTAAAAAGTTGAGATTCGCTGCAGCACAAACTCCAGTTCCTTTTACATAAATGATATAGGGATTCTCGTCCGAATCATCGTTAGCTATAGTAATTGTTGCCGTACGAGTTCCTTTGCCATTTGGGGTGAAATCTATTTCGAACATCATAGATTCATTAGGCGCCAGTAGAATCGGTGCGCTATTTGGTAGTATTCTAAACTCTACTGGATTTGAAGAAATGAGGCTGCTAACATTTAAGTTGGCCGTTCCTTCATTCCGGATATAATAGGTTTTGGGAGAAGTTGTGGTCCCAATTGTAGTTGAAGCAAACAAAGTGTTGTTACCGGTGTTGGCTGGACTACTGCTGCTTATAGAAGCCATAGTGTTTCTTTCTACATCTATCTCTGGAATAGGAGTATAACCGATGCCTTTCAATAGTATTTTACAATTTCCTTCATCCTCATCATTGCTAATAATTGATAGTTCTGATGTTTGCGCCCCTAATGACGTTGGAATAAATCTTAAGCTTATAATCTGGGTGTAGCCTGGAGCTAGACTTAACGGAAAATTTGGTGATACTATGCTGAAATCGCCTGTAGTTACTAATGAAGAAATATCTAGGGCGATAGTCCCTTCATTTTTAATTTCAAAGGACCTATCTGTTGAATAACCCAAAGCTTGTCTATCAAAATTTATGGTAAAATTTCCACAGGCTTGAAGATTGCCGGAACTATTCTTAAGCTGAATTTCGGGGTATGAACATGGAGATATAAGTGAATTAATTCCGGGGGAACCGCCATTAGGGACTTCCATCCAGTTAAAAGAGGTCATCGAGTTTCCTTGATATGCATTTATAACGTGCAATGAAGCGCCATTTCCGTCACCGCCATTTCCGGTAGAATAGGTCACGGAATCTACAATGGTCGAACTGTAGGATGCCACTATTTCTATTGTCTTCGTCGAATTGGGAAGATTATTCGTGGTGCTTGGGGTGCCATAATCGGGGACAAAACTACAATCAGCATTAAAAGGAGGAGAGAGATTATCGCCAAGGGCGACGGTGATACATTGTCCATTTAAGATAACACTGTTTAACGGGAAGGTAAATAAGTTAATACCTCCAACCACTATTTTATGCAAACTTAGGTTTTGTGTGGTCCCAGAAATGTTGCAGATTTCTATCCATTCGTCGTCCGGACCAGAAGTGTCGTACATAATTTCGGTTAGTACCACATTTGCCGGAGGAATGTAAACGCTTCCATTAAGAACCACGGTCTTTGTGGCAGCGGCATTGCTACTAGCGGATAAATTCCCATTATAGGTTCCATAGGTCAGACCTGCTTTTAGGCGAACGTAAATAGGGGTTGAAGAAACGATGCCGTCTACGGGACTCATAGATAACCCTTCCGTAAATCCAGATGTTTCATTTAGAGAAATTTCAAATGCTGCGGGACTAGTTAAGGTTATGTCTCCTACTAATTCCTTCCCTGAAATTGAAAAAGACTTGTTGGATGACGGACCGTAGCCTTCTCCATAATTAAAATCTGAAATCGAGGTTTTGTCGATGGTAATTGTAGGTGTTGGCGTATACTCTGTCCAGGAAATGTCATCTAAGGAAATCTGCTTGCTGCCTATTGACTTAAACTCAATTAAAACATTTCCGGGGACATTTGTAGTAAAGGACCTTTCGAAAATTGTATTCATCCCTGCTAGAGTATAGGAGTCGAATAAAATGCCATTTACGTAAATCTCAATTTTGCGGTCCGCCGCCATTCCCCCAGTAAAATAAGAACGGATTTTATAAGAAACTCTACCGACACCTTTGCTGCCGGAATTAACGCTTACTTTACTTGTAGTATTAAGGCCTTGACTAAGCCCGATTGATTTACCGACAATATTAAAATCTAAAGTGATGCTCCTTGCTTCTTGATAATTCCAGACTAAGCCGTTATCACCGATAAATGAACTACTTTGATAAGTTGAACCAGAAGCGTTTAAATTTGTAAATGATTCGCTACCCTGTCCGAAACTGGACATAGCAGAGAATATAAATGCTAATAGAGTGAGGGAAAATCTATTATCCATAAGAAATTTAATACAAAACTTTATTCAAAAATATATTAAAAAGAAAGATGACTTATAATTGCATCTCAATAGTTATCAACAAATTATAATTTTATTTGTAGGAATGGATTCACATAAATATTACACGCTGAAAGAGGCAATCCAAAAGGCAGAAAGTTATTGCGCATATCAAGAGCGTTGTCATAAGGAAGTGCGCCAAAAATTATTTAATATGAAAGTGAGCTCCGATAAGATTGACAGCGTCTTAGTACATCTGATATCGCACAATTTTTTGAACGAAGAACGCTTCGCAGAGACTTATGTAAGAGGAAAATTCAATATTAAAAAATGGGGAAGAGTAAGGCTTACGGCAGAATTGAGACGTAGAGACATTTCAAAATTTATTATTACTAAAGCTCTGTCCCAAATAAGCGAGAGCAGTTATCTCAGTACTTTTCATGAGTTGGCTGAAAAGAAAGCAGAATCAATAGGAGAAGCTTCTCCTATAAAAAAGAAACGCAAACTTGCTGATTACCTGCTATACCGCGGATGGGAATCCCATTTGGTATTTGATAAGGTAAATGATTTAATCGGAAAATAAATTAGAGATTAAAACTTGCGCCGATATTTACCGCAAACTGATTATGAATTTTTTCCGCTGGCGTTAAGGCATCACTATTGTATTTGGCCATAGGAAATAGAGCTTCTGTAAAAATTCCAAAACCTGGTGTAAAGAAGTATCGAGCACCAACGTGCCCTCCGAAATTTTTCAAACTAAAGCTTAGACCTGGATAAAGATCAAAATTTTCATCGATATTCAATACATTTCCTAAGTGAGCATTAAACCTCCCTCTGACATCCATACGGTCCCCAAAATCTGCTTCTAAAGAATTATCGATTCCCAGGGCATAGGTACCAACTACTCCCAATGAAATATTTTCGCCAATACCGTAATCGAAACTGACGTTTAGACCAGTCGCATTGTCTTGAATATTTGCACCAACTTGAAATTTGTTGTCGCCGTTACCAGTGTATGCTTGGGCATGGATTAATGTGGTTGCGAAAATGGATAAAATTAAAAGAGAATATTTCATTATTTGGGTGTTTTTTAATTTCAACAAAGATATTATAAGTTTTTATTTATTGAGCATTATAGAATGCGTCTGTCCTAAAAATTGCTTGTTCATTTTTCCAATCGATCCATTTTTGGCCTTTTATCCTTCGCATAAAATTGTCAAAATATCTCATGATTGCGATATTATAAATGGCCTTGGCAAGATTTTTAGGATTTTTGGCGATAGAACGAAGGCTCATCGAAAAGCCTGGCGTTAAATACTTCATATAATGCCAATAACCTTCTGGCATATATAACATATCGCCGTGTTTAAGTTCTGTGATAAAGCCATTAGCATTTTTAAGGGCCGGCCACTTTTCGAAATCAGGTTGATTAAAATCTATATCTTCTCTTACGATTAAAGAGTGTGGAATTTTATAAAGATGCTTATTCTGTTTTTGATCAAATAAGATGCATTTTTTGATACCTTCAAAATGATAATGAAATATGTTGGCTAAATCGATATCAAAATGCATAAAGGTATGAGAATCGCGACCACCGAAGAATAGCATTGGCAGACCTTTCATGAATTTAATTCCCAAATCAGGATACTCAAACTCATTTTGAAGCTGAGGTACTTCCTTCATAAGATTCCAAAGAAAAATGCGGTATTTAGTTGGTTCTTTTTTAAGAAGATCGATATAAGCGTTCATCTTCATCTTTGCGTGAGGCTGATTAAAACCATCCTTGTGGCTTACTGGCCTATCATCATAAAGCGGAACTATTTTTTCGCCGGCAATTTCCTTGAAGTAATCAAAATTCCAGGTGGAGTTGGCTGACCAATTGCTCGAAAGATTTTCCACCACTACTGGCAATTGAGGTTTATAGTAATTTGCTATAAATTCCTCTTTTGTAATAGAAGATATACGAGGAATGTCCTTTAGATTCAGCTCCAACAATGATTGATTTTGTGATGGCAAAGTTATTAAATCGTAGAGAATAAGATTTAAAGATCTGTTAAAAGTAATTCTCCTACTTTCTTTAATCTTAAATCTTTGCGGCTGCCTTTTTTTGTTCGTTTCTTTCAATCTGATGTCCGGGCCTAGACCATTTCGGTTTTTCATTTTTAGATTGAAATTGGGAATCGGAAGCTTCTACCGTCGCAGGTTGCATTTTTTTGATGAATGGTTTTTGCGGAGTAAGACCCAAAAGACCAAATAATTTCATGTCTTCTGCAACATCCGGATTTGGAGTTGTCAGTAATTTATCTCCGGCAAAAATAGAATTAGCTCCTGCAAAAAAGCAAAGGGTTTGGCCTTCTTGGCTCATTTCAGTTCTTCCGGCGCTAAGTCTAACTTGGGTTTCTGGCATAACGATTCGCGTTGTAGCTACCATTCTTACCATGTCCCATATAGAAACCGGATTCTGATCTTCTAACGGAGTACCTTCAACCGCGACCAAAGAATTAATAGGTACGGATTCTGGTTGTGGATTTAAGGTTGAAAGCGCTACCAACATTCCGGCGCGGTCAGTTTCAGATTCACCCATACCAATAATTCCACCAGAGCAAACGGTGACATTGGTTTTACGAACGTTATCAATGGTATCTAAACGATCTTGGTATCCTCGGGTAGAAATTACTTCCTTATAGTATTCTTCAGAAGAATCTAAGTTATGATTATAAGCATACAATCCTGCTTCTGCTAAACGATGTGCCTGATTTTCGGTAACCATTCCCAAAGTGCAACAGACTTCCATGTCTAATTTATTAATGGTTCTCACCATTTCGAGCACTTGATCAAACTCTTCACCATCCTTAACATTTCTCCAAGCAGCACCCATACATACCCTTGAGCTTCCAGATGCCTTTGCCCTTAGAGCCTGGGCTTTTACCTGTTGCACGGTCATTAAATCGTTGCCTTCTACATTGGTATGGTATCGAGCGGCTTGCGGACAATAACCACAATCTTCTGGACAACCGCCTGTCTTTATTGACAGTAAGGTAGAAACTTGGACCGTATTTGGGTCGTGATGAAGTCTATGAACGGTAGCCGCGTCATAAAGTAACTCCATCATTGGCTTATTATAGATAGCCAAAATCTCTTCTTTAGTCCAGTTATGTCTTATATCGCTCATATATCAAAAATAAGATTTATTGATATTAAATATTAAAGTTGAATTATTTTCTACCAATTGTTTTCAACAACTAGGATGTTTTAGAACAATACTTACCGCGTTTCCACCGAAACCAACAGAGTTAATCATAATCCTTTTGATTTTTTCTGGCTCTTTAGTTGGAAGGTAAGGAACTTCAAAATATTCTTGATTTTGAAGCATTAATATTGCCATCTCAACACTTAGAATTCCTGATGCTCCCAAAGTGTGCCCAATTTGCCATTTATTGCAGGTTAATGCCGGCATTTTATTTTTGAAAACAGTTTCGATGGCATTAAGTTCGGACAAATCACCTTTAATGGTGCCTGGCGTATGGGTGATGATAATATCTATTTCTTCTGGATGAATGGTTGTTAATGCCATGGTTATCGATTTTTGGAAGCAAATGGCATCGGGTGAAACGGAAACATTATGGGTTAGAGGCTCATTTCCGAATCCAAAACCTTCTATGATTGCTAACCTATTTTTCAAAATGCCTTTCTGCAGGCAGGCACTGCCCGCAGCTTCACCTAAAATCATAGTATTTTCTTCTTTATCAAAATTTAATGGCTGACAAGGATATTCACTTTGATTTCTCGAATAAATCTTTAAAGCTTGCATCTGGGCAATAGTAAAATCAGTTAATGGCGCTTCGCTACCTCCCACTAAAAAACTATCGCAGAGTCCAGATTTTATCCAAGCGATTGCATTTAACATGGCGTGTAATGATGTAGAACAGGTGATAGAATGGGAAATAGCTGGGCCATCCGAAAGCAAATCTTGAGCAACCCAAGACGAAATGTTTCCTAAAGTCGTGGTCGGCGAGGCTAGGGCACTTAGTTTTTTGTCCCGGATGAATTCTCGATGGAATTTTTCAAAGAGTTGGGTGGCACCACGGGAAGAACCTATATTTATTCCAAAGTTATTTTTCTTAGCCCAATTGGCTTCAGCAGTTGCATTTCTTGACGCATAAATAGAAAACAAAACGGTGTCGTCTAAGGATTTATACTTTTGGTTAGAAACTTTTAAGTTCTCTATTATCGCCTTGGATTCTTTTGATAATTCCGCAACGGCAACTTCAGAATTATTTATGGTCTTAGACGTTATCTTTGGCTGAGAGCGTCTATAACTCTGCAAAACTTCTTCTCTATTAGCACCTAAAGGAGAGATAGACGAAATACCAACAATTGAAATAGGAAAATCCAAAGGCTTTTAGTTTAGGGTAAAATTATACTATTGAGAGCGCACCTTCAATCGCTCGGTAGATTTTTTTTAATTGATGCTCCTCAATGATATAGGGAGGATGTATATAAATAGTGTTACCCAACGGCCTCAGATAAATGCCTTGCGACATAAAATAATCGAAAAGTTTATTGCGTAGATTTCCATAGCGCTCAGTTTCAACATTTAAATCTAGCGCATAGATTATCCCTTTTTGTCTGGTCGATTTTATTTTTGAATGATTTTTTATTTTAGAGTCAAATTCTTGGTGCATTTTAATAATCTTCGAAATGTTTGATTGAATTTCAACAGAAGTCAATAACTCAATACCAGCAATGGCTGCTGTGCAGGCCAGAGGATTGGCGGAGTAGGTGTGACCATGAAAAAACCCTTTTGATACATCTTCGCTTAAAAAGGCATCGTATATTTTTTGTGAACAGGCTGTAATTCCCATTGGCAAAAGACCGGCAGTTAAGGCTTTGCTCAAGCACATGATGTCAGGATTGATTCTTAAATGCTGGGATGCGAAATATTTTCCTGTTTTGCCAAATCCGGTCATGACTTCATCGGCAATGGTGATGATTCCTTTTTCGATGCAAAAATTCAAGATTTGTTCTAAATCATCAGCTTTATGCATTTGCATCGCGGCGGCGCCTTGTACTAGAGGTTCGTAGACAAAACAGGCAATGGAATTTTCTTTGGTGAGCTTTTCTAAGGTTTTTAAAATATCTTGAATATTATCAGAATCGGGAGTTGGTATGCGTTTTACTTCTAGGAAAAAATCTTCAAAAGGACCGTTGTAGACTGAAAGTCCAGAAACACTCATTGCTCCAAACGTGTCTCCGTGAAATCCATTTTCGAAGGCTAGAATGACATTTCTTTTTTCATTTTTATTAAAATGAAATTGAAGAGCCATTTTTATCGCGACCTCTACGGTCGTAGATCCGTTGTCGCTAAAGAAAATCTTTTCCTGATTTTCTGGGAGAATCTTTATAAGTTCTTCCGAAAGTATGATCGCCGGCTTATGGGTGAAACCGCTAAAGACGATTTGATCTAAATTCTTCATTTGCGCAGCCACGCGATTTGTGATAAAATCGTTGCAATGTCCGTAGACTGAAGTGTACCAAGATGCAATCCCATCGATATACTCCTTTCCTGCTTCGTCGTAAAGTAAGCAGCCTTTTGCACTAATAATTGGTAAGCTCTCTGGATGTAGCTTATGTTGGGTAAGCGGATGCCAAAGATGTTTTTTGTCTCGTTGTGATAAGGTCATAAATTTTAATTTGAAACTTGCTTTTGACAGAGCGTAAACTCAAAGTTTTTTTCTTGTTAATTTCTTGTGAGACCCTGAATCAAGTTCAGGGTGACGTCCTTAATGCGTTGTCGTCATGCTGAACTTGTTTCAGCATCTCAGCCTTATTTACATTTAAATCCATCTAATACTTCAAGGTTTTTAATGTTGGATTTTTTTCCTTTATAAGAGCAATTTTCCAATAATGCTTCCAATTCTTCAATTGTTTCTCTCTGGCTTGTTTTATAACACTAAATAATTCAAAATAAATAAGATATTTTATGTTGTATTTTTTTTGTGAATTCACTACCACTTCCGTCAAAATGTTCAGTCATCCTTTTACAGAGATTTGCTGTAACTCCTATGTAAAAGGTTGTCCTAAATTTATTAGTCAATATATAGATATAACTTTCATTCAGGGGCTAGTGAATTAACTACATAATAAATATTTTTTAGGGAATTCAACTTAATATAAAATCATTAAACACATCATCCTCCTTAAATTGCTCGGCATATTCCTTTATGACATTCTGATCAAAATATGGCTCATCACTAATTCGACCCAATACCATCACCCCACTCATTTTTGAAATAATTTCTTCAGTACTCTTATTTTCATTTCCTGACCAGACGATAGCAGTATTTAATTTCTTTTGCTTCAACTTATCTAAAGTTAGTAAAGTGTGATTTATACTTCCCAAATAATGTCTAGACACCACCACCACTTTATAATCAGGTTTTATTAAATCTAGAATGGTGTTCTCATCATTTAAGGGAACCAGCAATCCACCCGCGCCTTCTATCACCAGATGATTGTTTGTTTTTGGCTCGATGATTTCTTCAAGATTGATTTTTCTTCCATCAATCTCTGCAGCTGCATGAGGGCTCATAGGGGTTTGTAATGCGTAACTATTTGGATGAAATTTTGATTCTGAATTCGACACCAGTTTTTTAATTTTATGGCTATCAGAATTTTCCAAATCCCCTGCTTGGATGGGTTTCCAATAATCGGCTTTTAGCGCTTCAACAATAACGGCAGAAAATATAGTTTTACCTACATCAGTAGAAATTCCGGTGACAAATATTTTAGACATTAAAAATCGTATTACAAGCGTTACAGACGTAGCGTTTCTTTTCAAAAAAAGGGAATAACATATAAAATATGTTTTTTCTTTCTAACGGAGCGATCAAAATGCGGCTAGAATTGCAGTTGATGCAATGAATTGAATTTCCTTCAGAATCCGTTTCATATTCCCTTATCTGATCATAAATTGCTCTAGCTTTTATGAAATCATTTTTGTGAACCAATAATTTAACCCCGCCAATCGCCTGACTGATCAGCGGGTCCGAGTCGATGGTCTTTTCGTCCATTAACATGCACTGAATGTCTTCTGACTCGAGCTTAGATTTTAGCATTTGGGCTTCGGTCGAATAATCAAACACATTTAAGACTTTATAAATGGGGTTCATTTTGATTGTATCAGCTTAGAAAGAGTTTGAAGGACTTTAGTTATTTGGATTTTTTCGTTAAAAGAATGAATGCAAAACCGAAGACGTTCTTGACCACTTGGTACAGAAGGATAAAGAATCGGCTTCACATTAAAACCTTGTTCCTGAATTTGTTTTGCGACACTTTTTACTTTATCGTTCCCAGAAATTAGGCAAGAATGAATGGCCGAATCACTTATAATAAATAGATTTTCAAGATTATTTTTGGTTATTTCAAATTTGAAAAATTTAATATTATCATGAAGTTTTTCAAGATTTGAAATATCATTTAGTGAATCATAGGAAGCGCTAATTGTCGCAAGCGAATGCGGCGGTAGAGCAGTGGTATAAATAAGCGACCTTGAAAAATTCACCAGATACTCTTTTAATTTATCCGATCCTAAAACTGCGGCTCCATGTGCTCCAATGGCTTTGCCGAAAGTAATTATCCGCGCAAAAATTTTATTTTGAAGGTTTAAATCTTGAACTAATCCCACCCCATTTTTTCCGAATACCCCGACCGCATGAGCTTCATCAACTACTAAAAAAATATTTTGTTCAGCACAAATTTTGGCCATTTCGGTCAGATTTGGGCTATCGCCATCCATTGAAAATACCGATTCCGTAACCACATAAATAGTTTCAACATCTTGAAATCTTTTCGACTTAAGTTTTAAATCTTCAAGATTATTATGACCAAACTTAAATGACTTTGCCTTGCTAATGGAGATGCCGTCGCGTATGGATGCATGAATAAATTCATCGTATAAAATCACATCACCACGTTGAGGTACCGAAGAAAAAAATCCAATGTTGGTATCGTAACCAGAGTTAAAAATCAGGCAGGCTTCGGATTCGTGAAAATAACATAATTGCTTTTCTACAATGGGGTATAAAGAATGATTTCCGGTCAATAAACGCGAACCCGTGGAGCCATTAAGACGCAGCTCATTTTTTTCTAAAATTTCTTGGGCCGAATTATATATTGTTTCAGATTTAGAGAATCCCAAATAATCATTGGACGAAAAATCCACTAATGCGTGGGAAGTTCCCAATGATCTAAACGCATTTTCATTCTTGCGTTTATCTAATTTAGCCTGAAGTGATTTTGGAAACATCGACTCAAAGATACAAACTGCTCCGCGAAATTACAGGTTCAAAAAATGTCATAAAATTATAGAAATGGGACAAAGTTAAAAATCGTGATTCTTTGTATATTCGGTGTATAAACACTTTCTAATGAGATACATTTTTTCGGTATTATTAATTTTTGCTATTTCCAATACTTCAACCTCACAAACTTCTTACACAATAAGCTTTCCGGCCGCGGTACACCATGAGGCTGAAATCGAAGCGGTTTTTAAAAACATAAAAAACGATACGGCCACTTTTAAAATGAGCCGTAGTTCACCTGGGCGCTATGCCTTGCACGAGTTTGCCAAAAATGTTTACAGTGTCTCGGCAACCGATTTAAAGGATAAGCCTTTAACCATCTTTAGGACAGATCCTTATTCTTGGCATGTCACTGGTCATAAGGGTGAGATTAAAGTGAAATACACCCTGTTTGCTAACCATGCGGACGGCACCTATTCGCAGATTGACGAAACCCACGCTCACCTAAATATGCCGGCAACATTTATGTTTATGGACGAGTTGAAGGATTCAAAATATCAATTGAAGATTATGCCGAGGCAAGATTTAAATTGGAAAATCGCTACCCAACTTCAAAAAGAATCCGATACCGATTTTTTAGCGGAAGACCTTCAATATTTTATGGACAGCCCAATTGAAATTAGCGATTTAAGAATGCGGACTTTCGAAATCAGTGACAATGATAGAACTCAAACCATAGAAGTTGCACTGCATGACTCTAAAGCTTCTGACTCTGATTTTGAACAATATTCTAAATACGTTGAGGATATCGTTAAACAAGAACAAGCTGTTTTTGGCGAGCTGCCTACTTATGATTTCGGAAAGTATACCTTTTTAGCGTGTTTTATGCCGCAGAATTCTGGTGATGCCATGGAACATAGAAATTCAACATCTTTATCTTCTACCAGAAGTTTGGCCGATGGCGGCGTAAAAGGAAATTTAGGAAGCGCGGCCCATGAATTTTTTCATTGCTGGAATGTCGAACGTATTAGACCCCAAGCTTTAGAACCTTTTGATTTTTCTGAAGCTAACATGAGTGGAGAACTTTGGTTTGCCGAAGGTTTTACTAACTATTTCGATGGTTTAAGTATGGTCAGGGCCGGGGTGATTACCCAAGAGGATTTTATACAGGGAATGGGAAGAACTTTCAATTTTGTATGGACCAGCTCCGGGAGAGAATATTTTAATCCAATAGAAATGAGCTATCAGGCGCCTTTTGTTGATGCGGCCAGGTCTGTGGACGCAACTAATCGCAACAATACTTTTATCTCTTATTATTCTTATGGCGATATGTTAGGATTGGCTCTAGACCTCGCACTGAGGAAGGAAGGAAAAGATTTAGATTCGTTTATGCAATTGGTTTGGAACACCTACGGAAAAAAACAGCAACCCTACACGGTTGACGATATTCATAAGAGCCTATCTAAATTCTCTTCACAGAAATTTTCCGATGATTATTTCAATAACTACATCTATAAAAGTGAAATGCCTGATTTTATGCCTTTGTTCGAAAATGTTGGTTTAAAATATGAGATTGAAAAAAAACCGGGTTTTGGAGTTTCCGTAAAGGACAACAAGGTTTTAAATAATCCTACTAATGGTTCTACCGCATATAAAGCGGGCATTCAGGAAAATGATAAAATCATTAGGTTAAATGAAACCAGTATTTCCAACAGCCAAAATCCAAATACTTTGATATCTAACATGAAGGTTGGGGATTCTATAAATATTACCTTAGAACGTTATGGAAAATTGATGACTATTGAAACCGAGGTTTTGCCAGAGACCAATTATAAAATCGAACTCATTCCAGATGAAGGTTTGAATGATGAGCAGAGGAAGAACAAGTTATCATGGTTGGGTAAAAAATAATGTCGTCTGTAATTTATAAGCGAGCAGAAACAACTGAAGAATTAAAACAAATCTTAAATCTTCAAAATCGAAATTTCCCTGATTCGGTTGCTGAGGAAGAAAGAATTTTGGAGGGTTTCGTGACGGTAAGACATAATTTAGAAATTTTGACCGAGATGAATAAGCGCTGCGCACATATTATCGCAGTGATTGATGAAAGGGTAGTGGCTTATGCACTAAGTATGCATCCAAGCTTTAAGAACGACATTGAAATACTTAAACCGATGTTTATTCAAATTGAAGACACTGTCGATAAGGATTTAAGCTATATCGCGATGGGTCAGATTTGCATCGATAAGAATTTTAGAAAACAAGGCATTTTCAAAGGACTTTATAATTTTATGGGGATTGAGCTTCGACCGGAATATGACGCTGTTATTACCGAAGTAGATTCCGAAAATCATAGGTCTATGAACGCACATGTTGGAGCTGGATTTAAATGCATCTCAAATTATATGGCAGACGGTCACGACTGGAATTTATTGATAAAATACTGGAATATTAACAAGATAAACACCTAAAAATTGAAATCTGACATTACATACAAGGAACCCGGCCGTTTTGAGGAAACGCGCTACGAGAAAATCCATAATATTATCGTTGAATCTTCAGATGAGGGTTCTATCATGGTGGCAGAGGAAATTGCTCAACTCATCAAAGAAAAACAGACTCGAAATGAAACTTGTGTACTGGGACTGGCGACTGGTTCGTCCCCAATTAAGGTTTACGAGGAGCTGGTAAGAATGCATAGAGAAGAAAATTTGAGTTTTAGGAACGTTATCACCTTCAATTTAGATGAATATTATCCAATGCCGAAAGATGATGATCAAAGCTACTATCATTTTATGCACGAACATCTTTTCAATTACATCGATATACCCTCAGAAAACATAAATATTCCGGACGGGATGGTGAGTAATGAGGATCTTCACGATTACTGTATTGCATATGAGAAGCGGATTAAGGATGCTGGAGGATTAGATTTTCAATTACTTGGAATTGGTCGGACTGGTCACATTGGGTTTAATGAACCAGGTTCTCATTTTAATTCGGTCACCCGAAATATTACGCTAGATCATATTACTAGGGTCGATGCGGCAGGATCTTTCCATGGAATTGATAATGTTCCTAGAAAAGCGATCACGATGGGAATAGAAACCGTGAAAAATGCAAAAAGGATTGTGTTATTGGCTTGGGGTATCAACAAGGCAGACATTGTGAAGCGCACCATTGAAGGTTCTATCAATTCTGATGTACCCGCAACCTATCTTCAAGAGCATCCAAATACGACCTTTATTTTAGATACTGGGGCCTCTTCCAAATTAACTAGAGTTAAGACTCCTTGGATCGTCAGCAATCCAGTCTGGACGGAGAATCTTCAGTTTAAGGCAGTTGTTTGGTTAAGTGAAGTGATGGACAAGCCCATTCTTAAATTAACCTCAAAAGATTATAATGATAATGGGATGTCCGGGCTATTGGCAGAAGCTGGAAGCGCTTACGATTTAAATATTAAAATGTTTAATAAACTTCAGCACACTATTAGTGGTTGGCCAGGAGGCAAGAGGGGAGCAGATGATACCAATAGGCCAGAACGAGCAGTACCGGAGAAAAAGAGGGTCATTATCTTTAGCCCGCACCCAGACGACGATGTTATTTCAATGGGAGGTACGTTTGATAGATTGGTAGAACAAGGCCATGATGTCCATGTCGCTTACCAAACTTCTGGAAATATCGCAGTTTCTGATGAAGAGGCTTTAAAATTTGCCGAAATCGCCAATGCTTTAACTTCAGACAATTCCAAAGTTGAAAAAATAATAAATTCTCTTAAATCGAATTCTGGACCAAGAACCGATGGAAGTATTAGAAAGTTGAAAGGATTAATAAGACGAAATGAATCTTTCGGCGCAACACGATATTTAGGTTTAGACGATAAGAATGTGCATTTTTTAGACCTTCCATTTTATGAAACGGGAACTATTAAGAAAAATCCACTTTCTGAAAAGGATATTTCTATTATGTGCAATCTTATAAAGGAAATTAAACCTCACCAGATATATGCCGCCGGAGATTTGGCAGATCCACACGGAACTCATAAAGTTTGTCTAGACGCACTCTTTATATCACTTAATAAATTAAAATCTGAACCTTTTATACAAGACTGTTGGGTTTGGCTATATCGAGGAGCTTGGCACGAATGGGAAACGTATGAAATTGACATGGCAGTGCCGATGAGCCCTGACCAAGTCCTTAAAAAACGTCATGCAATTTTTTACCACCAATCACAAAAAGATGGTGTGATGTTTATGGGTGATGACTCTAGGGAGTTTTGGGTTAGGGTTGAAGACAGGAATCGGTTAACCGCCAATAAATATAACGACCTCGGACTGGCAGATTACGAAGCTATTGAAGCCTTTAAGCGGCATCACTTTCTATAAAATAAAAAAAAGCCATCAAGAAATTGATGGCTTTTAATTTATATTGAATTTTTTGTTATTTAATCCGCTAAGACAACCACATGGTTATCTTTCATTTCTACCGTACCAGAAGTAATCGGTAAAAAATAACCCTGTCTTCTTTCAGATTTTTGAAATCTATCGGCAACGTTTCCATTAAGGGTAATATTTCCATATAACTTCACAAATCCTTCTTCTAATAAAGAAATGATTGCCGCATGATTGTTAAGCATTTCAAATTCTCCTAAGACTCCAGGTACAGCAACGCTATCAACTTCTCCGCTGAACAATGTGGCTTCTGGGGTTACAATTTCTAAGTACATTTTTATAGATATTAGATTTGAGATACTAGATTTTAGATTAAAAAACTCTTATAAACAATTTTAAATTGAATCTAAGAAGATTTCTGATGTCTAACTTCTAATGTCTATTTTAAGCTTCAGCTAACATTTTCTCTCCAGCTTCTACCGCTTCTTCGATAGAACCTTTAAGGTTAAATGCTGCTTCGGGAAGATGATCATACTTACCATCCATAATCATATTAAAACCTTTAATGGTTTCTTTAATATCCACCAATACTCCAGGGATACCAGTAAATTGCTCAGCCACGTGGAAAGGTTGAGATAAGAAACGTTGTACACGTCTCGCTCTACCTACCGCAAGTTTATCTTCTTCCGATAATTCTTCCATACCAAGGATGGCAATAATATCTTGTAATTCTTTATATCGTTGTAGTAACTCTTTTACTCTTTGCGCACAGTTGTAGTGATCCGCACCAAGAACTTCTTTAGAAAGAATTCTTGAAGTAGAATCCAATGGATCCACCGCAGGATAAATACCAAGCTCCGCGATTTTTCTCGAAAGTACCGTAGTAGCATCTAAGTGAGCAAAGGTTGTAGCGGGAGCAGGGTCAGTTAAATCATCCGCAGGTACGTAAACCGCTTGTACTGATGTAATAGATCCTCTTTTTGTTGAAGTAATACGTTCTTGCATCGCACCCATCTCAGTTGCCAAGGTTGGTTGGTAACCAACGGCAGAAGGCATACGACCTAGTAATGCAGATACTTCAGAACCTGCTTGGGTAAATCTAAAGATGTTATCTACGAAGAAAAGAACATCCTTTCCTTGTCCTTCACCAGCGCCATCACGGAAATATTCAGCGATGGTAAGTCCAGAAAGTGCAACACGTGCACGAGCTCCTGGTGGCTCATTCATCTGACCGAATACGAAAGTTGCTTTAGATTCCTTTAAAGCTGATTTATCAACTTTAGAAAGATCCCATCCGCCTTCTTCCATAGAATGCATAAAGTCGTCACCATATTTTATAATGCCAGACTCTAACATCTCACGAAGTAAATCGTTTCCTTCTCTTGTTCTTTCACCAACACCAGCAAACACAGATAATCCACCGTGTCCTTTTGCGATGTTGTTAATCAATTCTTGAATCAATACCGTTTTACCAACACCAGCACCACCAAATAAACCAATCTTCCCGCCTTTTGCATAAGGCTCAATAAGGTCGATTACTTTAATTCCTGTAAATAAAACTTCAGTCGAAGTTGAAAGATCTTCAAATTTTGGAGCTTCCCTATGGATAGGCAAACCAGCTTTACCCGCTTTAGGTAAATCACCAATACCATCTATTGCATCACCAATAACATTAAAAAGACGTCCGTAAACATCTTCTCCAACTGGCATTTGGATAGGAGCACCAGTAGCAATAACCTCTGTGCCACGGCTTAAACCATCCGAAGAATCCATTGCAATAGTTCTAACAGTATTTTCACCAATATGTGACTGTACTTCTAAAACCAAGATAGAACCATCTGGTCTATTAATTTCTAACGAATCATAAATCTTTGGAAGTTCTGAATCAGCACCGAATTCAACATCGATAACCGGTCCTACTATTTGAGCAACTTTTCCTGTGACTTTAGACATTATAACTGAGTTTAGTAATTATCTGTATTTAATATGAAAAACGAGCTGTTTTTCGCGCTGCAAAGATATATTTTTTTAATTAAAAAGTTTGAAGGATTTTATCGCTTTTTTTGAATAAAAAAAACGCTCCAGTTTAAGGAGCGTTTTATATATCATTTTAATTCTTATTGAAGTTGGGGAGAATAATTTGTTGGATAGTCCCCGATGTCTAAAAGATTGCCAGAAGCTTCAAAATTAGAACCGTAAGTTGCATCAATTGCTTTTAAAAATTGATTTGCAATTAGGGCATAGCCTCTCGCTGTAGGGTGAACACCATCTAAAGAAAAAGTTCCTCCTGTTACTAGGCTAGAGGTAAGGTTAAATCCGTTAGAACTTAAACCTCCTGACTTAATCTGTGACAGTATCGCGTTAGCATCTACGAATGCCAATCCTGCCTGACTTGCAACCGAAGCAATGATAGAATTAAAAGTATTGGTTGCTTCAGCGATTTCCATTTGTTCGCTTGGTATTAAGACCCATTTATCCGAAAGTGGATAGGTAATGCCTTCAATTGCGAACTGACCGGCTAAACCTTCAGGTAAACCTTGGGACATTAAAAATGCAAACGCATCTGCGTTTACCGTACCTATAACCGAGCTTACTGGAAGCACTAATAAATCATCAGCGGTGGCCTGTCTTGTCTGGCCATATGTCATTCCTAACAAATTAGCGACTAAAGGCGCAGCTTCTGCTGGTAATCCAAATTGCTGAACAAAAGCTGGAAATGTTGGACTTTGTGATAGAACTCCAGCGATTTGTGCTGAAAGGTCGGTAAGGGTTTCATCTTTAATAACTACTGCAGATGCAGCAGTTTCTGAAAATGTGATATTTCTTCCTTCAACTCCTAAAAAAGCATAAACCTGATTTATAGCTCCAAAAATAGAATTCAATTGTGGTATTTGCGGACCGAAAGCTGGGTTAGCAGGGCTTAAAGGCTTAAAAGGTACGGTCGTAAAATGTGGTATCGTTGTAATATCAGGAATATTGGCCACAACACCTTTAGCGCCATTAGATGTTAAAAGGGTTACTACCGTAGTATAAGCAAATTGAAATGTCCCTGCGTCGGTAATTGGATCTGTACCATCTCCTCCTGTTGTTGCATAACCTAATATATCTTGATTACCAATCCATAAAGAAAAGAAAGTAGGATTTTGAGCAATGGCGTCACCGATAATGGTTCCGTCGGGTGCTGAAGCAAATCTTACAAAATAAGGATTTGCCAGGCCTAGAGCGAGATTCTGTGGATTGCCATATTTGTCATATAATAAATGAAAACTCTTGGCACCAGGAACTCCCATATTATTAAATGGTCCAGATAATATATTAAATGTTTCTGTGGTTGGGGTCGCATCTAATCTTACCGGACCTGTACCGTTAAAGTATAATCTAGGGGAAAAACGGGGATTGGGCTGTCCACCGAACAAAAGCCCTCCAATATTATTATCAGTTAATGGTTGGGTAAATTCTCCACCTCCTACTAGAGAAAATTTCTGAGCTAAAAGATTAGGAAATGAATTTATCTGTCCTGCTTGAAACAACGCGCCATCTGTGAACCCCGAGGTGAGCGAATTACCAACCGAAACATAGGTCGAAAAATCTGCTGATCCAGAAGTAAGTTCTGGCAACTGCTCTTCTTGCATGCTAGAATCATCGTCATTGCTACAGGAAACGACCATGAACATTGCTGCTACTAGCCAAATCGATTTTAAAATTATAGAATACTTTTTCATGTTATTTTATTTATCAGAGGAATGTTTCTCCTTAAGACCTTTTCAGGTAATTCAGGAGAACATTGTTTTATTAAAGATTATTTATAGTAAGACCTACATAATACATGGACCCGATAAATCCTGTACCAAACGCTGTGTAATAATCGTCACCCAATAAATTGGTTGCGCCAACTTTGATGACTGATTTTAACTTAGGAAAGGTATAGTTAACTTGAGCATCTACTACGTTATAAGAAGGAATTTGACCATTTCCGAAAGTTGCCTGCCAGAAATAAGTATCACTCCATCTCCAAGATACTAAGAACCCAAAATTTGTAAATAGTTCTGTATTACCAAAACTTGCCTTTACTTTGTGCTCTGGCGTATTGAAACTAGTGATAAAGTCAGGAAAACTATCCTGGTCAAAATCTTGTTTGGTATAGGTGTAATTTCCGCTTAAATCGTAGTTAGCAAAAACCTTAGTTGAAATCTCTATCGATCCACCGTAAGAGTTTACATCTGCCACTGAGTTAGTGTAAGTCTGGTAAGTTTTAAAGTCGCCATTTGCAATAGCAGCGACCGATTGAGATCCGTCACCAGCAGTGCCATAAAACGGCGCAATAACAGCTTCTCCAGAAATAAAGTCTTGATATTTGTTATAGTAAACACTCATGTCTAAGGTAGTTCTATAATATTTGCCTCGATAACCAATTTCGTAAGAACTAACTTGTTCTGGCTTTACTAGGTCAGAATTTGCTATTTCTAGAACTCCTGGGTTACCCGTTGCTGCAAAATTACGTACCGAAGTTGCGGAATAAGAATTCTCATAGGCAGCCCTACCAGTTTGTGTTACCGTAGAAGGTTGTCCCATTTGTTGACCCGAAGCACTAACCGGGTAATCTCGAGAGTAACGATCTAAGTTTTCAGGTGAAGACCCAACCAAAATAGCTCTACCGGCATCAAGACCTATGTATAAATCTTGTGTCGTTGGGTTTCTAAAACCTGTCTGGTAAGACGCTCGGATATTGTGATTATCATTGACTGTGAAACCGGCAGAAATTCTAGGCGAAAAGAACCCATCAAATAATTCAGATTTATCATATCTAAGAGAGCCTGTCAATTTTAAATCTACCATATCCGATAACTCCATTTCTTTTTGGATTTGGGTGTAGACACCAACTTCAGAATAGAAAATCGGCCCATCGACATCTGTATAAATAGTTCCAGATGAATTAAGTTCATATTCCCTATAAGAACCACCAACTTGTATATCTGCAAAATCCACCAGGTGGCTAAAATTATAATTGGCATCTGTATGCCTCACCTTAGAATTATCTTGAAACTTTGATCCGGTAGCAAAGTTAGGGTCCTTGGTTACCTGGTCAAATGCCGCCTTAAATTCCGGTGAACCTGGCTCGTATCTACCAGTTTCAGCTTGCGCCCTAGCAGCAGCATGAGCTTGGTCATCATTTGCACCGCCCAAAGTTGCTCCAACATAAGTTTGAATATATTCTTGGAACCACTGTTGATCTGATTTCCAAAGTCTGTTGATGTTGATTCCCGTAAAAACCATATCGTAAGAATCACCAGCATTATCTTCAGTGATATACCCGCGGACAAAGAAATTATCATTTTTCAACTCAATCTTATGTTGATTTTGGGTGAAATTATTGATGTAATATCTATTAGTTCCTTGATAGATCGTATTTCCGGTACCATATTTACCTACGTACGAAACTTCAAAATCATCTTCCCAAGGTCTAAAGTAAATACCCCAATCTGCCTTAATGCTTCTCGCATTATAATCGGTAAGATTTTCTTCGGCATAACCGGTTCTACTTACAACTACATTTGGCACAACTCCAAGCCCACCTGAAGCGGCTCTAATATTTGTAGAAACCTCATCACCATATACGTTAATTCCATCGTAATCTAAGTTGTCTCTAGTAAGTCCACGATTTAGCTTATCAGCTCTATTATCTGCAACCCAGTCGGTACCTTTTAAATAGCCAAAATTAACTTTTGCCGCAAATTTATTAGAAAATTTATGAGCAATACGTAGTCCTAAATCGCTGTAATGATTTGTTCCACCAGCGTCTTGTGAAGTAACACCTTGCTTAATATAACCACTTATACCAGGATAATCGAAAGGATTTTTACTTTGCATAAATAAGATTCCGTTGAAAGCATTCGCGCCATACAGTGCAGATGCGGCGCCAGGCAATAATTCAACACTAAGGATATCAGTCTCGGTCATACCAAGAAGGTTTCCTAATGGAAAGTTTAAGGCAGGAGCGGCGTTATCCATTCCATCTACCAGCTGCATAAAACGAGTATTTGCAAAGGTTGCGAATCCCCTAGTGTTAATGGCCTTGAATGTTAAGCTATTTGTATTTATGTCGACTCCTTTTAGGTTTTCTAAACCATCGTAAAACTCAGCCGAAGCTGTATTTCTTATTTCCTTTAATCCAAATCTTTCAACCGTAACGGGTGATTCGAATATACGTTCTGGAGTACGAGAGGCAGAAATTACTACCTCATCCAATTCGGTGCCTTCCACCAAAGAAAAATCCATTACCAGATTAGAAGATGTAATTTCCTTGGTTACGGATTCAAATCCAATGCTGCTTACTTGAAGAGAGAAAGGAGGATTTTGATTTGTAGTTATGGAATAATTTCCGTCGTAATCGGAAATGGCGCCAGTTGTAGTTCCAACAACAATTACGTTAGCGCCCGGGAGTGGGAGCCCTTTGTCATCTGTAACTTTACCAGTAACTGTAGTTTGAGCAAAAGTGAATGCACAAGATAGCAGCAACACAAATTTTAGAGCTGTATTCATTTCGAGGAATTAGTTTTTTAATTGTGGACCAATATATATAATAATTATGATTTTTGTATGCGTGCATAATAAAAATAATCACAATTATTGAAGAAATATTGTTATATCCTCAAAATAAATCGCCTTAAATGATGATCTCTAAAATTAGAAGTGGAAATTTAAAGAATTAATAATGTGGTAAATCTACTCTACGGTTACCGATTTAGCAAGATTACGAGGTTGATCAACGTTCTTGCCGAGCATAACTGCGATATGATAAGATAGCAGCTGCAACGGAATTGTTGTGAGTAAAGGTGCTAGAGATTCTAAGGTTTCCGGAATTTCTATAACGTGATCTGCAAGTTCTTTAACGCTTACATCACCTTTAGAAACAATACCGATAATCTTACCTTTTCTAGATTTAATCTCCTGTATATTACTTACAATCTTGTCGTAATGTCCTTTTTTGGTCGCGATTACAACGATTGGCATATTTTCGTCTATCAAGGCAATTGGGCCATGTTTCATTTCTGCGGCAGGATAGCCTTCAGCATGAATATAGCTTATCTCTTTAAGCTTAAGAGCCCCTTCCAAGGCAACCGGGAAATTGAATCCACGGCCTAGATAAAGGAAGTTTGAAGAATTCATATAGGTTCTTGCAATAGTTTGAATATGTTCATCTGCCTCTAAAGCCAATTTTACTTTGTCTGGAATTAATTCTAATTCTTGAAGATGATAATAGTAATCGGAATTAGAAATAGTTCCTCTTTTCTTAGCAAGTTTTAGAGCTATTAGGCTTAATACCGTGATTTGCGTAGTAAAGGCTTTTGTTGAAGCGACCCCTATTTCTGGACCAGCATGAGTATAAGCACCGGCATGGGTTTCTCTTGCGATAGAAGAACCAACCACATTACATACTCCAAACACAAACGCGCCTTTAGATTTTGCAAGTTTAATCGCTGCAAGTGTATCGGCGGTTTCCCCTGACTGCGAGATGGCTATAACAACGTCATTTTCATATATAACCGGATTTCTGTATCTAAATTCTGAGGCATATTCTACCTCTACCGGTATACGTGCTAGGTCTTCAAATATATATTCGGCCACAAGACCAGCATGCCATGACGTACCACAAGCAACAATAAGTATTCTGTTAGCGTTCAGGAATTTTTCAAAATTATCTTCTACACCAGACATGCGGATTACACCTTCCTTAGCTAAAAGGCGTCCTCTGTAAGTATCCTTTATTGCATTAGGCTGCTCGTAAATCTCCTTCAACATAAAGTGAGGATAACCGCCTTTCTCTATTTGCTCAAGATTTAATTTAAGCTGTTGTATGTATGGGTCGACCATAGTGTCGTCCTTAATTTTTCTAATCTTAATTTCTTTACCTCTTCGGATAATCGCCATTTCTTCATCTTCCAAGTAAATTGCAGAATTTGTGTATTCTAAGAAAGGAGATGCATCACTGGCAATAAAGAATTCGTCATCTCCCAGACCAATCGCCAAAGGACTTCCCAATTTGGCAACGACTATTTCATTTGGTTTATTTTTATCGAATACAGCAATAGCGTATGCGCCAACAACTTGATTTAAAGCAATTTGTACGGCCTTACCAAGTTTAATATCTTCGTTCTTTTTAACGTCTTCAATAAGGTTTATTAATACCTCGGTGTCGGTGTCCGATTTAAAGGTATAGCCCCTTTTTATCAGCTCTTTTTTAAGAGAATCGTAATTTTCAATAATTCCGTTGTGGATGATTACTAAATCACCAGAATTAGAGTAATGTGGATGTGAGTTAACGTCGTTAGGAACTCCGTGCGTAGCCCATCTTGTATGGCCAATGCCAACGGTACCGTCTAATGAAATTTCGGACTCGGCTTTAGCTTCTAGATCAGCAACCTTTCCTTTGGTCTTGCAAAGCTTAAGATTATCGCCATCATAAAGCGCAATACCTGCACTGTCATAACCACGATACTCAAGCCTTTTAAGGCCCTTCATCAGAATCGGATAAGCGTCTCTATTGCCTATATAACCTACAATTCCACACATATTTTAATTATTTAAATCTGGTTCCGTATAGTAAATTTCTAATCGCACCCTTTTAGATTCTTCTGAACCTGGAACATTACTACCATAAAGTACGGTACTTCTTGGTGAAATGATTGAACTAACAGGAACTCTTTGAGAATTGTCTTCACTTAGTACATCAAACTGCCCCGATGCCTCTAGGTTAACATTACCCGAAATTGATAGACCAAGTTTTACATTGGTAGAATCTTTTATCAAAATATTGTTGATGTGATCGGTAATCCTGATTTTATATTTTATGCCCTTACCATCTTCAGCATCACCCACTCTTTGTAGTCGGCCCAAATGATATGATTTAGAAAGGTATGGGAAAGCGGTATTAGTAGGGTCAAAACCATTTTCATAATCCACTAAGTGAATATTATTATTCATATCATATAGATAAATCCTTTCTGGCTCATTACCATCAACGGCATCTTGATTAACATAGAAAACAAGATTTGCTTCGTTAACCAGGCGTTTAGACTTTAGGAATTTTCCATTCTCATCGGTGAAAACGAAATCATTCTTGAAGTCTTCAAAAGCGTTAACAGCATCGTTATCTGCGTCAATATCCGTTCCGTTGAATAGCTCTACCACACTCGTAGTGCCTTGTAAGCCTTTTAGGTATAGACGGGAATCACCATTTACAGAATCAGATTCTGGTAAGGTGAAATCCAAGGGCGAAATAAGATTAACCCTGTTACCTCCAAAAGAAAATGAAAAAGTAGACTGTACGGGGTCTTCTGTTGCAACAGAAGCATCTCGAGTGTAAAACAAGGTAATCGTTGCGTTGGTCGAAGCTATATTTAAAAGAGATAAATTCCCTTTGCCGTCAATTGCTTCAGCTTTAAAATAGATTCCTCTAAAATAATCTGAAAAATTATTACCGTTGCTTAACTCAGTAGAACCTTCCTTTTCAATTATCTTATTGATCCAATACTCAGGATCTAATTTTACTCTTAAACCCGGTGTATATCTAGTAACAACATCAACGGCATCCTTTAATAGCACTTGCTCAGCACTAGGAACAAAAGAATCGATACGAGAGATAACTGGACCTTCTAACAAGGATTGTGGTATAGTGGTAGATCCATTTGAACCATTAGAGTAATATTTTTGTGGCTGATTAATATTCTCGCCGGTTGGATCAAAATTCCTTAAAAAATATTTGTTCTCAAAAAGTGTGATGTTTATCGGGTCAGAACCAAAAACTGAATCTAGTTTATAAGTAGTAGTTTGATCAACAACCTCTTTGACTTTTGAAAAATAAGGAATAGTCAAAATAACTGAATCTAAAACAGTATTCTCACCAAAATTCGGATTGTAAGACGATGGTACAACCTGAGTTACAATACTTGCTGTAGTGGTACCATAGATTTTATCATTAAAGACCCCAAGTAAGTTTGTTGGCAAGCCGTCAGTTTGCACTGGCGCCAAGACTGTGTTATAGGTCAGAACTTCGTATTTTTCGTTTCCTTGATTAAATTGGGAACCATTTTCATCTATAATATCAGAGTCGATTGTTGTAAAATCCTCATCGCATGAAATGAAACATGTGATCAATAGTGCGATTATTGATGCGTTTCTTAAGGCAGTTAATTTCATTGTTATTTTATCTACTAGTTAAGAACTTTAGTATTGTAGAATTCTGTATATGGATCAGAAAATTCTTCTGGGGCATAATATTCTAATACAGGTTTGCCAGAAGCTTCCATGTGCTTGCTAAGTTCTTCTGGAAGGTCTGCAGAGCCTTTTATAAGAGCATCAGAATTATTTACGGCAATCTTCATAAGATTGATGTAGGTTGGATCTTCTAACTCCTTTATTTGGTCTTCTTCAATATTATCGAACTTAACCTTATTGATCATATTCTTATCTAACGAACCTTCAAAGCTTTGATTGTATACCGAAGTAACAATTTTACTTTCGGTAAAAAGAGGTTCGTCTTTGTAATATTGTTTCATATACAAAGGAAGAAGCGAAGCCAACCACCCATTTACGTGAATAATATCAGGAGCCCAGTTCAATTTTTTAACTGTTTCTATAACTCCTTTAGCAAAGAAAATTGCTCGCTCGTCATTATCGGAAAACAATTTACCTTCCTCATCGGTCAGGGTTGCTTTTCGTTTAAAGTAATCTTCGTTGTCTATAAAGTAAACTTGGATTCTTTCTTTAGGAATAGATGCAACCTTTATAATTAAGGGCATATCTAAATCGTTGATTACCAAATTAATCCCAGAAAGTCTAATGACTTCATGCAGTTGGTGACGGCGCTCGTTAATATTTCCATATCTGGGCATGAAAATCCGTATTTGCCCTCCTTGTTTGTTTACCATCCGTGGAGCCTCAAATGACATTGATGAAATTTCTGTCTCCGGTAAATATGGTACAACCTCAGATGACACATACAAAATTCTCTTATCTTTCATAAAATCCCTCGTTTTAAATATTAAAAATAAAAACATGCAAAATTACAAAAATTTATGCGAAGTGCTTCTATTGTCTTAAGTTTGCAGCCTGTTAATTTTTTGTTATAACTTGAAAGTACTTCAGCGGAAAGACCAATTAAAATCTCATATTTCTGAATTAAGAAATAGAAATTTATCCATCGGATTAGTACCCACTATGGGTGCGCTTCATGACGGGCACGGTTCTATCGTAGAAAGAGCGTTGGAAGAAAATGATTCAGTTGTAGTCAGTATATTTGTAAATCCAACCCAATTTGATAATAAGGAGGATTTAAAAAAATATCCGAGAAATCTTGACCAAGACCTAGAGTTTTTACAAAAGATTTCCAAAGAGATTATCGTCTATGCGCCTCATCCTGAAGACATTTACGACGGTAATATAGCATCAGAGCATTTTGAATTTGGAGGACTAGAAAATGAAATGGAAGGAAAATTTAGAAGCGGTCATTTTGACGGGGTTGGCACCATCGTAAAACGTTTATTAAGATTGGTAATGCCAGACAGAGCTTATTTCGGTGAAAAGGACTATCAACAATTAACTATTATTAAAAAATTGGTTGAGCTTTCTGACATTCCAGTAGAAATAATGCCTCATCCCATTTACCGTGAAAAAGACGGACTTGCTATGAGTTCTAGAAATGGAAGGCTAAATAATGAGATGAGAAAAATTGTTCCCTTCATCTACAAAACCTTGCAGACTGCCAAGGAAAAATTTGGCATAGAAAGTGCAGATTCTGTTGGGATTTGGGTGAAAGAGCAATTTCAGGATAACAAAAACTTAAAGTTAGAATATTTTGTGATTGCCGACGATAAAGAGCTCAAGCCAATAAAAGAGAAAACTAATAACAATGTGTACCGAGCATTTATTGCAGTGTATGCGGACGATGTTAGGCTTATCGATAACATCGCATTAAATTAAATTTTATTTGCTAATGCAAGTTCAAGTAGTAAAATCAAAAATCCACAGAATTAAAGTCACCGGCGCCGATCTTAATTACATCGGAAGCATAACCATTGACGAAGATTTAATGGATGCTGCTAATATTATTCAAGGTGAAAAAGTTCAGGTTGTAAATAATAGCAACGGAGAACGTTTGGATACCTACGTAATTCCTGGTGCAAGAGGTAGTGGCGAAATTACCTTAAATGGTGCTGCCGCTAGAAAGGTTGCAGTTGGTGACGTGCTAATTCTTATAACTTACGGATTCATGGACATGGAAGAGGCTAGGACTTTTAAACCTGCCCTTGTCTTTCCCGATGAGAACACCAATCTTCTTAAATAAACCGTTTTGAATTCTAAAACCAAAAAAGCGTTACGGATTGTAATTCCTTTATTGTTAGCTATTTTCTTTGGTTGGTATACGTTTTCAAAACTTCCCGTTTCAGAAATCATTCCTTATTTTAAATCTGCCAATTATAGTTGGATTGTAGCAGGGGTTTTGTTTGGTGGTTTAAGTCATCTTTCTAGAGCTTACCGATGGCAGTTTCTATTAGAGCCGATGGGCTATAAGGTTAAATTGCCTAATAGTATTATGGCGGTTTTCGTTGCCTATCTTTCAAATTATGGTATCCCAAGGTCAGGAGAAGTTCTTCGAGCTGCAGTTCTTACTAATTATGAAGGCGTTCCATTCGAAAAAAGTTTTGGAACTATTGTAGCAGAGCGAATGGCAGATATGGCGGTAATGCTTCTAATCATCGCGATTACCTTGGTGTTAGAATTCAAGTTTATATACGATATCCTCGCGCAATCAATAAACCCAACGAGATTGCTTATTTATCTTGCTATTGTTATTATTGGTGGCGTGGTGCTATTCAAAATATTAAAAAGGAGCCAATCCAAATTCGCACTTAAGGTCAAAAAGTTTTTAAAAGGCTTAGTTGAAGGTATTTTGAGCATATTTAAGATGAAGAAAAAATGGCCATTTATCTTTCATACTCTCTTTATTTGGCTCATGTATATTTTGATGTTTTACGTAACGTCATTCGCGTTACCAGAATTAGATAACCTTTCTATCGGTGCGGTTTTAATTGCTTTTATCGCTGCAACTTTTACCATTGCAGCAACCAACGGCGGAATTTTCTTTTATCCCGCAGCTGTGATGTCGGCACTTATGTTATTCGATTTACCTAAAGAACCGAGTTATGCATTTGGTTGGATTATGTGGTCGGCACAGACTTTGCTGATTATAATTTGTGGTATAATCTCCTTTGTTTATTTACCGATTTATAATAGGAAGAAAATATCGGTGAAAGAATCCTAGTACTTTTTAAAGACCATTATCATTGAGTCTTAAAATTTTATAACTTGTTAAACTAAATCTAACATACTTTAAATATGGTCAAAATCGCCTTTGCCTGTTTAGCATTTCTATTTTTTACTTCTAATAGTGTCGCCCAAGCCATTTACGAGACTTATAAATCAGATAGGTTACTTCAGTCCCGAGAATTAAAAATACAGCTACCAAGAAATTATGACCGCGATAAAGAAACACAATATCCTTTGGTCATTGTTTTAGACGGTGATTATCTTTTTGAACCGGTTGTCGGCAATATAGATTATCAATCTTACTGGAATGATATGCCAGAATGTATTGTGGTGGGCATCAATGAATCCGAATATCGAGATATGGATCTTTCCTATTCAGAACAAAGTGGGCTCCCAATCGATGACGGCGCAAAGTTTTTTGAATTCATAGGGATGGAATTGATTCCATACATCCAAGATAAATATAGAGCGTCAAAATTTAGAATCGCGGTGGGCCATGACATGAGTGCCAACTTTATTAATTATTACCTTTTTAAGGATTATCCAGTCTTTAATGCCTACATAGCTCTGAGTCCTGATTATGCGCCGGATCTTATTAATAAATTACATCAGCGCTTGCCGCTATTACAGTCAGATACTTTTTATTATTTAGCGACTAGCGAAGGGGATATACCGGCGCTTAAAAAAGATATTGAAACCGCGAATACTTCACTTAAAAGTATCAGTAATGAAAAGTTCCATTATCGCTATGATGCCTTTGCAGATGCAAATCACTATTCATTGGTAGGTCAAGGAATACCTAGAGCTTTAAATGCGATTTTTGAATTGTACAAACCAATCGATGCGACCGAATATAAAGATGAAATGCTTACTTACACTGGATCGCCGATGGAATATCTTTTGAATAAGTACGAAAACATCAAGAATTTTTATGGCTTCGAGAAAAAGGTCATCGAAAATGATATTAGGGCCGTGGCTGCTGCCGCTAAAAAGAAAGATGACATTGAAGCGGTTAAGGAGCTTTCGAAATATGCTAAACAAGAGTTTTCTGATTCCATGATTAGCGCCTATTACCAAGGACTTTATTTTGAAATGGACGGCAATCTTAAAAAGGCGCTCAATTATTATCAATCCGGTCTATTGCTTAAAGCGTCTCAATTCATTAATAAGGAAGTTCTGCTAGATAAGATTTACGACCTTAAGGACGAAAAGGATGACTAAAAAATACACTTTATCGAAAATATTCGTGTTTTAACATTAAAAACACGAATTTAGTTCTCCTTAACCTACCAGTAATGAGAACGACTTTCACTTTATTTTTTTTCGCAGTTACCATAATTTTCAACTCTTTTGGTCAGACCGAAAAATTCGAATCCCGTAAGCTTAACTCCGTAAGGGGTTTAAAGATTAAACTTCCAAAAAATTATGATCCAGACTCTGGATTAAAGCATCCATTAATCGTTGTTTTTGATGCCGATTACCTGTTTGGACCTGTAGTGGGGCAGACAGAATTCCAAACCTATTTTGACCAGATGCCTAGCTCTATTATCGTGGGCATCGTTCAAGGGAACGAGCGTTTTTATGATAGCTATTTTGATGAAATATCAGGTCTCCCATTAGAAACAGGTGCAAGATTTTATGAGTTCGTAGCGCAAGAGTTACTTCCATACATTGATTCTAAATACAACACCAGTAAATTCAGAGTTGCGGTAGGTCATAACATTATGGGCAATTTTATCAATTCGTTTCTTTTAAAAGAAGATCCATTGTTTAAGGCATATATCAATATCAGTCCAGACTTCACCGGAGAAATGGGGTCTAACGTAGCACAACGATTGTCTTATTGCAAACAAGATATCTTTTATTATATGGCGACCAGTAAAGCAGATATAACTTCTATCAGAAAATCGATCATTAATACCCATGTAAAGATCGCTGATATCGAAAACGACCATTTGACTTATTATTTTGATGACTTTACGGAACAGACCCATAATGGTCTGGTAACTGCTGCGGTTTCAAAAGCCATGGATAAAATCTTTGATATCTATCAGCCTTTAAGTGAAAAGGAATTGACCGAAAAAGTCGCCAAGTATGATGGAACCCTTGACCAATATCTGATTAATCGTTATAGTCGTATTGAAGACTTGTTCGGAATCGAAAAGAAAATCTCAGAAGAAGAATTTGAAAAGGTTATTGCAGTAGCCGAAAAACGAGAAGATTTAGAGTCATTACAAAAAATAGGAAAACTGGCATTAAAGCAGGACCCAACTTCACTTTTGGGGACTTATTATTTGGCTTTACATGCCGAGAAATCAGGAAAGCCAAAAAAAGCAGCGAAATTATACGATGCGGCTCTGGCAATGGATCCAACTTCCCATATTGATAAAGACTTTATTCTATCTAAAGTTGAAGGTTTAAATCTTGCAACTACAGACGAAGAAATTGACGATGAGGACATCGATGATAACTAGTTTTCAGTAGCTCCACATCATCCTATAGTGTCTTATTCAAATTTATAAAAGAGACGTTCGATATTTTATGTAAAGAATAAATGAAAGGTCTTCTAAAAGGATAAATATACTATTGATTGATTATCTGTTAGTTAATATTAAGTCTTGATTCTCTATTCTAGAAGCGAAGCGGTCTCTATTCTTTTCCCTAAAATTAGTGCTTAAATATCTTTATTTTAGCCTCAAATTTGGGAAATGGCTAAGATAAAAACCACTTTTTTTTGTCAAAATTGCGGAACACAATACTCTAAATGGCAAGGACAATGTACTGCCTGCAAGGAATGGAATACCATTGTGGAAGAAGTAATTCAGAAAGAGGAAAAATCTACCTGGAAAACTCCAACATCACCCTTAAAAAGAGCATCATTACCGCTTAGAATCAACGAAATTGATACTTCCCAAGATACGCGATTAGACACATTAGATTCCGAATTTAATCGGGTGCTTGGCGGTGGGTTGGTTCATGGTTCAATGACTTTATTGGGTGGAGAACCGGGAATTGGTAAGAGCACGTTAATGCTTCAAATTGCACTAAAACTTCCTTATAAAACACTCTATGTTTCAGGTGAAGAAAGTCAAAAACAGATTAAGATGCGAGCAGATCGTATTGAACCTAATAGTACCTCTTGCTATATTCTTACCGAAACCAAGACTCAAAATATTTTCAAACAAATTGAACAGCTAGAACCAGATGTATTGGTCATTGATTCAATACAAACCCTTCACAGCGATTATATTGACTCTTCTGCAGGCAGTATTTCTCAGGTTAAGGAATGCACAACCGAGCTTATTAAATTTGCAAAGGAAACAGCGACACCAGTTATTCTGATTGGGCATATTACAAAAGAGGGCAGCATTGCAGGTCCAAAAATTCTGGAACATATGGTAGATACCGTACTCCAATTTGAAGGAGATCGCAATCATGTTTTCAGGATTCTTCGAGCAAATAAAAATAGATTTGGATCTACTAACGAATTGGGCATCTACGAAATGCAAGGTTCAGGTTTAAGGGAAGTAAGCAACCCCAGTGAAATATTGATTTCCCAAAAAGATGAAGACTTAAGTGGTAATGCCGTCGCTTCGACCTTGGAAGGGATGAGGTCGTTACTTATTGAAGTTCAGGCCTTGGTAAGTTCTGCAGTATATGGAACACCTCAACGTTCGGCAACAGGTTTTAATTCTAAACGCTTGAATATGTTGTTGGCGGTTTTAGAGAAGCGGGCAGGATTTAGACTTGGTACCAAAGATGTTTTCCTAAATATTACTGGCGGTATTACGGTAGACGACCCGGCAATCGATTTGGCAGTGGTAGCCGCAATATTATCTTCTAATGAAGATGTGGCATTGAGCCAAGACATTTGTTTTGCGGCTGAGGTTGGACTTTCTGGTGAAATTAGACCTGTGCAAAGAATAGAACAACGAATACTGGAAGCTGAAAAGCTTGGATTTTCCACGATATATGTTTCGGCTTATAACAAAATCGGACTTCAGAATACAGCCATTAAAGTGCAGCTGATTACTAAAATTGAAGATTTGGTGGCGTATATTTGTTAATTAACGTCATTGCGAGTGCAACGAAGCAATCTATATATAGACAGGTATGTCTCATATTTTAGGTTCACATCATTAGACCTGCCTGCCGGCAGGCAGGTTACTTCGGTCGTCCCTCCCTCTAAATTACCATTCGGAACGTCATGGCGAGTGCAACGAAGCAATCTTTAGAATGAGAGTTCACCTCATGGGATTACTTCGGTCGTTCCTCCCTCGTTATGACGGATAAATAAGGAGCCTTCCTCGTTATGACGGTTACATCATAAGATTACTTCTGTCGTACCTCCCTCGTAATGACAATTGTAACGTCATTGCGAACGAGGTGAAGCAATCTGTCTAATTGTAGTTCGATGCATGAGATTACTTTGGTTGGTCCTCTCTCGTAATGACGTTAATCAAAATGCAAACAACCATCCATCTGATAAATCGTTCCATTCAGCATTCGTAGAATTTATCAATTCTTCTTTTCGTTTTCTATTACCTGATTTTATTTGTTTTTCTCTTGCAATGGCTTGCCTTATATCATCGAATTCCTCGAAATAAACTAAAATATCGCAATTATACTTACTGGCAGATCCTTTATAAAATTTGGTTTTATGTTGGTAAATCCTTTTCAGTAAATCAATTGTCACACCAACGTAAATTACGGTTTTGATTTTATTGGTTAGGATATAAACAAAGGACTTCTTCATGTTTCAAAAATAAACTTTTTACAACATTCAAGTTGATATTACTTCGGTCGTTACTCCCTCGTAATGACCGGTCGGAACGTCATTGCGAGTGCAACGAAGCAATCTGTCTAAGTGTAGTTTCATTCACGAGATTACTTCGGTCGTATCTTCCTCGTAATGACGTTTCATATCAAAAGATTACTATGATTGTTCCTCCCTGCTAATGACTAATTGTAACGTTTATAGGATTTCATCATTTAAAACTCATACCTATGGTAACTCAGGTCTTGCCCTCTTTCGGTATTTTTTGATTTTAATGCTAAAAATTTTCGCTATAATTCTTAATTTCGCAGCCTTAAAGAGCGAAAGCAACAATGACAAAATTTCCTGAATATAAAGGACTTGACCTTCCGAACGTAGCAACCGAAATTCTAGAATATTGGAAACAGAACAATATTTTCGAAAAAAGTGTGAGCACTCGAGAAGATGGTAAGCCATTTGTTTTCTTTGAAGGTCCGCCATCTGCAAACGGACTTCCTGGTGTTCACCATGTTCTGGCTAGAGCCATAAAGGATATTTTTCCGCGGTATAAAACGATGAAAGGTTTTCAAGTTAAGAGAAAAGCTGGTTGGGATACACATGGATTGCCAATAGAACTTGGTGTAGAAAAAGAATTGGGAATTACTAAGGAAGATATCGGGAAAATTATTTCAGTAGAAGATTATAATGAGGCTTGTAAAAAAGCCGTGATGAGGTACACCGATGTTTGGAACGACCTCACCGAAAAAATGGGGTATTGGGTAGATATGGAAGATCCATATATTACCTATAAGCCTAAATACATGGAAACCGTCTGGTGGCTTTTAAAGGAGATTTACAATAAAAAACTTTTATATAAAGGGTATACAATTCAACCTTATTCGCCAAAAGCGGGTACTGGGCTAAGTTCTCATGAGCTTAATCAACCAGGTACTTATCAGGATGTAACCGATACCACAGTGGTTGCTCAATTTAAGGCGATAGAAGAAACGCTTCCTGATTTTCTTAAGGATGAAGGCGATATCTATTTCTTAGCTTGGACCACCACTCCTTGGACCCTTCCAAGCAATACCGCATTAACGGTAGGGCCTAAAATCGATTATGTCTTAGTTGAAACTTACAATCAATATACCTTTGAACCTATAAATGTAGTATTGGCTAAAAAATTGGTCAACTATCAATTTTCAGGAAAGTTCGAAAGAGTAGAAAGCAAACCAGAACTTCTAAACTATAAAGCCGACGATAAAAAGATTCCATATTACGTAGTTAAGGAATTTGTCGGGAAGGATTTGGTCGGCATTAAATACGAACAACTACTTAAATATGCGCTTCCTTACGAAAATCCGGCCAACGCCTTTAGGGTGATTGCAGGCGATTTTGTAACCACGGAAGACGGAACTGGGATTGTACATACTGCACCTACTTTTGGAGCAGATGATGCCATGGTGGCTAAACAAGCTCAGCCAGAAATTCCGCCGATGTTGGTAAAGGATGAAAACGGAAATCTTGTTCCTCTAGTTGATCTTCAAGGGAAGTTTAGACCAGAAATGAAGGAGCTCGCCGGCAAGTACGTTAAGAATGAATACTATGATGAAGGACAGGAACCAGAGCGTTCTGTTGACGTTGAGATTGCCATAGATTTAAAAACAGAAAATAAGGCCTTTAAGGTCGAAAAATATAAGCATAGTTATCCCAATTGTTGGAGAACCGATAAACCGATTTTATACTATCCATTAGATTCTTGGTTTATAAAAGTGACCGATATAAAGGATAGGATGCATCAACTTAATACTACGATTAATTGGAAGCCTAAATCTACCGGGGAAGGCCGATTTGGTAACTGGTTGGCAAATGCAAACGATTGGAATCTTTCACGTTCTAGATACTGGGGAATTCCATTGCCAATTTGGCGGTCAGAAGATGGTAAAGAAGAAATCTGTATTGGTTCGGTTGAAGAATTAAAAACCGAAATGGCCAAAGCCGTTGCGGCTGGAGTTTTAGAAAAGGATATTTTCGAGAATTTTGAAATAGGGGATATGTCCGAAGCTAATTACGATACTATTGATCTTCACAAGAATATCGTAGATGAAATAATGCTGGTTTCAAAATCGGGCAAACCTATGAAACGAGAAGCAGACCTGATCGATGTTTGGTTCGATTCTGGTTCTATGCCTTATGCACAGTGGCATTATCCGTTTGAGAATAAGGATAAGATAGATTCTGGAGATTCATTTCCGGCTGATTTTATTGCAGAGGGAGTTGATCAGACCAGAGGTTGGTTCTACACCCTTCATGCCATTGCAACGATGGTTTTTGACTCAGTAGCTTATAAAAATGTCGTTTCTAATGGATTGGTTTTAGATAAGAACGGTCAAAAGATGTCTAAGCGTTTAGGAAATGCTGCAGATCCGTTTACCACTCTAGAAACCTATGGTGCCGATGCAACCCGTTGGTACATGATTGCCAATGCAAATCCTTGGGATAATTTAAAGTTTGATATCGAAGGAATCGAGGAGGTTAAACGTAAGTTCTTTGGGACTTTATATAATACCTATTCGTTTTTTACTTTATACGCCAACCTAGATAATTTCAATTATTCTGAAGCTGATATCGAAATTAGTGAACGACCAGAAATAGACCGTTGGATACTTTCAGAATTAAATACCTTGATCCAAAAGGTAGACGAATATTATGCAGACTATGAGCCAACAAAGGCAGCAAGAGCGATTTCGGATTTTACCCAGGATTATCTTAGTAATTGGTACGTTAGGTTAAGTAGAAGACGTTTCTGGAAAGGCGATTATCAAAAAGATAAAATCTCTGCCTATCAGACTTTGTATACCTGTATGCTTACAATTGCCAAGCTTGGTGCGCCAATTGCACCGTTTTTTATGGATCGCTTGTACCAAGATCTTAACAAAGTAACGTCTAAAGAACGCTTCGAAAGTGTGCATCTTTCAACCTTTCCAGAATTTAAATCCAGTTTTGTGGATAAGTCTTTAGAAAGAAAAATGGAAAATGCCCAAACTATTTCATCCTTAGTGCTTTCTTTAAGAGCGAAAGAGCGCATAAAAGTTAGGCAGCCATTACAGAAAATAATGATTCCTGTTAATTCTGAAGCTGAAAAAGCTGAAATACTTGAAGTGGAAAATCTCATAAAATCCGAGGTTAATGTTAAGGAAGTTGAAGTTTTGTTGGATGCTTCAGACATTATCGTAAAACAGATAAAGCCGAATTTTAAGACTTTGGGTCCAAAATTCGGGAAGGATATGAAGCAAATCGTTGCCGCAATTTCACGATTCACCGAAGCCGATATCAAAAATATCGAGCAAAACGACACTTTTCACGTTGAATTAAATGGAAAAAAGGTTACTTTAGAACGCTCGGATGTGGAGATAACCTCACAGGATATCGAGGGTTGGCTCGTAGCAAATTCGGGTTCTTTAACGGTTGCCTTAGATGTAACCATCAACGAGGACTTGAGGAGCGAAGGCATCGCCAGAGAATTGGTAAATAGGATACAGAACCTTCGAAAAGACTCGGGTTTTGAGATAACTGACCGCATTTTGGTTTCCTTGGAAAAAGATGTAGATCTTAAGGATGCGATTGAGAAAAATTTAGAATATATTAAAACTGAAACTTTAACCGAAAGAATAGATATTTTGGAAAGTGTGGAAAGCGGTATAAATATTGCTTTCGATGAGGTCAAGACAAAATTGTCTATTCAAAAATACTAATATTATGGGAGTAGAAACCAACGTAAGATATTCTGATAAGGATCTTGCAGAATTCAAAGTAATTCTTAAGGAGAAGATAAATAAAGCTGAACACGATTTAGAGCTGATCAAAAGTGCCTATATGAATGATCATAACAACGGTACCGATGATACTTCTCCGACGTTTAAAGCTTTTGAGGAAGGTAGTGAAACTATGAGCAAGGAAGCAAACTCACAACTTGCCATTAGACAGGAGAAATTTATTAGGGATTTAAGAAATGCTCTTATAAGAATCGAGAACAAGACTTACGGTATTTGCCGTGTAACTGGTAAACTTATCAATAAAGATAGGCTTAAGTTGGTGCCACATGCCACGTTGAGCATCGAGGCGAAAAATATGCAATAAAGCTTATTATAAAATAAATCACAAACCATTCAATCTTTAGGTTGAGTGGTTTTTTGTTTCCATAAGTTTTCTAAATCGTATTTTTGGGAACTATTAGAATCCTTAACTTCTTTAAATGTCCTTACGGAAATCTGTCGCCCTTGTCCTTATAGTCTTATTGATTGATCAGATAAGTAAGTTTTACATAAAAACCCATTTTGCCTTAAATGAAAGTCATCAGGTATTTAGCTGGTTTCAAATTCTTTTTGTTGAAAATGATGGTATGGCCTGGGGGACTAAAATCAGTGATTTTGTAAGTTTTATAGATGACAGGACCGCCAAGTTAGTTCTCACCATCTTTAGGATATTTGCGGTTATCGGGATTGGATTTTGGCTAATTTCGGCAATCAAAAAACACAGAAACTATTTACTGATATTAGCGATTTCCCTGGTTTTTGCAGGAGCTTTAGGAAATATTATAGATTCGGTTTTCTACGGAATGTTCTTTAATGATAGTTACGGCCAGGTCGCAACATTTTTACCTGAAGACGGCGGATATGATTCTATATTTTTTGGGAAAGTTGTAGACATGCTGCATTTTCCTATTTGGCAAGGGTTTCTTCCAGAGTGGATACCTGTAATAGGCGGAAATCATTTTACATTCTTCGATCCAGTGTTTAATATTGCAGATATGGCAATTAGCACTGGTATCGGAATTTTTATATTCTTCAATAAAAAAGTTTTCGGTGAGAGAAATGAGCATGAAAAGAATGAAGAAGAAGTTCCAACTTTCTAGGAATTTTTAAAATCATAAATTCTTTCAGGTGTTACGCAAAAGTCTAGCGGGATATCCAGTTCGCTAACTTCAGCAATGATTTCTTCTGCTTCAAAATAGGAGAGACCAATTTTAATAGTTTCGCTTCTGCAATTTTGCAAAAAGATATCGTAAAAACCTTTACCATATCCTACGCGGTTTCCGCTTTTATCGTAGGCTAACAGCGGAACAAAAACAACTTCAATCTTAGAAATTTGGATTTCGATCCCCTCTTCCGGCTCTGGTATTCCATATTTATTTGGGGAAATCCTAGTATTATCGGTAAGCAGAATATGTTCCAAGTTTCTGGATTTAAAATCGCTTTTTGGGAGGATAATATTCTTGTCCTTGCCGGCTAAAATATTTATGATGAATTCTGTGTTGACTTCTCGCTTGCTCTCGATAGGAAGAAAAATATGATAATAAGAAAAATCCCAGATGTTGAGTTCTAAAAGTTTGTTGGCAATCTTCAAACTAAAATCATCTAACTCTTGAAGGCTTAATTGATTTCGCTTTTCTATGTACTTACTCCTTAGTTGCGCCTTTGTCAATTTTTTGGACAATTTTAGTGGTTATATGAAACAGCGCGTCTCCTTGGTAAACAATGGGGGATTCATTTACATTGATGACGTAACCAGAGTTTTCGGCCTTTACAAAATGGTTGAATTTTCCATAAGGATCAGTAATATTCCCAATTACGGTGTTTTTTTTGACCATGGTATTTATGGGTACGGTCGCTTGAAACATTCCTGAGAAGTTAGCGCGCTGCCATTGGCTTTTTAAGATGAAAACAGGTTTTCTTTTCGGTGGTGTAACCTTAAATTTGGCTGAAAGCATATCTAAATGGGCCAAAATCCGCTTTACTCCGTTAACTCCCGTTAAGGTGATGTTAGGATCAATATGACTTGATTTTCCACCTTCAAAGAGGAGGAGAGGTTTGCCTAATCTGTAGTTGGCGTTTCTAAAAGACTTATTGAGGTTTCTACTGTAAAGAACAAATGGAGCACCAAATATTTCAGCCAAATGGTCTAAGTCTGGATTTTTCTGGGCAATTCTAATTTGAGGTGCGTTAAACCTACCAGCTCCACCGGTATGAAAATCAAGTACCATATCTACTTCCGAGATAACTTCCGTCATAAGCTTAAATGCTACCCTACTGGCTAAAGAGCCATTGGCCAAACCAGGAAAAACCCGATTGAGGTCACGGCCATCTGGAAATTCCCGCGCCATATTAATAAACCCGAACACATTGATAACTGGGATGCAAATGATGGTTCCTTTTTTCGGCTTGTTTATGCCTTTAGCAATAATCTGTCTTACGATTTCGACGCCATTTACTTCATCACCATGGATTCCTGCGGTAATCAAAACGATGGGACCGGGTTTTTTGGAACGGTCTATAAGAACTGGCACGGCTACATTGGAGGCAGTATGGAGTTTTGCTACTTCAAAGCTGGCCTCGGCAGTCTCGCCCGCTCTTATCTTTTTGCCTAAAATGGTTATGGTTTCTCTGTGTTCGAATGTCATCCTAGGTGTCTATTTCTTTCAATATAAGTGATAATACTTTTAGCAATATTTCTTCCGGTGGCGGTTTCTATTCCTTCCAAACCCGGAGTAGAATTAACTTCTAATAACAATGGACCTCGTGCAGATTGAAGCATATCAACCCCACATACCGGCAGTTTTAAAACTTTTGCTGCATTCATCGCCAAGGCCAATTGGTCATGATTCAATTTAAAAATTTCTGCGCTTCTACCACGATTAAAGCTAGACTTAAACTCGCCATTGTTGCTTTGTCTTTTCATTGCTCCTACAACTTGACCATCTACAATCAATGCGCGTAAATCGCTGCCGTTAGATTCTTTAATAAATTCTTGCACAATCACTCTTGCCTGTAATCCATTAAAAGCTTCTAAAACCGATTCGGCCGCATTTCTGGTTTCTGCAAGAACAACTCCAAGACCTTGGGTGCCCTCTAGCAATTTAATAATTACCGGAGTGCCACCAACTTGGTTTACAACTTCTGCCACATCGCGAGAGTAATTGGTAAATACAGTTTTCGGCATTCCAATCCCAGCTTTGCTCATCCGCTGCAAACTTCTTAATTTATCTCTAGAGCGCTGTATGGCGTCCGATGATGCGATGGTAAAAACATTCATCATCTCGAACTGCCTAACTACCGCGCAACCATAAAATGTTATCGAAGCGCCAATCCTTGGTATAACTGCATCAACATAGTCTAGATAACGATCTCGATAATAGATAGTGGGTTTTTCCTTTTCTATAATAATATCACATTTTAATGGGTCTATGACCTCTACCATGTGATTTCTCTTTCTTCCTTCTACGACTAAACGCTCGGTAGAATATAGATTAGAATCCCTCGATAATACAACTATATTCATTTAATGATTTCCTGCTTTGGCTTTGTATTATAGGACATATTTTCTTGGTCTACATCTACCAAAAATTTCTTGGCCAAAAACTGGCGGCCAATCAATACAGGGAATTTCATATCGTCTCTTGTGCTTAAAGTTAAGTTGATTTTGTATTTTTTTCCAAAGATTACAACTTCGGATTTTATCTTGTATCTATTCTCTACGGTTCCGTTGCTGCTCTTTACATCAGTTCTCGAAAATCTGGCAAAGGTTACGGTTTTTCCGCTAAAATTTGGATGGCCTTTGCTGTCGAAAGTACAGATTAAGGTCTCGCCTTCTTCTTTGATGAATGAACAATGAATGGCCGAAGTATACGCGCCAGTGTCGATTTTTACATCGATATCGAATAAATTCAATAAGGGAAAGTCTATTTTATCGACTCTACCAATAAAGTGTTTTGCGATTTCCTTCATTTCGACTGGCAAGGTAGCCAAAAAGAATATTACAATATTATTTTTAGGATTGCGATTATAACACTGAAATGTAAATCTTACCTTTGAAATTAATGGTAAAACCTTCACTAGAATTACAACTTAAAACACTGCCAGACCAACCTGGGGTTTATCAATATTTTGATAAGGATGGTAGGATACTTTACGTAGGTAAGGCAAAGAATCTTAAAAAAAGGGTAAGCTCTTATTTCAATAAAATTCAAGATTCTGGCCGTACCCGAGTGATGGTCAGAAAGATTGAAACGATTAAACATATTGTCGTCATCACGGAAACCGACGCGCTTTTATTAGAAAACAATCTTATAAAAAAACATCAGCCCCGGTATAACGTGATGCTGAAAGACGACAAATCCTATCCGTGGATCTGTATTAAAAACGAACGTTTTCCACGAGTTTTTTCTACCAGACGAGTTATCCGGGATGGGTCAGAATATTTTGGTCCATATACAAGTATGAAAACCGTTAAGACCCTTCTGGGACTTATAAAAGGACTTTATCATATCCGAACCTGCAATTATAAATTAACGGAAGCTAATATTGAAGCAGGGAAATTCAAAGTGTGTTTAGAATATCATCTTGGTAATTGTAAAGGTCCCTGTGAAGCCTTGCAAAGTGCGGAAGATTACCACGGAAACATAGAAGATATCCGCGGAATCTTAAAAGGAAATTTTAAGGATTCCTTGACTGGTTTTCGGGAACAGATGAAGGATTTAGCCTCAGAGATGCGGTTTGAAGAAGCCCAACGCATCAAGGAAAAGATAAATATCCTTGAAAATTATCAGTCTAAATCTACCGTGGTTAATCCTAAAATTAGCAACGTGGATGTCTTTTCCATTGTTAGTGATCAGGCTTATGCTTACGTTAATTTTCTTCAACTTTCTTATGGTTCCATTATACGTTCGCATACTTTAGAAATAAAGAAAAAGCTCGAAGAAACCGACCAAGAACTATTGGAACTGGCAATTACTGAGATTAGACAAAGATTTCATTCTAATTCAAAAGAAATCTATGTTCCGTTTGAGCTAGAATCAGGTGAAGAAATTAAAGTTACGGTTCCTAAACTCGGTGATAAAAAAAGGATTTTGGAATTATCTACCAGAAATGCAAAATTCTATAGAATAGAGCAGCTTAAACAGGTCAAGATTGTTGACCCAGACCGCCATGTCAATAGAATAATGGCTCAGATGAAAGCAGATTTACGTTTGAGCGAAGAACCACGACACATTGAGTGTTTTGATAATTCAAATATTCAAGGTTCTAATCCCGTAGCAGCTTGTGTAGTTTTTAAAGATGGTAAGCCTAGTAAAAAGGATTATAGACATTTCAACATAAAAACTGTAGATGGGCCAGATGATTTCGCTTCGATGGAAGAAGTTGTCTACAGGAGGTATCGGCGGTTGTTAGAAGAAGATGAATCGCTACCTCAACTTATAATCATAGACGGTGGTAAAGGACAATTATCTTCGGCCCTAAAAAGTTTAGAAATTCTTGGACTTCGCAAAAAAATCGCGATTATCGGCATAGCGAAGCGTTTAGAAGAATTATTCTATCCAGATGATCCAATTCCCTTATATTTAGATAAAAAGAGCGAAACCTTAAAGATAATCCAACAACTTAGAAACGAGGCGCACCGTTTTGGGATTGAGCATCATAGAAACAGAAGGAGCAAGGGGGCTTTAAGAAATGAGTTGGAAGAAATCCCAGGGATTGGAGAACAGACAGTGGTCGCATTAATGAAGAAATTTAAATCGGTAAAGCGAGTAAAGAATGCCAAGATTTCGGAGTTAGAAGAGGTTGTCGGCTTATCGAGAGCAAAAAAGATTGAAGCGTTTTACGCAGAAAAATGAACAAAAAAGTCATTTTATTAGTAAGTATTCTTTTAATCGGAAATTACTTTTTCGCCCAAGAAAATACTGATAAGTCTAAACCAAAAATCGGCTTGGTATTAAGTGGAGGAGGCGCAAAAGGTTTTGCCCATATTGGTGTCCTTAAAGTCCTTGACAGTTTAGATATTAAAATCGATTATATCGCGGGTACCAGTATGGGTGCAATCGTTGGTTCTATGTATGCGGCAGGTTACAGCGGTAAGCAGCTAGACAGTATTTTTGAAAATGTACAAATAGAACAAATAGTAAACGACAACATCCCGAGAAGCGCAAAAACTTTCTACGAGCGCGATAATTCTGAAAAATATTCGATTACCCTTCCCTTTAACGGATTTCAATTAAAATTGCCCTCGGCACTTTCGAGAGGACAAAACGTTTATAGCTTACTCACAAAATTGACGCTTCACGTTAAATCGATAGATACTTTTGAAGATTTGCCCATTCCGTTCTTCTGTATGGCAACCGACATTGAAACTGGAGAGGCAGTGCTTTTAGATAAGGGAAATCTAGCATTGGCGGTTAGGGCAAGTGGTTCTATACCTTCTTTATTTCAACCTGTAAGAGTAGGAGATAGAGTTTTGGTAGATGGTGGAGTCGTTAATAATTATCCGGTCGATGAACTTATAGCCAAGGGAATGGATATCATTATCGGAGTCGATGTACAAGATGGCTTGGCGACCATAGAAGAAATGGAATCTGCCCCCGATTTGTTAGTGCAGGTAAACAACTTCAGGACAATTGACGCCATGAAGGAAAAAGAAAAAAAGACCGATATCTACATTAAACCAGATATTACGGATTATTCTGTGATTTCTTTTGGCAAAGGCAGCAAGATTATAGAAAGCGGGGCCGTTGCGGCTCGGAAGGTAATTTCAGAACTCACTTCATTACCAACTTACGAACCTCCTTATAGCAGGAACAAAGTTAATATTGCTTCTAACGATAGCATAGCCTTCAACTCTATAGAAATTACTGGGAATAATAGATATAGCCGAGCTTATATCCTCGGAAAACTAAAGGTGAAAATAGGTGAATACATCCACTATGATGATTTCAACACTGGCATAAACAACCTTGTTGCAACCAATAATTTTGACAATCTTTTTTATGACCTTCAAAAATCTGGCGACTCCCCAACCTATGATTTAAGTATAACTGTTAAGGAAAGTGAGATAAGAACACTTTTAAAATTTGGATTGCATTATGATGACCTATATAAAAGTGCGGCACTGGTAAACCTTACGAAAAAACGTCTTTTGTTCAATAATGATATTTTGTCTTTGGACATGATTCTTGGAGACAACGTTCGGTATGATTTCAGTTATTTAATCGATAAAGGATTTTATTGGAGCATCGGTTTAAAGTCTAGGTTTAATCAGTTTACCAAGAATGTAAATCCGGAAATTCTTCCTGATTCTGACCAAGTTATTCCCGATGATGTAAATTTTATTGAGATTGATTACCAAGATCAAACCAACCAGTTTTATCTGCAGACACTATTTAGGAAGGACTTTGCTTTTAGTTTAGGAGCCGAACATAAACGATTACGGATACAATCTGAAACTATTTCTTTTAGCGAAGAGCAAAGGGAAGTAACTTTTGAAAATACCGATTACTTCAGTGCATTCGGAAATTTAAAACTAGACACATATAACAGTAAATATTTTCCAAAACGCGGAGTTTACTTTAATGGCGACTTTCATATTTATTTGTTGTCCTCTGACTTTAACAGCGATTTTTCACAATTTTCGATAGCAAAGGCAGATATAGGATATGCATTTTGCATCACTGACCAATTTTCGGTGAATCTAACGTCACAAGGAGGTTTCAGGGTAGGCGACGATTCTACACCATCGCTCAATTTTGCCTTGGGTGGCTACGGTAATAATTTTATAAATAATTTTATTTCATTCTATGGAAGAGAACATATTTCCCTAATTGGAAATAGTTTTGTAAAGGGAGGATTATCTTTAGATTACGAATTATTTCCCAAGAATCATATTCAGTTTATAGCAAACTACGCCAACATCGAAAACGATATTTTTGAAACCGGCGAGTGGTTGACGCTTCCTGATTATAGTGGCTACGCTTTTGGTTACGGTCTCGAGACATTTTTAGGTCCCGTACAAGCGCAATATACATGGTCGCCAGAAACAAAAAACAGCATTTGGTTATTTACTTTGGGGTTTTGGTTTTAGTAGTTTTACAAATTGCCTAAAATTTGCGATATTTGTTTTAATATGAAATTTTTCTGGAACAGCTTACTAATCTACCTTCATTTTCTACTCAAGAGAAATCCTGAATAAGTTTCCATATGTGTATCTTTAAGAGCCAAGAGCCAAGAATAAAGATTTGCGGATCAGCAAATTAGCCAATAAATGCAGAACAGTCAATGTCACACTGAGCCTGTCGAAGTGTATTTTGCGGACTAAAAATGAAAACTTTAACCACTAGCAAAGAATTATAGTTCTGATTAAAATTACAATCTAGTATCTAGTATCTAGCATCTAACATCTAATACCTTAAGAAATGCCATTTTACCATAAATTAGGGGATATACCCCATAAGCGCCACACACAGTTTAGAAAGCCAGATGGTACCTTATATTCCGAACAATTGTTCGGTACTATTGGTTTTGATGGAATGTACAGCAATAGTTACCATCACCATCGACCGACTCAAGTTAAGGCGTTGTCTAAAGGAGTAAATGTTGCGCCTAAAATCGCAAAAGGAAACCATATACAATCCTATAAGTTCAGAGGATTCGAAGTAAAACCTGAAGCCGATTTTCTTAAAAGTCGTAAAACTATTTTAACGAATTCTGATTGTTCAATAATTCTTGCTGCTCCACAAAAATCGATGTCCGATTATTTTTATAAGAACTCAGACGCGGATGAATTGATTTTCGTTCATAAAGGAACAGGAAAACTACGTACCCATTTGGGGAATCTGGATTTTAAATATGGGGATTATCTATTAATTCCTAGAGGAATTATCTATAAAATAGATTTTGATTCTGAAGACAACAGATTGTTTATTGTAGAATCCCGAAGACCGATTTATACACCAAAGCGCTACAGAAACTGGTTCGGACAGTTATTAGAGCATTCACCTTATTGCGAACGCGATATCCGTAAGCCTTATGAATTAGAATCTCACGACGAAAAAGGAGATTTTATTATAAAAATTAAAAAGCAGGATGAAATTTTTGACCTTACCTATGCGACACATCCATTTGATGTTGTAGGCTACGATGGTTATAATTATCCTTATGCGCTTTCAATTCATGATTTTGAACCTATTACAGGACGAGTTCATCAACCGCCACCAGTCCATCAAACTTTTGAAACAGATGCGTTTGTAGTCTGTAGTTTTGTGCCTAGGATGTACGATTATCATCCTCAAAGTATTCCCGCGCCTTACAATCACAGTAACATAGATAGCGATGAGGTTCTCTATTATGTGGATGGTGATTTTATGAGTCGAAACGATATTGAAGCAGGGCATATTTCATTGCATCCAGCCGGAATTCCTCATGGACCGCATCCGGGAACGGTTGAAAAGAGCATTGGCAAAACCAAAACCGAAGAACTGGCGGTTATGGTAGATACCTTTAAGCCTTTAAAAGTTACAGAAGAAGCATTAAAAATCGCAGAAGAGGATTATTATAGGTCGTGGTTGGATCATTGACGAGAGAAGAGAGTAGAGAGAAGAGAATAGAGAGTAGAAATTTTGAAAGTCATAGTGAGCAAACAGAGGCATGATTACAAAAACTTGAAGATTTGGACCTTAGGCTTAGAAATGGTAAATGACGTTTTTGATCTTTTTACAGATTTTCCTAAAGATGAGAAATATGGTCTCCAATCTCAAATAAGCCGATGCTCCATTTCTATTCCTAGCAATATAGCTGAAGGCTCTTCGAGGTCCGATAAAACTTTTTCAAACTATATCGATATTGCTCTTGGATCGTCATTTGAATTGGAGACACAACTAATAATAGCTTGCAACAGAAATTATATCAATCAACAAAAACTTAATGATTTACAGAAAAAGATTTCAGAGTTTCAGAAAATGACCATGAGTTTTCAAAATAAATTTGAATAAATCTCTTCTCTTTTCTCTCTTTTCCTTATTCTTTAAAATCTAATCATTCAAAAACAATGGACAACGAAATTAAATCCGTCAATTACGGACTAGAAAAAATATTTGAAGGAGCAGAGGATTTCCTTCCGCTTTTAGGAACAGACTACGTAGAATTCTATGTTGGTAATGCCAAGCAATCTGCGCATTTTTACAAAACGGCCTTCGGCTTTCAGTCCTATGCCTATCGAGGTTTGGAGACTGGCGCAAAGGATTCTGTGAGCTATGTTCTGAAGCAAGATAAGATACGGCTAGTTTTAACAACGCCTTTGAGCAGTTCTTCGCCTATCAACGACCATATTGTTAAGCATGGTGATGGGGTTAAGGTTATTGCTCTTTGGGTTGAGGACGCCAAACAAGCATTTGAAGAAACTACCAAAAGGGGAGCAAAACCTTATTTAGAGCCAGTAACAGAAAAAGATGAACACGGCGAAGTGGTAAGAGCGGGCATTTATACCTATGGAGAAACAGTACATATGTTCGTAGAAAGAAAGAACTATAATGGTCTGTTTATGCCTGGCTTCGAAAAATGGGAATCCGATTATAACCCAAGCCCGGTTGGTCTAAAGTATATTGACCATATGGTTGGTAACGTAGGTTGGGGCCAAATGAATACCTGGGTAAAATGGTACGAAGAGGTCATGGGATTCGTAAACTTTCTATCTTTTGACGATAAACAGATTCATACCGAATATTCAGCGCTAATGAGCAAGGTAATGAGTAATGGCAATGGCAGAATTAAATTTCCGATTAATGAACCTGCCAAAGGACAAAAGCGTTCACAAATTGAAGAATATCTAGATTTTTATGAAGGTTCTGGAGTCCAGCATCTCGCAGTTGCGACAGATGATATCATCAAAACCGTAGCGCACCTTAAAGAAAGAGGAGTAGAGTTTCTACCACCGCCCCCGCAGGCATATTATGAAGATATACCAAGAAGATTGGGTGAGCATCGAGATAAGATGAAAGAGGATATTGAACGTTTGCAAGAACTTTCAATTTTGGTAGATGCAGATGAAGAAGGTTATCTGCTTCAAATTTTTACCAAGCCAGTTGAGGATAGACCAACTCTTTTCTTTGAAATTATTCAACGGATGGGGGCAAAAGGTTTTGGCGCAGGTAATTTTAAAGCTCTGTTTGAATCGATAGAACGAGAACAAGCCAAAAGAGGGACTTTATAAAGGGTTGAAAAATTCAGTTTTCATCCCACTTTAGATTTTTATTATGTTGAAAATAAGTGTAGAACTAAAGCGTTAACACAACAGCGTCTCGCTTAATTTTATATTTTTGGAATAGTAATTGCAAAATAGCTCAATACCCGCAATCACTAAATGATTATCATGAAAAGAGTCCTACTTATTTTTTGTGCAATATTAATTTCAACTTTAGCTTTTCCACAGCAGAATTCCGCATTTCAGGATGGAGAATGGTTTAAGTTTAGGATGAGTTACAGCAACTTTTTTAAGGCAGGCAACGCAACCTTAGAGGTAAAAGAGAAAACCTTGGATGGCAGACAAGTTTATCATGTCGTTGGTCGGGGTTACACTACCGGACCGGTAAAGTTGTTCTTTAAGGTGAAAGATCGTTACGAAAGTTATATTGATAGACGCACTGGTTTGCCTTATAAGTTTATCCGGAATATAGATGAAGGCGGACACACCAAGGATATAGAAATTAAATTTGACCACAATAATCGAAAAGCTTACGTAGAAAATAAAAAGCATAAAACAAACAAGGCTTATGCGACAGAAAAAGATGTGCAGGATATGGTGTCGGCCTTCTATTACCTTCGGAACAATTATAGCACAGAAAATATAAAGGAAGGAGATGTGGTTAAGTTGAATATGTTTTTTGATGAAGAAAATTTCAACTTTCAACTTAAATTCCTCGAAAGAGAAACGATTACCACTGACTTTGGTGATATAAAGACACTTAAATTTCGTCCTTACGTTATGGCTGGCAGAGTTTTTAAAGAACAAGAAAGCTTGACACTTTGGATAAGTGCGGACGAAAATAGATTACCTCTAAGAATTAAGGCAGATTTAGCTGTCGGCTCGTTGCGGGCAGACCTTGAAGCATTTAAGGGCTTAAAATATTCCTTTGTAAAAGAATTCGATTAAATAAATGGGAAAGGCAGACCTACCGAGTTACGACCACATTATAGAACAGATTCAAGATAAATATACCAATCTTGATCAAGATACCGACGACCATCTCTTTGGCTTGCTCTACAGCAAGCCAATTACTTATTGGGACTACATAAATACCGATGCGCTTTTAAGTCTTCAAATTCAGAGAACCGTCTTACCAGACGAGATGGTTTTTATTGCATACCATCAAATTAATGAATTGCTTTTTAAGATGATGCTTTGGGAAATAAAGCAAGTGGCAGAAAAGGAAGAACTAGATGTTCAGTTTTTTGAGAGCAAGATTATGCGCATTAGCCGTTATTTTGATATGCTTACCACCTCCTTCAACATAATGCGTGAAGGAATGGATATAGAACAATACATGAAGTTTCGCTATACCCTAACTCCTGCAAGCGGATTCCAAAGTGCGCAATACCGAATGGTTGAATTTGCTTCTACCGAATTAATAAATCTTATCGATAACCGCTTTCGCGAAAAAATCGACAGGAACACGCCTTTTGAACATGCTTTTGAACACCTGTATTGGCAGGCTGCGGGCAAGGATTACAAGACCGGGAAAAAGTCTGCAACTTTAACAAATTTTGAAAAAAGGTACAAGAAGGAATTTATAACTTTCATGGAAACTTACAACACCAAGAATCTCTGGACACGGTTTAAGGAACTACCTAAAGAAGACCAAGAAGATGAAGATTTGGTAAAAGCGATGAGGAATTACGATTATACCGTTAACGTTACTTGGGTAATGGCGCATTATAATACCGCAGTCCATTATATAGAGAGTGGTATAGGAGATGGAGAAGCTACCGGAGGCAGCGATTGGAAAAAATATATGCATCCAAAATTTCAGAGACGCATATTTTTTCCTCAACTTTGGAGCGAAGAAGAATTGAAAAATTGGGGACAGAACATTTAATTTTAAAAAGCTTAATGCAACATAAAAGATTATTAATAGCACTTTTAATCTGTATCATTAGTTTCTCCTGTAAAGAGGAAAAAAAAGTAAGAGAAAGTCAAAAGCCTTTACAGAGTTACGTAGAACCAAAACAAATTACCGAATTCGGGTTTAACCTTAATGATTATATCGTAAAGCGCGATACTATTAAAAAGGGAGACAGTTTTGGGGTGATACTAGAAAGAAACAATCTTGGATATCCAAAAATCTATCAGATTGCCGAAAAGGCTAAGGATTCCTTTGATATTAGAAAGCTTCAAGTCGGTAAGCCTTATACCATCCTTTTTTCGAAAGATTCTCTCCAAACTCCAGAAAGTTTTATTTATCAACCTACTAAGGAAGATTATGTGGTCATAAATTTTAAGGATTCCATCTATGCTTTCAATAGTAAAAAGCGCGTTACTTATGTAGAAAAGGAAATAACTGGGGTAATTAACAGTTCGATTTCCGAAACACTTGCACAGCAAAACCTAAGCATGATCTTGGCCTACAAAATGTCCGACATCTATGCGTGGACCATTGATTTCTTCAGACTTCAAAAAGGTGATAGGTTTAAGGTTATTTATACTGATAAATACATAGACGATACCATCTACGCAGGTGTGGACAATATAAAAGCAGCTTTTTTTGAACATAATTTAGAACCTTTTTATGCTTTTGAATTTAAGACCGATAGTGTAAAAAATATCGTCGATTATTTTAACGAAGACGCTAAAAATTTAAGGCGGGCTTTTTTGAAAGCTCCTGTCGAATATAAAAGAATTTCTTCACGCTATAATTTAAAACGAAGGATTGCACTTTACGGAAATAAGATTAGGCCACATAAAGGCACTGATTTTACTGCAGATGTCGGCACTCCTATTATGGCAACTGCAAATGGTAAGGTTAACAAATCTGGTTATACTGGTGGCAATGGAAACTTTGTTAAGATTAGACACAATAGCACCTATGAAACCCAATATTTGCATATGCAAAAGCGTAAAGTAAAAGTTGGCGATTATGTAAAACAAGGTGATATAATTGGCTGGGTAGGAATGACCGGAAATACATCTGGGCCACACGTCTGTTATCGCTTCTGGAAAAACGGGTTACAAGTTGATCCTTTTAGGGAAAAACTTCCTGCATCAGAACCAATTGCTGATAGCCTAAAGGTGGCTTATATAGATCACATCCAACCGCTAAGAGCACAATTAGACCAAATTCAATTTATAGATTTAGAACTTCAATTAGATAAGGACCAACCAGATATCTCTGCACAAATAAAATAAATGTCACTACCAACCATTAATCCGACCACCACAAAATCGTGGAAAAAGCTACAAGATCATTTTAATGAGATCAAAAATCATAAAATGGTTGATTGGTTCGCAGAGAATCCGGATAGAGCGGAGGAAATGACAATTAAGTGGGAAGATTTCTATTTTGATTATTCCAAGAATCGGATTACCGAGAAAACCATACAGTTATTAATAGAACTTGCCAATGAAGTAGGCTTGTCTCAAGCGATGGATAGCTATTTTGGAGGGGATGTCATAAACAAGACTGAAGGCAGGGCCGTGTTACACACTGCTTTAAGGCTAAATGGGGATGAAAAGGTTTTGGTCGATGGCGAAAATGTGATGCCCGAGGTTTTTGAGGTAAAGCAAAAAATAAAAGAATTCTCGGATGATATTATCTCTGGAAATCTAAAGGGATACACCGGCAAAAAATTTGAATCAATTATAAACATTGGGATTGGTGGATCGGATTTAGGTCCGGCAATGGTGGTCGATGCTTTGGCGTTTTACGGGAATCATTTAAAAACTTATTTTGTCAGCAATGTAGATGGTGATCACCTAAATGAAGTTTTGAAGAATGTAAATCCTGAAACTACTTTATTTGTAATAGTTTCAAAGACTTTTACTACGCAAGAAACACTCTCTAATGCAAATACAATTAGGGAATGGTTTTTAAAAAGTGCTACTAAGGAAGATGTGTCCAAACATTTTGTCGCGGTATCTACAAATATTGAAAAAGTCAAAGAATTTGGCATTTCAGAAAATAATATTTTCCCAATGTGGAATTGGGTCGGTGGTCGTTTCTCTCTCTGGAGCGCAGTGGGCCTTTCTATAAGTTTATCGGTAGGATACAAAAATTTCGACTCACTTCTAAAAGGCGCCCATAAAATGGATGAGCATTTTAAGGAAACGGAGTTTTCAGAAAACATTCCGGTTATAGCAGCGCTTTTAAGTGTATGGTATAACAATTTTTTTGACGTACAGACCGAGGCAATCATTTCCTATACGCAATATCTTAACCAATTTGCTACCTATTTACAACAGGCCATTATGGAAAGTAATGGCAAGAGCGTCGATAGAAATGGAGATAAGGTAAATTACCAGACAGGCACCATTATTTGGGGTGAACCAGGAACAAATTCACAGCATGCTTTTTTTCAACTTATACATCAAGGCACCAAGTTGATTCCTGCGGATTTTATTGGTTTTGTAAAACCACTTCATGGTAATATGGACCACCATGACAAACTTATGTCTAATTATTTTGCACAGACAGAAGCCCTCTTAAATGGTAAATCTAAAACCTCTGTGGTTAATGAAATGGGTGCTAAAGTGGAAGAATTAATCGTTCCATTTAAAATATTTGAGGGCAATAAACCTACTACGAGTATCTTAATTAATCAACTTACGCCAGATAGCTTAGGCGAGTTGATTGCGATGTACGAGCACAAGATTTTTGTTGAAGGCATCATCTGGAATATCTATAGTTACGACCAGTTCGGGGTCGAGCTTGGTAAACAACTTGCTGGCACAATACTTCAAGAACTTGAGGATTCTAATGCAGAAATCAATCATGATTCTTCCACCTCCCACATGTTAAAGTATTATCAATCTCGATAGTATTTCGTTAAATATTTGATTTTCTTATAATTATTCTACACTCACTTCTGAATATTTCAAAAGTTTAGAAAGTCGGGCAATTTCTTAACATTGTGTTAATGTTTTATCATTTATTCATTGTAATTTTGCCGAAACTTTAAATCAAAAAATTTAACTATTAACAATGAAAAAATTTACCCATTTTTTACATGTTATTGTGTTGATGCTTGTTACTTCATTCGCATTCTCACAAAGCACCATTACCGGTAAGGTTTTAGGCTCTGATATGAACGCTCCTCTTCCAGGCGCGAATGTCATAGTAAAAGGGACTTCTAACGGAACGACTACTGACTTTGATGGAAATTTTAGTTTTACCGCTGCTTCTGACGCGGGTGAGGTAGTGATTTCTTATGTTGGTTACACGTCTATGACAATTGCTTTTTCTGGAAATCAGGATTTGGGAACAGTGACTCTCGAAGCTAGCGGTGTCGGTCTTGAAGAAGTTCAGATTATTGCATCTGTTGCAGTAGACAGAAAAACTCCTGTGGCCGTTTCAACAATTAGAGCTGCAGAAATCGATTTAAAATTAGGGACACAAGAATTCCCTGAAGTACTTAAATCAACTCCAGGAGTTTATGCGACCAAATCAGGGGGTGGATTCGGAGATGGTCGAATTAACCTTCGTGGATTCAACTCAGAAAATGTTGCTGTATTGATTAATGGGGTTCCTGTTAATGACATGGAAAACGGTGTTGTATATTGGAGTAACTGGGCGGGTCTCAGTGATGTAACTTCTTCTATGCAAGTTCAAAGAGGTTTAGGTGCGTCTAAGGTTGCTGTTCCATCTGTGGGTGGTACTATTAATATTCTTACCAAAACGACGGATGCAGAAGAAGGCGGAAATATTTACACAACTCTTGGTAATGACGGTTATCAAAAATATGGTTTGACATATTCTACGGGTTTAATGGATAATGGATTTGCTGCTACCGTTTCTGCTGCAAAGACTGACGGTGATGGCTATGTTGACGGAACGCAATTTAACGCGGTTTCATATTTCGTGAATTTAACCAAGGAGTTTAACGAGGCACATACTTTATCTCTAACTGCCTTTGGTGCTAAACAACGTCACGGTCAAAGACAAAATAGACATTTTATCAGTGAATATCGGGAAGCTGAAAGTGGTATCAAATACAATTCAGATTGGGGTTATAAGAACGGTCAAGTTCTTCATATCGAAGATAACTTCTATCACAAACCACAGATTTCATTAAATCATTATTGGAACATCAGTGATGCAACCACACTTGCAACTGCTGCTTATGTATCTTTTGGTTCTGGTGGAGGAGGAGGAACTGCTGGTTCTTCTAGTAATAAATTTTCTAGTGATGATTATACTATCGGTAGATATGGGCCTGTTGATGTTGATCGTATTGTTGATGAAAATATTGCTAATGGAGCTGATGGTTCAACTGCTGCATTAAGAGCGTCAAGAAATGATCATAACTGGTATGGAGTGATCTCAACCTTAAAAACTGATTTATCTGACGACTTCGTTCTTTTGACTGGTTTAGATGTTAGAGATTACAAAGGAATCCACTTTAGAGAAGTTACTGATCTTTTAGGTGGTCAGTATTTGCCTGTAGATGACGATGTTAATAATCCAAATCAGGCTGCTGTGGTAGGTGATAAAATCAGTTATTACAATGATGGTTTAGTAAGTTGGTTAGGCGCTTTTGGACAGTTAGAATATACAATGGACAAGCTATCCGCTTTTCTTGCTGTAGCTGGGTCTAACACTTCTTATAAAAGGGTAGATTATTTCCAATATACTCCAGATAGTGATTTAAGAGAAACAGATCGTTATAGTTTTACAGGATACAGTGTTAAAGGTGGTGCTAACTATAACTTAAGTAGCAACCATAACGTATTTGCAAATGTTGGTTATTTTGAAAAAGCTCCTGATTTTGATGCAGTATTTCCGAATTTCAATAATGAGGATATCAACGCAAATGCAAAAAATGAAAAAATTATGAGTTTTGAAGTTGGTTATGGTTTTAGAGGAGAAAAATTCTCTGCTAACCTTAACGCTTACAGAACCACATGGAGAGATAGAACTGAGACCATAGGTTTTCAATTGAGCGAAGATGAAACAGGATTTGCTAATATCTTAGGTATTAATGCGCTTCACCAAGGAATCGAATTCGATTTTGTCTATCGTGCCACTGATAAATTGAAGATTACTGGTATGGCATCTTTGGGTGACTGGACGTGGGAAGATGATGTAACTGATGTTAATATCTTGAATGAAGAACAGGAGATTGTAGATGTTGTAAATGTCTTCATTAAGGATGTACACGTTGGTGATGCCGCTCAAACAACCGCGGCAATTGGAGTAAATTATGAATTCTTACCAAAATCTAACTTGGTGATCGATTATAATTACTTCGATAATCTATATGCAGATTTTAACCCTTCTGACAGAAATGACCCAGATTTTAGAGGTGATACCTGGGAGGTTCCAGCTTATGGTATTTTTGATGCTGCAATTAGACATGGTTTTAGTTTTGGAGAATTCGAAGCTGAATTAACTGCTAGGATGAACAACGTGTTCGATACAGAATATATCGCTGATGCGTTCGATGGTACTGATTCTAACGCTCGAACTGCCTTAGTATATTACGGTTTTGGCCGTACGTTTAGTGTTGGCGCTAAACTTAAATTTTAAAAAATATTGTAATATGAAAAGATTAAGTATTTATTTAATGGTCATAGGGGCAATTTTTACAAGTTGCGATCCTTTGGAAGATATTAATAACGATATCGACTCACAAGATAATCCAGTGGTTGGTAGTGTAGAATACACTCTAACCGATGAAGATTATGATGATTTGGACCTCTCTTTTGGAAGTTTCAATTCTGAAGATCAAGCCAAAGAATTATTGCCAGCATTTTTAGCTGACAAATATCCTTATTATGGAGAAGGTTCTTCTGTAAATGTTGGATACGAATTGTTCAGGGGCAATGCAGAAGGTGTCAGCAACTTTACCGGAGCTGATATTTATACATTAACAAATAACGACTACGCCACTATTGGAAGTAATGCCAATGGATTCTATCCAAACGTTGATGCAACTGCACAAATACCTGCAGTACTAGACGCTCAAATAGATGGGGCAGTAGAAGGACAGATTATCTTAGCGAAATATCAGCAGTATTTCGAAAATCCTGTGATAGGTCTTGCCAGTCTTTATGAAACAAATTTTCCATCAAACTTTGAAGATTTTGAAAATAGAGACTTCTTAGGAAATGAAGGTTGGACAGCTGGTCCGGATAATGCACAAGGTTCAGGATTTAATAGTGGGGTTTTCCCCAATGAAGACTGGTTAATTTCTCCAGAAATCGATTTAACTGAAGGAACCGATCTTAAATTTCAAATTACACAAAGAATAAATTTTCTAAACGGTCAGGATCAATTGATCAATGTATTGGTCTCTATAGATTATACTACTGGCGGTGATGTAATGGCAGCAACTTGGGATACTTTTGATATTGACAAAACCGAATCTGGAGAATTTGTGATCTCAGAACCATATGACTTTTCTGCTTATGATGGTATGATGATTCACATTGCTTTTAAATACGAGTCTACGGCTACTGATTCACCACGATGGAGAATTCAGTCCTTTGCGATTCAAGAAATTGGGGCAAGTGGCGACACAAATAAAAGAGGGGAGTACTTCATGTACAACGGGACTACGTGGGAGGCCGTCGAGGATGTTTATTACCTAAGTTCAGAAGATTTTGACTCTATGGGTGAAGAATCCGGACAGCCCGGGAGATTTAATAACTTTGGAAGTTCAGTACCTCCGGATAATTATTTACCCCAGTTTTTAGCTATTAAATATCCTTACGCACAAGTTGATGACGAATTATTTGTGATTTATGATTATTTCTCTAGTTCATCAGGAGCTCAGATAAGAGGAAATGTTTATACTTACAATGGTATGGAATGGGAAGCTTATAACTCTACCATTTCTACAAGTCTTCAATTTGGTTATGAAGATGGAATGTGGGTACCAGATAATACCATAAGATATACTTTTACAGGTGATGATTATGCATTAGCTGCGTCTACATTACTTAATGAGCCAGGATTCGAAGCTGCTGCGGGAAACCTTAACAATTTTGGAAACTTCAACCGTACCGGTGGAAGCACTAACTGGTCTGATGATATGATGCTTAGAGCAATAAGCATCGTATTGAACGATATTGACCCTTCAGCTGAAGAAGGACAAAAGTATATAGTTACCGTTGATGTCTACATCGGAAGTAGCTCTACCCAATCATTTAAATTGATTAATGAAGGCGGAGAATGGGTTTACCAAAGCTAAAACCATTCAAACTATATAAAAAAAGCCTCGCAATTTGCGGGGCTTTTTTTATAAAAGAATGACTCAGAATTTTAAGCTGAAAATCATTATTTCCATTTAACACTTTCCATTAAGTGCTTTATATCGTTCTTTAGATAAACTGCAGCCGGATAAATTGAATCAAAATTTGGTTTGGCATAGAAATATAAAGAGCCGTTTAAAAAATGATGTGTGCTATCGGTTAAATAGAATTGAGATTGTGAAGCTGCATTACCTCCAACTTCATAAAACATACCGTGGGTATTGGCTGAAGCATTGTCAAAAACCTGTTCCGAGATTTCGTCTGCTTTGGAAGCATGCTTTTGAGTGATGTTTTGAGCGTCCTTTAAAAGCCGATTGAGATTTCCATCAACATTCCTATAGGTTAGATAAATCGTTCCTTTAAGCGCAGGATAATTGATGTCGATTCCTATATCATTATTTGCCTTGTCTATCTTAATTTTGGTAATCGGGGCAGCGAGATTGTTTTTTTCAAAAGAGAAAGGAATATCCAGATTTACCAAGCTATATTCTGGTGTAGGATATTCTAATCGCAATGCTGCTTTTGGCTTAGGTAGCGGTTCGTCACCACATCCTAAAAGTAAAAAAGCCATAACGGGAATAATTACTTGTTTCATTTTTTTAGGATTGTGAATTTAACTTGTTTGATCCGTTTCTTATCCAAAGCTTCAATTGTAAAAACAAAATTCTTAAAGTTAATCTTACTATTTAAACGCGGGAAGATTCCAGATATTTCTAGAACAAACCCGGCAATCGTTTCAGATTCACCTTTATGCTCTTCAAAATCTGACTCATCTTTCAAAGAAACAATTTTATAAAAATCCTTTAAAGGTGTTTTGCCTTCAAACGTAAAATTATTAGAATCGATTCTAGTATAGACCAAATCCTCATCGTCGAATTCATCACTGATGTCACCAACAATCTCTTCAATAACATCTTCCAGAGAAATCAATCCAGAAGTTCCGCCGTATTCATCTACGACCACTGCCAGATGCACTTTTTTATTTTTAAACTCAATCATTAAATCGTCGAGCTTTTTATTTTCTGTAACAAAGAAAGGATCTCTTAATAATGTTGTCCAGTCGAACTGTTTTCGGTCTATAAATGGCAATAAATCCTTTGCATATAAAATCCCTATAACGGAATCAATACTATCTCTATAAACAGGAATACGAGAATAACCATTCTTTATAATCTCTGGTAAAATCTCCGAATATTTCTGGTCTTCGCTTACCGCAAAAATATCCATCCGAGGTCTCATTACTTGCTTGGTATCCGTATTACCGAATGAGATAATTCCTTGCAATATCTTTTGCTCTTCCATAGAAGTTGCATTATTGGAAGTAAGTTCTAACGCTTGGGATAAATGGTCAACGCTTAAATTGCTTTTCTGCCGACCAAGTTTTTTATGAATTGCCAAACTGAATTGACGCATGGGCAAGCTGATTGGGGAAAAGATAAAATCTAGCACCCGTAAAGGGATTGCCATAAATTCTGAAAACTTTGTTCTATTTCTACTGGCATAGATTTTTGGAATAATCTCACCAAAAAGCAAAATAAGAAAGGTGACGACCACAACTTCCAAAAGAAATTTGAGCCATGGGATTTCTATGTAATGGAATGCCGATTCGCTTAAAAAAGCAAAAAGAATTACAATACCGATGTTTATGAAATTGTTCGCTACAAGAATCGTGGCCAAAAGCTTTTTAGGTCGTTCGAGTAGCTTTATAATAATATTGTACGCCTTTGCATTTCGCGAAAGTCCGTCGTCTAAGTCGCTTCTAGTAAGCGAAAAAAGCGCAACTTCTGCACCAGAAATCATCGCTGAAAAACCCAATAGAACAAAAAGCAACAAGAACCCGAAGATATAGGTCGTATCAAAAGAAATGCTTAAAAATAGACTGGGAGGTTCAGGATCCAATTATATCTTGTTTAGGTTGGTGGTGATAGAATTAATTAAAATGGCAAATCGTCATTTTCATCCTGTTGTACTGTCTGGTTAGCGTTGTTCGTTGCGGCAGCTTGATTATTGGATGGTGTAGAATTCTGCGAATCGCTCTTGGTAGTAAGAAACGTGAAATCCGTACACTGTATTTCGGTACTGTAGCGATCGTTTCCCTGATCGTCTTGCCATTTGCGGGTTTTGATTCTTCCTTCAACATAAATCTTGTCTCCCTTAGAAAGATATTTTTCGCAAATTTCTGCCCCTTTATTCCTTACAACTATATTATGCCATTCTGTATTAGAAACCTTTTCGTTAGTCTGTTTGCTGGTATAAGTTTCGTTAGTTGCCAATGGAAACCTTCCAACACAGCCACCGCCTTCAAAAAAATGCATTTTTACTTCATCACCTAAATGGCCAATTAACATCACTTTATTTAAAGTCCCGGACATATATTCTTAATTTTTTATCGATTGATATTGAGCTATAATTTAGTTCAATTTGTTGGAATTGCAAAGGACAAAATTACCACTTTTAGATGAGATAAATTAATCGACATAGAATTAAAACCAATTAGTATTTGGCTTCAAATTCGTTTACGAAGTTGCTGATAAGCATAGGGGTGGGATATTTTTTAATCTCACTAAAGTCAAAATCCTCAATATTATCACCTTGTTGCTCTAATATCCAAAACTTGGTATGCAAGTGCTGATGGGAGAGCTTATGTATGACATCCTTTTCATTAAAGAGAGTTATCGATAAGTCATCAATTTTTAGATTTTGGGTAGAATTGATTTGTTTCCTTAAAGTTTCTTCATCCAATTCTTCATTGGATTCAATCAACGGGAATTGATACATGTTCTGCCAAATGCCTTTTTGTTTCCGCTTTTCAAAGATGATTTTTTCATCTTCATCAAGTTTAATCAAGTAATTAAAATGTCGTATCCTCACTTTATTTTTCTTCAACTTAACCGGTAAATCCGAAACGGAATTGCTTCTAAACGCAACACAACTCTCATTAAAGACGCATATTGAGCAGTCGGGATTAGAAGGTTTACATTGAAGCGAACCAAATTCCATTAATGCTTGGTTGTGTTCTGCAGGATTTTGAGTGTCAATAATATCAGAAGCAATCGCCTTAAACTCCTTTTGACCTTTAGAACTATTGATTGGGGTGAAAATTCCGAAATAGCGAGCGAGTACTCGGTAGACGTTGCCGTCTACGACTGCGGCAGGTTCATTAAAGCAAAAAGAAGCGATTGCACTCGCAGTGTAATCCCCAACCCCTTTAAGCTTAAGAAGTTCCAGGTAAGTTTCGGGGAATTTCCCGTCTAATTCATGGTCAACATATTTTGCAGTTGCGTGTAAATTACGGGCACGAGAATAATATCCTAATCCTTGCCAAAGTTTAAGCACTTCTTGTTCGTTTGCGGAGGCCAGTTCAAAAACCGTTGGAAAATGTTCTATGAAAGAATGATAATAAGGCAAACCTTGTTTTATCTGTGTTTGCTGAAGAATAATCTCGGATAGCCAAATGTGATATGGGTTTTTTGTAGCCCTCCAAGGCAACGCTCTCTTATGTATTGAGTACCAATAAGTTAAAATTTTGCTAAATCTCATTCTGTGATATACGAGACCACAAAAATAAAAGTTTATTAGGTTAAAATTTAACCAATTACGCTTGATTGTATGAATTTAAATTTCCTATATTTGCAACCCTTATAATTAATAGTTAACCCAAAAAACAATTACAATGACAAAAGCTGATTTAGTGGCTAAGATTTCAGACAAACTCGGCATCGAAAAAGGAGATGTACAAGCTACCGTTGAATCATTTATGGAAGAAGTTAAGACATCTTTAGAAAGTGGAGATAATGTTTACCTTCGTGGATTCGGAAGTTTTATAATTAAAACAAGAGCCGAAAAAACTGGTAGAAACATTTCTAAGAATACAACGATAAAAATACCTGCACACAACATCCCAGCATTTAAACCTGCGAAAATATTCGTAGAAAGTGTTAAGACTAACGTTGATGTAAACTAAATAATAATAATTTTATAAAATAAGAATTTATGCCAAGTGGTAAAAAAAGAAAAAGGCACAAGGTAGCGACGCATAAGCGCAAGAAGAGAAGACGCGCTAACCGTCACAAGAAGAAAAAATAAATTGAAAAAGTAGTTTTTAACTACTTTTTCAATTTTTAAACAAACGTTCTTTGATAACAAATTGCAGAATACCCGGTACTACCTATTAGGTTCTGTGATTTAACGGATTAAATAATCCTGTGTCAAAAAATAATTTAGTAATCCATCCCGCTATTTACGGGATATAAATTAACATCATGGAAAAAGAATTGATTGTTCGATCGAGTTCCGATTTTGTTGATTTTGCCTTATTAAAAGATGGAAAACTTATTGAATTACATAAGGACGAAGACAGTAACAACTTTGCTGTAGGCGATGTGTTTTTAGCCAAAGTCAGAAAAGCTGTTCCAGGACTAAATGCTGCATTTGTAAATGTAGGATATGAAAAAGATGCATTTTTGCATTATCATGATTTAGGACCTCAGCTGCCTTCTCTTTTAAAATTCGTAAAACGTGTAAGTACAGGGAAACACACAGATTTTTTACTTAAAAACTTTTCTTTTGAGAAGAGTATTGATAAAAACGGAAGTATTATCAATGTATTAAAGACCAATCAATCGTTGTTGGTTCAGATTGTAAAAGAACCTATCTCTACCAAAGGCCCAAGGATTAGCTCAGAGCTATCCATCGCCGGTAGATATATAGTTCTTGTTCCTTTTTCTGATAGATTTTCGATTTCTCAAAAAATCGAATCTAAAGAAGAAAGAGAACGTCTAAAACGATTGGTTAAAAGCATAACGCCAAAAGGTTTCGGTGTCATCATCAGAACCGTGGCAGAAGGCAAGAAAGTTGCAGAACTAGATAAGGATTTGCAAAATCTATTGGGTAGATGGACCGCCATGTGCAAGAAACTCTATAAAGCACACCAACCCAGCAAGGTCCTAAGTGAAATGAACAAAGCTTCGTCGATATTAAGAGACATTTTCGACGACTCATTTACAAGCATTATTGTAGATGATGAATCTTTGTGCATTCAAATTAAAGATTATCTGCAACAGATTGCACCAGAAAAAGAATCTATCGTGAAATTACATAAGAATGGGGTTCCTGTTTATGAAAAATATGGAATCGAAAGACAAATTAAGACGACATTTGGTCGCACAGTCTCAATGGCGCGTGGCGCTTATCTTGTGATTGAGCACACTGAAGCATTACATGTTATTGATGTAAACAGTGGAAATAGATCCAACAAGCAAAAGAACCAAGAGGATACTGCATTAGAAGTAAATATGATTTCTGCTACCGAAATCGCCAGACAATTACGTCTGCGAGATATGGGCGGAATTATCGTTATCGATTTTATCGATATGTCTAAGGCAGAGAATCGTAAAAAACTTTTCAATCATCTTCGAGACGAGATGAATGATGACAAAGCAAAGCATAAAATATTACCTCCGAGCAAATTTGGTCTAGTACAGATTACTAGACAACGAGTAAGACCAGAGCGTAATATTAAAACCAAAGAAGAAAATCCTAATGGGGTTGAAGGTAGTGAGATTGAAGCACCGATTAAGGTTGTAGAGAAAATCACCCAAGACTTAGAAAGGATTTTTCGAAAAGACTATAAGAAGGTGACCTTAAACACACATCCTTTTATAGCGGCCTTTTTATCGAAAGGTTTCCCTTCTGTGCGTTCAAAATGGTTTTTTGAACATAAAAAATGGGTTAAGATACAACCCAGAGATGCTTACACATTTCTTGAATACCATTTTTATGATAAAAATGGAGACAAAATCAATTAATATCAAAGAGAAAAGCCCTTTCAGAAATGAAGGGGCTTTTTTTATTTAGCTAAAATTGGTTTAAACTTTAAATCTGTTCAGTATTAAAACTGTATACTGTCATAACTCATAACTCATAACTCATAACTCATAACTCATAACTCATAACTCCTAATTCTAGGTCGCCGGATTCGGAATTTCTGAATGTATTTTCTCAATACCTATCAGAACTTTTTCGCTCAGTTCAACCTCGATGCTCCCAATATTTTCTTCAAGTTGTTTAAGATTGGTTGCTCCAATAATATTACTGGTTACAAATGGTTGCTGATTTATAAAGGCCAAAGACATTTGGGCTAAGGTGAGTTCATTTGCTTCTGCCAATTTTAAGTAACGGTTGGTAGCATTTCTACATTGCTCACTGCTATATCGACTGAAGTGGGCAAACATATTTAATCTAGATTTTGGAGTATCTAATTCCTTTATATACTTCCCAGAAAGTACACCAAAAGCTAAAGGCGAGTACGCCAACAATCCAATATTTTCCCGGTGTGAGATTTCTGCCAAATCACCTTCAAATGTACGGTTGAGCAATGAATACGCATTTTGGATGGTAATCATTTTTGGTAAGTCATGATGCTTAGATTCTTCCAAGAAACGCATCGTTCCCCAAGCCTTTTCATTGGAAAGTCCAATATGTCGAATTTTCCCAGCATCAATCATCAATTTAAGATTATGGAGCACTTCATTAAAATCATCTTGCCACTTATCATCCACATTTTGCTTATAGTCTCGATTACCAAAAGTATTGGTCTGTCTTTCTGGCCAATGCAACTGAAATAAATCAATAAAATCTGTTTGGAGACGCTTCAATTCAGAATTGACTGCATCTTCAACTCCTTCTTTGCTAAATCCAGATTCTCGAATATGCGCGGTATATTCCCCACCGCCAACAATTTTACTCCCAATCACCACCTTATCGCGATTTCCTGATTTTTTAAACCAAGAACCGATGATTTCAGATGTTTTACCTTGAGTTCCAGATTCGGCAGGAACCGGATACATTTCCGCAGTATCAAAATAATTGATGCCTCTTTCTAAGGCAAAATCCATTTGGGCGTGCCCTTCTTTTTCGGTATTTTGATTTCCCCAAGTCATTGTTCCGAGGCAAATTTTACTGACTTTAATATCTGTATTTGGGAGGGTTGTATATTTCATGTTTTGGGTTATAGTTGTTTGTTGCTAGTTGTTTGTTGTTGGTTGTTTGTTTTTGGTAAAATGTCTCAAAGCCTGTTCGCCTTAAGTGGATTTCAAAGTTTCAAAGTCTCATAGTTTCAAACTTTCAGAGTTGCAAACTTTATAACCGAATCGTTCGCTAATTCGCTAATTTCCTCATTCGCTAATCTTCAAAAATCCAATTCAATTAAAATAGGGCAGTGGTCGCTGTGTACGGCATCAGATAAGATAACGCTTCTCTTTAACTTATCTTCCAAAGGTAAACTAGCCATTCCATAATCTAACCGCCAGCCTTTGTTATTGCTTCTGGAATTAGCGCGGTAACTCCACCAAGTATAATTATGCGGGTCTTTATTAAAATATCTAAATGTGTCTATAAAGCCATTGCCAATAAAGTTGCCAATCCAATCCCTTTCTTCTGGTAAAAATCCAGAAACTGTTTTATTTCTTACTGGGTCGTGAATGTCTATTGCTTCATGACAAATATTATAATCGCCACAAATCAAAATGTTTGGATGATTCAGCTTTAGTTGGTCGATGTAATCATGAAAAAGGTCCATATATTCAAACTTATGGTCTAATCTCGCCAAATTGGTGCCTGAAGGTAAATAGAGGCTCATCACGGAAAGTCCTTCGCCATCTGCCGTCTTGAAATCGGCTCTAATATTTCGGCCTTCAAAATCCATCGATGCGATTCCGGTACCGTATTCAACATGTTCAGGTTTTATTTTGCTGATAATCGCAACCCCACTATAGCCTTTTTTCTGCGCACTATGCCAATAATGATATTTAAATCCGGCTTCTTCAAATAGAGAAAGATCCAACTGCTCTTTGTTCGCCTTTATTTCTTGGAAGCAAACTACATCTGGCTTTACCGCCGATAGCCACTCCATAAGGCCTTTATTAAGCGCAGCTCTGATTCCGTTTACATTATAGGATAAGATTTTCATTGTAAAGTTGGTTAATGTTACTTGTATAGTGTTTCACTGCTAAAATAATTATTACTGTACTTTTATGACCGAATATTAAAGGGCTTTTAACTATAAAATAATAGACATATTTAATAGTTTACTTAATTAATGAAAGTAACATTACTTTTTCTGCTAGGTCTAGTTCCGTTAATCTTCTTCGGTCAGCAACCCTCTTCAAACGAACGGAAAGTTAAAGTTGCTCTGGCAGATACAATTGTCATCGATAGTGTGAGTATAAATCCGGCTCGATTTTTAGTTAGAGACACAAATGGAATCGAATTAGATTCAACCCAATACCAAGTGGATTTTGCGAAATCAAAGATTTTTTTTAGCGGGAATATTGAAACCGATTCAATCGTAATCGAGTATCTAAGATATCCAGAATTTCTTACCAAGAGCTATTCATTGTTAGATGAAAATATTATTGTGAAGAATACCGACGCGGTGAACCGGTTATATAACCTTTCCCAGCCAACCATTACCAATTCCTTCACTCCTTTTGATGGTTTAACTACATCTGGAAGTATTTCTCGTGGAGTTACCATTGGTAACAATCAAAACTCGGTTCTCAATAGCGAGTTAGATTTACAAATTTCTGGAAAATTAAGTGATAAGGTTACCTTGAAGGCTTCAATACAAGATGCAAACATTCCTTTGCAGGAAACGGGTTACTCACAAAGGTTAGACGAATTTGATCAGGTTTTTATTGAAATCATGAGTGAGGCCTGGAATATTAGGGCAGGGGATATAGACCTTATAAATAACAACAGCTATTTTTCTAAGTTCAGCAAAAGAGTGCAAGGGCTTTTGGTCAATGTAAATCTAGACCATCCCGAATCCGAAACTAATCTTTTCGCCTCTGGAGCATTAGTGAGAGGTCAGTTCACTACGAGCAAATTTACTGCCCAAGAAGGCAATCAAGGGCCGTACAAACTTACTGGGCCAAATAACGAACTGTATGTGCTCATCGTTTCTGGAAGCGAAACGGTTTATGTAAATGGTCTTAGGGTAGAACGTGGTGAAAACGAAGATTACATCATTGACTATAACGCAGGCGAAATCATTTTTAACTCTACATTTCCCATCACTTCAGAGATGAGGATAACGGTCGATTATCAATTCACCGACCGCAATTATTCAAGGTTTGTTGCTTATGGAGGTGGTCAATATGAAAGCGAAAAACTTAAATTAGGCGTTTCGGTCTATTCGGAGTCCGATGCTAAGAATCAACCGCTTCAACAAAATCTTTCTACTGAACAAGCGCAAATATTAGCAAATGCTGGCGACGAGCAAACCTTAATGTTTGCACCTTCTGGCACGGAAGAAGTCTATTCTGAAAACCGAATTTTATATCGCAAGACCTTAATCGAAGGTGTAGAGGTTTATGAATTTTCCATTGATGAAGATGAGCAGCTCTACAGTGTAAAATTTAGGTTGGTCGGCACTGGTAATGGCGATTATGTTGTTGCTAATTCTAATGCGGTGAGCACCATTTATGAATATGTTTCACCTGTAAATGGCGTGTCACAAGGAAACTACGCGCCAATTGTTCAACTAGTGGCGCCAGTAAAACTACAAGTTGCGGTGGTTAATGGGCAATATACTCCCAGTGAAAGGACCGATGTATTTTTTGAACTTGCCGGAAGTAAAAATGATTTGAATCTTTTTTCTAATCTAGATGATAATGATAATGACGGCTTTGCTGGTAAGCTAAGATTTGAACAACAGATTATTAAAAAAGACACTCTTTATGGCATTAGGGCATTTGGTGATATTGATTTTATTCAAGATGAATTTAAAAGTATACAGAGAATTTATAATGCCGAATTTAACCGAGATTGGAATCTTCTAAATCCAATGGGCGACCAACGATTGATTTCCGGTGGACTTGAATACCTGAATCTTAAAAATGGAATCGCAAATTATAATTTTCAACATTTGGATTATTCTGAAAATTTTAATGGAAACAAACATAATTTTTTAGCGAATCTAAGATTAGGAAGTTTGGAAGTATTCACCAATTCTAGCATTTTAAATAGCGAAAGCGACCTGGCAACTTCTAAATTTTATATGACTTTTAATCGCGCCGTTTATGGGTATAAAAAACAATGGATTGGGACAAAATTTGCCGCGGAGGATAATGAGGAACGGTTAAAAGAGACTGCTTTGCTTACCAATTTAAGTCAACGTTTTAAGTCTTACGAAGTTTTTACAGGGATTGGGGATAGCACTGCAGTCTTTGCCGAAGTCGGTTATAAATATCGGGTAAACGATAGTGTAAGGAATAATCAGGTAGCAAGAGTGAACAGTTCTAATACTTTTTATTTGAAGTCTAAAATCATTCAAAATGAAAAAACGGATTTAGGGATTTATATCAATTATCGAAGATTAAAATGGATGGAAGACGACATTGAAGATGAAAATTCCCTGAATAGCCGTTTGACCTTCAACCAAAAAATGTTTAACAATATTTTACTTTGGAATACGATTTGCGAAACCAATTCTGGCACTTTACCGCAACAGGATTTTACCTATGTGCAGGTAGAGCCCGGACAGGGAAATTACACTTGGAACGATTATAATGATAATGGCGTTCAAGAATTAAATGAATTTGAAGTTGCCCAATTTCAAGATGAGGGCAAATATATTAGAGTACTGTTGCCTAATAGAATTTTTGTAAAGACCCACCAAAATCGGTTTAGCCAATCACTAACGATCAATCCGCAGCAGTGGTCGGTTTCCGATAACGCTTCAAAAAAATTCTGGGCACATTTTTACAACCAAACCTCGTTTCTGGTAGATAGGAAGCTTAAAAAGGAAGATAACACCTTCGATCTAAATCCTTTCAATGACAAAGACGATTTGGATTTGGCACTTAATAAAAGCCTTAGGAATACCCTGTTTTTTAATCGCGGCAAGCAGAACTATACCACATCGTACACCTACTTAAATACGGTGAATAGAACTTTGTATTCTATAGGATTTCAAGAAAATAAATTGAAGAGTCATCAGGTTAATTTTAACCATAAGTTTTTGACGAGTTGGTTGTTTAATCTTAAATTGAGTATAGAGCAAAATGAAAGTTTGAGCGAGAACTTTGCCAATCGAAATTACATATTGAACGAAGAGAGAATATTTCCAAAAATCTCTTATCTCTTTAGTGAGAATGCGAGATTCGACCTGTTTTATCAATACACCAACAAAGAAAATATTATAGGTAACCAGGAGCTACTTTTACAGAGTCGCTATGGTACGTCATTTACCTACAACACTGCTCAGCAATTATCTATTGTGGGAGAAATAAATCTCTATAAAAATGATTTTACGGGAAGTGCCAACACTCCGATTTCTTATCAGATGTTAGAAGGGCTTCAACCCGGAAAAAATTATACGTGGAGTCTATTGGCCCAAAAGAAGCTCACAAAATTCTTGGATCTTAACCTAAATTATCTTGGCAGAAAAACAGAAACTTCACGAACAATACACACTGGGACGGTTCAACTAAAAGCATATTTCTAGCTTAATATTGTGTAATGACCCACCAATTTTATTTATTTGTACATAACTAATTGAATTAACTCAAATCTAAAATAATATGAAAAAATTAATTTTTGCATGTCTGCTGTTAATCGGCGGTACCTCCTTTGCTCAAGATATGGCCAATGAACAAGAAGTTGATGTTGAAACAGGAACAGTTTGGGAAATTAAGGGGAACGCTTTTTACCTTGTGCTAGGTGCAATTGAAGTTTCAGTCGAACATTCTCTGAATAGTGAATCGGCAATCGGAGTTTCTGGTTTTTTGCCTTTTGATAAGGAGGTTAAGGAAAGCATTGAATATTATGTAGCCCCATACTATAGACTTTATTTTGGAGAGAAATATACCGCAGGTTTTTTTCTTGAAGGATTCGCAATGTTGAATTCAACAGAAAGAACCCAGTTTGAGAGTATATTCGAGGAGAGAGAAGATGAGTTTGTTACTGATTTAGCTATAGGTATAGGTCTGGGGGGAAATGGGTAACCAGAAATGGTTTCGTTGGTGAGATAAACTTCGGAATTGGAAGGAACCTTTTCAGCACAGCCGACAATGACATTGAGGTGGTGGGCAAAGGAGGCATTGTCGTGGGCTACAGATTTTAAGAAAAATTAATCAAACTTATAAATTAAAAAGCCTTCTAAATGCTAGAAGGCTTTTTTTATGCTAGTTGTCTGATATTTTAGGAATCTACATTTTCATCAACCATTCCTTTACATCAATTTCTTTTTTAATGATGTCCCTAAGGTCCTCAATCTTAACTCTTTTTTGTTCCATAGTGTCTCTATGTCTAATAGTAACCGTATTATCGTCTAGAGTATCGTGATCTACCGTAATACAGAATGGAGTACCGGCAGCATCTTGCCTTCTGTAGCGTCTGCCTACTGCATCTTTTTCGTCATAATCTACTGAAAAATCCCATTTAAGCTCATCCATTATTTTTCTGGCCACTTCTGGCAATCCGTCCTTTTTAACTAGAGGAAGAATGGCTGCCTTGGTTGGCGCTAAAACCGCAGGTAATTTTAAGACCGTCCTGGTAGTGTTATTTTCTAAATCTTCTTCTATTAAAGAATGTGAAAGAACCGCCAAGAACATTCTATCGAGACCGATAGAGGTTTCTAAGACGTAAGGAACGTAACTTTTGTTTTCTTCATGATCAAAATATTGAAGCTTTTTACCAGAAAATTCTTCATGCTGACTTAAATCAAAGTCCGTTCTAGAATGTATTCCTTCTAATTCCTTGAATCCAAATGGGAATTTAAATTCAATATCACAAGCAGCATCTGCATAATGGGCTAGTTTATCATGATCATGAAAACGGTAATTTTCGCTCCCCATGCCTAGTGAAATATGCCATTTTAATCTGGTTTCCTTCCAGTGTTCATACCATTCTTTCTGGGTTCCTGGCTTAATAAAGAATTGCATTTCCATCTGCTCGAACTCTCGCATCCTAAAAATAAACTGTCTAGCGACGATTTCATTTCTAAAGGCTTTTCCGGTTTGTGCAATCCCAAAAGGTATTTTTAAACGTCCGGTTTTTTGAACATTTAGAAAATTCACAAAGATACCTTGTGCAGTTTCTGGTCTTAGATAAAGGTCCATTGCAGATTCTGCAGAAGCTCCGAGTTTGGTGCCGAACATTAAGTTGAATTGCTTTACATCCGTCCAGTTTCTTGATCCACTTAAAGGATCTGCAATTTCTAATTCTTCGATCAGTGCCTTAACATCCGCTAAATCTTCATTTGCCAAAGATTTGCCCATTCTTTTGAGAATGGAATCCATTTTTTCTTGATAACCTACAACGCGTTGGTTTGTGGTTATAAATTCATTTTTATCAAAGGCATCTCCGAATCTGGTTTCGGCTTTGGAGACTTCTTTGTCGATCTTAGCTTCAATCTTGGCGCAGTAATCTTCAATAAGAACGTCTGCTCTATATCGTTTTTTAGAATCCTTATTATCGATTAAAGGATCATTAAAAGCATCAACGTGGCCAGAAGCTTTCCATGTGGTTGGATGCATAAATATTGCGGCATCGATACCAACGATATTTTCGTTCATTTGTACCATTGCCTTCCACCAATAATCACGGATATTCTTTTTTAGTTCTGCGCCATTTTGACCGTAGTCATAAACTGCACTTAAACCATCGTATATTTCGCTACTCTGAAATACATAACCGTATTCCTTTGCGTGTGAGATTACTCTTTTAAATAAATCTTCGTTGTTTGCCATGCTGCAAAAATAAAAAACCGCCCTGACTAACAGAACGGTTTCAAAAAATATATGTTAGATTAAATTAGTCTAGTATTATCTTGGTGCCCGCAATTTTGCGTTCGTTATGAAAAACACTCACATAATAAAGTCCTTTTTCTAAAGGTCTATCATCCGGGTCTGCTTTAACGGTTACACAAATATCCTTGGCCTTGTTATCGTAGTAAACAATGTTTTTAGCACTGTATATCAAGGTTTGTTCGCCAAAGGTTACGGCTCCCTTATCTGCAACAACGTTGTTCTTAGGATTAACGATCTGAATATATAGTTGTTTGTTACCGGCCTCGGCCAAAACATTTTCGGTTAAGGTTAAACAAACCTCAATATCTTCGGCATTAACCGCTCTTCTAGTTTCAGTCTTAATTCCTTTGCTGTTTGTAAAGGCTTTTACCGCAAGATTGTTGACGTATATTTTAGAACCGATTTCTATTTTAGTAGATAACTCATCATTTTCTTCTCGCAAAGCAACATTCTCTGCTCTCTCTATTTTGAGCTCATTTGTCACTTGATTATTTTCTTCTACTAGTTGATCATTTAAATCGTTCAAAGAATCTACAGATTGAAACAGCTTAACATTCTGTTCCCTTAAAAATGATATTTGGTGTTTATATTTAGAATAGACTTCAATATCCCCATTAAGGATTTCGATAGAATCCAAAGCAATTTTTGCTCGCGTTTTTGCGTCTTCTAACTGTGCAGAAACCAGGTCGTTAGATACATGAACTTGTTCGTACTGAGTTAGCATACTTGTTAGCTCACTAGAAATAAGTGTCTTCTCTTGCTCTAAAAATTGTTCATGAGCCTCGCTCGATTTATAGTTAGAAAAACTATAGAGAGATAAAACTGCAATGGCAATAATTAAAGAACCGGTAATTAATCTGTAGTTAAATAGTTGAGGGTTAACTATCATTAATGTTCAATAAATTAATTGGTGCAATATTAGATATAATGATAGCTTTAAATTATTTTAATCGATGAAATGGTCAAAAATTTGTTAAACTTGTTTTTCCCAAAAGTCTGTCTAGCATGCAAGTATATGCTCACGGACAACGAAGATATTGTTTGTACCAAATGCAGGCATGAACTTCCCGCTACGAATTTCCATTTTGATCTCGACAAAAAAGTGGCAGATATTTTATATGGAAGGGTTCAATTTGTTGATTCAACTGCCCTACTTCATTTTTATAAGAAAGGAATTGTACAAGAATTAATGCACAACCTAAAGTATCGTGGACATGAAGAAATCGGTGTTTTTTTAGGTAAATGGCTTGGTTCTGAATTGACGGATGCTTCAGGATTTAACGATATCGATGTCGTAATTCCGGTGCCAATCCATAAATCAAGATTAAGGAAAAGAGGTTATAATCAAGTCAGCAAATTTGGAGAGGAGATAGCTAACAAACTCAATGCGGAATTCAACGAAACAATTTTAATACGATCTTTTGCTACAAAAACCCAAGTGTTTCAGGATAGAATTGGTCGTTCCATAGACAACGAAGCGAAATTCTCCATCAACGATTTTGAATATCTTAAAAACAAGCACATATTATTGGTCGATGATATTATTACGACCGGTGCTACCATAGAATCCTGCGCCACTGTTCTTAATCAAATCGAAGGCGTAAAGCTAAGCTTGGCTACGATGGCAATTACAGATTAAAATTTTCGTTCTAAGAATATTTAATCGTTATTTTGCCTCATCATAAAAGATAGAATGCTAAAGAAACTTCCCCTTTTAACGCTTACGATTATCTCCCTTTTCTTGATCTTTAGCTGCGCCAATAAAAAAGGGTCTGTAGAAGGTGGTCCCAAAGATATTGTACCACCGAAAATTGTAAAGGAAGTTCCAGAAAATTATACTACCAATTTTAACGGCAATGAAATCAGGATTTATTTTAATGAATATATTAAGATAAAGGATTTACAGAAACAGCTGATTGTCTCACCACCGATGGATATGCAACCAGAGGTTTCACCTTTAGGTTCTGCAAATAAATACATTAAGATAATAATCAACGATACTCTAGAGGACAATACCACCTACGCATTTAATTTCGGACAGAGCATTGTAGACAATAACGAACAAAATCCATTTTCTTATTACAAATATGTTTTTTCAACTGGAGATTACATCGATTCATTATCGATAAAAGGACAGGTCTTTAGCGCCGATACTCGGCAAGTCGATAAATTTATTTCGGTTATGTTATATGAGGTAGACTCTACCTACACCGACTCTTTGGTCTACAAACAAAGCCCAAGGTATATCACCAACACTTTAGATAGCACCACTACATTTAGTTTAGAAAACTTAAAGGCAGGGAGATATAAACTGTTGGCTTTAAAGGATAAGAACAACAATTTTAGATTCGAGCAGAAGGCGGATAAAATTGGTTATTATGAAGGAGTGGTTAACATCCCATCAGATTCATTCTATTCAGTTACCTTGTTCAAGGAAAAGTTAGATGATAGAATTTTAAATCCTAAACAAATTGCTGGTCAAAAGATTTCATTCGGTTTTGAGGGCGACCCTGAGGATGTCGAAATAAAGATTTTGTCGGACATCCCAGATGATTATGAATATCGCATAACTAAAGACAAGAAAACAGATACGCTCTACTATTGGTACAAGCCTAAAATAGCCTTAGATTCTACCTATTTTGAAGTGAAAAAAGGTGTGTTTATAGATACTTTGAAGCATCGGTTTAAGGAAATGAATCGAGATTCATTAAAGATTACCGCCTCTACTTCTGGCTCAATCGATTTTGATAAAGACTTGATTTTAGAGGCTACCACGCCGCTGACGATGATAGATGAATCAAAGATTAGGGTGCTGGGCAAAGATTCCTTGGAGGTGCCTTTTAAGGTTGAATTTGATTCACTCCGGAATACGGTAAAGGTGAAATTAGATAAAAAGGAATCTGAAGATTATAAGTTCCAGATGCTGCCGGAAACTTTTAAGGATTTTTTCGGGGATACCAACGATACTTTAAATTACACGATTAGAACCAAGAGTCTTTCGGATTTTTCGAATGTACGTGCCATAGTTACCAATGCGACCTATCCAATTATCGTTCAGCTTACTAACGCCAAAGATGAAGTAAAATATGAACTAATCGCGGATGAAAACCGACCGTTGGATTTCAGGAATATTGCGACTGGCACCTATTATATGCGAGTGATTATAGACGAAACCGGAAATGGAAAATGGGATTCTGGAAATTATCTAAAAGGCCTTCAACCTGAAAGAATCATTTACGATACAAAACCTATAGAAGCCAGGGCTAATTTTGATTATGTTCATGATTTTGAAGTACCTCAAAAACGTCCCGATCGGCTAAAAAATTAAGTTTATTTCTTGTCTCGTGCAAGATGTTCTGATCTAAAACCACCGTTGCGAGGCTAACTTCATCCGATTGTAGCTCGTCCAATCTTTTTCCGAGCATATCATAAACTGCCGAATGGCCAACATAATTGTAACCATTTCCATCTTCACCAACCCGATTCACCCCAACTGAATAACACATATTTTCAATGGCTCTGGCCTGTAACAATATATCCCAAGCCTTTATCCTTGCTTCGGGCCAGTTAGCAACATAAATCAATACGTCAAAATCTTCGGTATTTCTAGACCATGCTGGGAAACGAAGGTCATAACAAACTAGTGGACAAATTTTCCAGCCCTTATAGTCTACCACCAAACGCGATGTACCTTTTTCATAAACTTCGTGTTCACCCGCTAAAGAAAATGTATGCCGTTTGTCATATGTTTCAATTTTACCGTTGGGATGAACGAAAAACAAGCGATTATAAAATTTGTCTTCGTCCTTAATAATAAGACTTCCGATTATTGCCGCGTGTTTCTGGCCCGCCATTTTTTGCATCCAATTAATAGTGTCGCCTTCCATGGTTTCGTAGAGTTCTTCCGCATTCATCGAAAACCCGGTAGAAAACATTTCTGGCAGAACGATAAGATCAACGGTGTCGTTTAGTCCAATTAATTGGTTCGTAAAATTGATTCTATTTTCTTCAGCGTTTTCCCAAACTAGGTCAGATTGTAGAATGGCAACTTTTAATTGGTCTTCCATGCTTATGATTTTTTTAATCTTCTTTGATACTTATCTACGTTGTCCTGCAATTTCTCAAGCTTCTTTAACCAATCCTTTTCATCGTTAGGTGACAATTTTCCTTTTCTACTTAGTCGGTCGTATTTTTTCTGATTATCCTCTAACTTCTTAGAAGCTTTTTCAAAATTCTTTTGGGCCTTTTCCTTAGCCTTTAAATCTTTCTCACTCCTTTTAAGTGCCTTCTCATATTTTGAAGCAGCTTTTTCGGCTTTTTTTAAATCTTTGTCCTTTTGATCAGAGATTTTCTTTAGGGCCATGTTATCTTCATGCTTATCTAGGATAGTTTTCTGAAGGTCTGCATCCAAGTTCTTGGTCACATCTTTCCCATCTTGTAATATCACTTTTCCCTTCACATAATAGGTTGTTCCGTTGTGCTCAACCTGCTGTGCAGTTAAGTTGAAACAAACTAGAAGCAAAAACACAAATACAAATCCTTTAATATTTTTATACGTTTTATCGAATTTCATCATTCTATTTATTAAAATTATATCTTTATATAAAGTATCTAAAATTATATAATTTTCCTCTTAACTTAAGTTAAATTTTGATGAACCTAAGTTTTATAAAATGCACGTTTGACGATTTAAAAATCCTTCGGGAATTTTCTATATCCACGTTTTGTGATGCGTTTGAAGCCAAAAATAATGCTGAAGATTTTAAGATTCATTTAGACTATTCATTTTCAAAACAAAAACTCCGTTTTGAACTTCTTAATCCTAATTCCGAATTTTATTTCGCTTTTCTGGAGAAGGAATTGGTCGGTTATTTAAAAATGAATTACAACGATGCACAAACCGAGCGTTTCTATCCTAATGCAGTAGAACTAGAAAGGCTGTATATCGATAAAGACCATCAGCGAAATGGTTATGGTGAAATCCTTCTTCAATTTGCAATCAACAAAGCCAAGACTAGAAATCCGCCCTTTTTGTGGCTTGGGGTTTGGGAAGAAAATTTGGACGGTATTAGATTCTACGAAAAACATGGATTTAAGAAATTTGAAACTCATCCTTATTTTATCGGTACTGAACAACAGACTGACTGGTTAATGCGATTGACCGTTTAAATCTGGCAAAGAATCTTTGCCGCTTTTTGTAAGGTTTCTTCAGTTTTGGCAAAACAAAAACGCAACATTTTCTGATCTAGATTGTCGTTATTAAATGCTGAAAGAGGTATAGAAGCGATGCCGTATTGCTTTATTAGTATTTCAGCGAATTCCACATCATTCTTATCCGTAATTTCAGAATAATCCATCGCTTGAAAATAAGTGCCTTTAGAAGGAATTAGCTTAAATCTCGAATCCTTTATCAAGCTTAAGAAAAAATCCCGCTTATGCTCGTAAAACTTGGGAAGCTCTAAATAATGCAATGGTTCTTGGAGATAATCCGCCAAGCCTTTTTGCATAGGATGATTCGCGCAAAAGACATTAAATTGATGTACTTTTTGATATTCTTCCATTAACTCCTTCGGTCCACAACAATATCCCATTTTCCAGCCGGTATTGTGGAAAGTCTTACCAAAGGAAGACACCACGAAAGCTCTTTCCTTTAATTTTGGGAACCGGCAAGCGCTTTGGTGTTCTTCGCCATCAAAAATTATATGCTCATAAACTTCGTCGCTCAACAAGATAATGTTGGTGTTTTGTAAAAGTTTTTCAAGTTGAAGCATATCCTCTTTTTTAAAGACCGTACCGCTGGGATTGTGCGGCGTATTTATGATAACCATTTTGGTCTTGCTATTGATCTTAGCGCTTACTTCTTCCCAATCAACCTTATAAACAGGAGCCATAAGTTGAATCGGCACAACCTTGCCTTTGTTGAGCTGTATTGCGGGGGCGTAACAATCATAGGCCGGAGTGAAGATTATAACTTCGTCGTCTTCTTTGATAAAGGTTGTTATAATCGTAAAAATCGCTTGGGTTGCACCGGCAGTCACCGTTATCTCTGAACTCGGATTATACGTCGCTCCATAAAGACCTTCAATTTTATTGGCGATTGCCACCACGAGTTCTGGATTACCTTCTAAAGGAGCATATTGATTGTATCCTTGGTTCAACGCATCTGATACAAGTTGAATCAACTTTGGGTCACTTTCAAAATTTGGAAAACCTTGAGAAAGGTTAATGGCATTATATTGCCGCGATAGCTTACCAATTACGGTAAATATGGTAGTTCCTACATTCGGTAATTTTGAAGTATGTTGCATTTATAGAAAGATTATAAGCAAAGCTAAATAATAATAAAGCGGAGAATTGCCTTAAAGAAAGGTACTTGAAAATATTTATTGATTCTTGCCGATTATCAAAAATTCTAAAACATCGTTGATGCATCTTTCAAGATTATTTTTAATCTCGCCTTCCCAAAATCTAAAAACCGTAAAACCCAATTCTTCCAGAACACGGTTGACTTCTCTGTCTTTTTGCATGTTTCTTTCAATCTTCGGAATCCAAAAATCTTTATTGGTCTTAATTTTTGGTTTGCGCTCTTCCCAGTTGTGGCCATGCCAATATTCGCCATCTATAAAAATCGCGAGCTTGTATTTTATGATGGAAACATCTGGTCTGCCAGGTAATTGACGGTTGTCAACTCGAAAACGAACATCTTTTGCCCAAAGAGCTTTGCGGAACAAAAGTTCTGGCTTGGTATTCTTTCCGCGGATTTTGCTCATGATCTTAGAGCGTTTATTGGTAGTGTAAAAACCTGATTCTTCGTTAAATCGCGGGACTATTATTTTTGGTTCCTCATATTTCATGCTCAGCTATAGTTATCGAAAATTAGACCAGAAACCTAATATTTTAAACTGACCTATAGAAGTTTGTTGGCCACATCTTGCCATGAGTCTACTCTTTCAAATTCTGTTTCGTGAATATTATGACCCGAGGTAAACAAAAATTTTCTACCATCGAAGGTTTTTAGATTATAGCCACGATCATCGATGAGCACATCACCTTTTAAGATATGTTTGTCACCACATAAGATTCTTTTTTGCCAAGGAATAAATGGAAAATGTTGATCTAACCATTCGCTTTTTTCCAGAAGGGAATTTGGAAATTGCATCGCAGCAGAAGCGATGTAAACGTCATGCTTTTCATTTATGGCTTCCAGAACTTTTTGGCTATCCTTTATGGGTTTTAAATCGCTAAAAAATCCAAGACCGTAGGCGTGGTTTTTAACGGTATCGTTCCTGTGTTCGGGGACTGCCTTCCAAACTTCCTTTCCCCAGCAATCTTCAGGGGTAAGACATTCGTCAAAATCTTTATTATATTGATCGATGTGAGCGTAGTAAGTGTCGGCCATTACTTCATCCATATCAACAAAAATTGTTAATGGTTTATTCATGTATTGTAGATTATTAAATTCAAATTAAAACAAAAACCCTCACATTTCTGAAAGGGTTTGATAGCTTAAAACTATTTATATATAATATAGGTAAACTTCAATCGTTTTTAGTATCTGTAATATTCAGGCTTAAAAGGACCTGCAACTTCAACTCCGATATATTGTGCTTGGTCTTCGCGAAGCTCGGTTAATTCTACCCCGATTTTTTCAAGGTGAAGTTTTGCAACCTTCTCATCCAGATGTTTTGGAAGCATATAAACCTCATTTTCGTATTTATCGTGGTTTTTCCAAAGTTCAATTTGTGCCAAGGTCTGGTTGGTGAATGAATTACTCATCACAAAACTAGGATGACCTGTCGCACAACCAAGATTAACCAAACGACCCTCTGCCAAGATGATAACATCTTTGCCGTCGATAGTATATTTATCTACCTGGTCTTTAATGGTATTTTTGGTGTTTCCGTAATTTTTGTTTAACCAAGCCATATCAATTTCATTATCAAAATGACCGATATTACAAACAATTGCTTTGTCCTTTAACGCTTTAAAGTGCTCTGCTTGTACGATGTCTTTATTACCAGTCGTAGTAATAACGATATCTGCTTTTTCGATAACATTTTCTAGCTTTTTCACCTCAAAGCCATCCATCGCAGCTTGTAAAGCACAAATTGGGTCAATTTCTGTAACGGTTACGATACTTCCAGCTCCTTTAAAAGAAGCAGCGGTACCTTTACCAACGTCACCATAACCACAAACCACGACTCTCTTACCGGCAAGCATTAGGTCAGTAGCTCTACGTATAGCATCTACAGCACTTTCGCGACAGCCGTATTTATTGTCGAATTTACTTTTGGTTACAGAATCGTTAACGTTAATTGCCGGCATTGGCAATGTTCCGTTTTTCATTCTTTCATACAATCTGTGAACGCCAGTAGTAGTTTCTTCAGAAAGACCTTTGATGCCAGAAACCAATTCTGGATATTTATCGAAGACCATATTGGTTAGGTCGCCACCGTCATCAAGAATCATATTTAACGGTTTTCTATCTTCTCCAAAGAACAGAGTTTGTTCGATACACCAATTAAATTCTTCTTCGTTCATCCCTTTCCAAGCATAAACAGCGATACCCGCATCAGCAATTGCTGCAGCCGCTTGATCTTGTGTGCTGAAGATATTACAAGAGCTCCAAGTAACTTCTGCACCTAATGAAATTAAAGTTTCAATTAGAACGGCAGTTTGTATGGTCATGTGAAGACAACCTGCAATCCTTGCGCCTTTTAGAGGCTGAGAATCTTTGTATTCTTCTCTTAAACTCATTAAACCGGGCATTTCTGCTTCGGCTAATTCAATTTCTTTTCGTCCCCATTCGGCTAGAGACATATTTTTTACTTTGTACGGTTCGTAGGTAACAGTGTTTGTACTCATATCTATTTTGTTTCTTTAAATGTTTGTCATTTTAGGCTTTAAAAACTTAAATTCGCTTAGCCAAATAACTGGGCGCCAATCTAAAAAATTCAATCCTAATTTCAGTTTGCAAAGTTAATCATTAAGTTCGAGAATATTAAATGCCTCTTTATAAAACTCTTAAGCCCAACTCCCAAACTCTTGTTAAAATCTGGAAAATAGAAGAGTCCTTTTCAACCTTGAACAAGGATTTAGAGTTGCTGCCAGATACTTTAAAAAGGGTGAGCGGGATGAAGAGCGAACTGCACCAACGTGGATTTTTAAGCGTAAGGCATTTGTTAAATGAATTTGGATACCAAGACACGGACTTATTTTACGATGAAAACGGAAAGCCCCATTTAAAGGACGGTAAATATATATCCATAACCCATTCCTATATATTTTCAGCGGTCGCGGTAAGCGATTCTCCGATTGGGATTGATATTGAAAAACAGAGAGAGAAAATCGCCGTTATCGCAAATAAATTCTGTGATTATGAAAAGAACTTTTTGAACGATGATGGATCAGAATACATAAGACAGTTGACGTTGATTTGGTGCGTAAAAGAGTCCTTGTATAAACTATTTGCACAACCTGGTTTGAGTTTTAGGGAACATACCTTAATGATTCCTTGTATGTTAGATGACCACTTTACAAATGCTTGGATTACTTTTGAAAATCATAAACAGCGATACGACATCCATTTTTTAGAATTTGAAGGTTTTACCTGCGTCTATGCTACACCTTAACGATTGAAGACTTACGACCACATACTAGATTTGCTAAAATCTGGAAGAAAAATGCTTGCGGTCCTCATTGACCCAGACAAGATTTTTTTGCCAGACTTAGGTCTCGTAATCGAAAAAATAAATGAGTCTAGTGCTACCCATATATTTGTAGGCGGTAGTTCTGTGCCATATCAACAAACGGATTTAGTAATCGAAAACATTAAAGGACTTACCAATCTGCCAGTTGTTATTTTTCCTGGCGACATCAACCAGATTTCGGAAAAGGCTGATGCCTTATTATTCTTGAATCTAATCTCTGGCAGAAATCCAGATTATCTTATCAGTAAGCACGTTACGGCAGCTTCATATTTAAAAAAGATTACATTGGAAGTTATCCCAACTTCTTACTTATTGATCGGGTCTAATAATTTTTCCGCAGTAGAACATGTCACCAAGACCCAGCCGATGCCGATGAATAATATTGAAGCTATTGTTGATACTGCCTATGCAGGACAACTTCTGGGACATAAATTGGTTTATTTGGAAGCGGGCAGTGGAGCTTCAGATTATGTGACTTCAGAAATTATTAGAGAAGTAAAATCGGTTTTAAATATTCCTTTGATTGTTGGCGGTGGGATTAGAACATTTACATCGATAGAAGAATCATATATGGCAGGAGCGGATATGGTTGTAATTGGGACGGCCTTCGAAAAAAACCCAAATTTCTTCAATAGCCATTTTAAACAAGAATCAAAACGAAACGATTTCAGCTAGGAATGTATAATTCAACTTTAAAATAAAAACCAACCATGAAAATTTCTATAGAACTTACATTAATGCCATTACAAGAAGACTATGAAGGACCTATCAAGAAATTTATTAAAATTCTCCGAAATTCTGGTTTTAAGGTTTTAGAGAATCCGTTGAGCACCCAGATTTATGGTGAATACGATAAATTAATGCCCTATATAACTGAACATATCAAACTTTCTTTCGTCGATATTGAAGCCTGTGTTCTTAATATGAAAATCGTTAAGACCGATAGAAGCGATTATGAACCAGATTTTTGATTTCTTTCTAGACGCTTATTCGAAGACCGAAACTTACTTAATTGTTCTTGAAGCAATCGCCTTTGTTTTTGGGATCCTGAGCGTTTATTTTGCTCAAAAAGTCAACATTTGGGTCTATCCAACTGGTTTGGTCGCGACAATTATCACGGTTTATTTGTTATATAAGGCTGAGTATTTAGGCGACATGATGATGAACTTCTATTATTCTGTCATGAGCATTTACGGCTGGTACAATTGGGCTAGGAGAAAAGGTGACCAACCGGTTGTTCCGATTTCTCGAACAAGTCAAAAAGAAAAATTGGTAGGTATCGGTTTATTTATATTAACCGCATTGATTACCTACATTGTCTACAGAATCTACGATTATCAAATGGAGATTCCCAACTATATCGATGTGGTAACTTCTGGTATATTCTTTACCGCAATGTGGTATATGGCAATCAAGAAGTTAGAGAATTGGACGCTTTGGATCATAGGTGATATTATAACCGTTCCACTTTACACATATAGAGGACTTGGGATGTTGTCATTACAATATCTTATCTTTACCTTCTTGGCAATACAAGGTTATATTCAATGGAAGAAAAGCTTGCGCAGCAGCCTTCAAACTGTATAAAAGTAGTATTATTTGGGCCTGAATCTACCGGTAAGACAACACTTTCCGAGAAGTTGGCTAGACATTACAATTCCGTTTGGGTGCCAGAATATGCCAGAGAATATCTTCAAGATAAATGGAACAACGAGAGAAAAACTTGTGAAGCAGAAGATTTATTGCCAATTGCCATCGGACAGATGAAACTCGAAAATGGGTTGGCTAAAAAGACCGATTCTGTATTAATTTGCGATACCGATTTGCTAGAAACCAAGGTTTATTCTGAAGCATATTACGTAGGTAGCTGTAATCCTATTATAGATAAATGGGCTTTGTTGAATACCTATGAAATGTATTTTTTGACATACATTGATACACCTTGGCAGGCAGATGATTTGAGGGATAAGCCCAATGAACGCTTAGAAATGTTTCAAGCTTTTGAGCAGACCCTTATAAAGTATAACCTACCTTATACTATTTTAAAGGGCGTGGTAAATGAACGGATGGAAAAGGCTACCACAATTATTAACAGATTACTCAAAGAAAAATGATTTTTACACAAGAAGATAAAAAGCAGATGGACACTAAAGGTCTCTCTGAAGATAAAGTTTTACGTCAGATAGAATTATTTAAATCTGGACTACCATTTTCTAATTTGGTCGATGCCGCAAACCCAGATGGAGGGTTGGTGCAGCTTTCGGACGAAAAAAAAGAAGAGTTGATTAGTTATTTTGATGAAAAAATGGATTCTATTTCCATTATAAAGTTTGTACCCGCCTCTGGTGCTGCAACCAGAATGTTCAAGTTTTTGTTTCAGTTTATAAAAGATTACAACCCAGAAAAGGAAAGCATCAATAGTTATATCAATAATAACAAGGATAGAGAGTTAAATACTTTTTTCGTTGGACTAGAAAAATTTCCGTTTTACGATATTGTAATGGCGCGGCTAAATAAGAGGTTTCCAGATTTTGAAAATCTCAACAACAATGAGCAGTCCTTACTTTTTGTGCAGGAAATGCTGGATATCGACAAGCTTAATTACGGTAATTATCCGAAAGGACTTTTGCCGTTTCATGAATATAAGAATAAGGTTATATCCACTGCCTTTGAAGAGCATTTATTTGAATCTGCGCTTTATTCATCTAAAAAACGCCCAACCAAACTTCACTTTACCATCTCTGCGAAATACAAGGACAGTTTTAAGGAAGAATTTAAGAGAATTGAAGATAAAGTTGAAGGAGTTACTGGTTCTACTTATGACATTACATTTTCTTATCAAAAAAATTCTACCGATACTATTGCGGTAACGCCAAATAACGAACCTTTTAGAAATGCAGACAATAGTTTGCTTTTTAGACCATCGGGACACGGTGCGCTGATTGAAAACTTAAATGAACTTGATGCTGATGTTATTTTTATGAAGAACATCGATAATGTTGTGGTCTACAAATACAAGGAACAAGTTGCAAAACACAAAAAAGTATTAGGTGGATATCTTTTGAAGGTTCAAGAGAAGGCTTTTGAATATTTGAAGATGTTGGATGAAAAGATAAACGATGAAGAAACCCTTGATCCAATTGTAGATTTCTTGTCTAAAGATTTGTATGTGAATATTTCGAAAGAATTCAAAAAATACAAAGTAAAATATCAAGTAGAATATCTTCGCGAAAAGCTAAACCGTCCGATAAGAATTTGCGGAATGGTGAAAAATGAAGGAGAACCTGGTGGCGGCCCATTTTGGGTTAAAGACGAAAATGGTGTGATATCACTTCAGATTGTAGAATCTGCGCAAATTGATTTAAAAAACGAAAAACAAAAACGAATTTTAAAAGAATCTACTCATTTTAATCCGGTGGATGTAATTTGTGGCGTACGGGACTATCAAGGCAATAAATTTGATCTTAATAAATACGTAGACCCAAATGCTGCTTTTATCACTATGAAAACCCAGTCTGGCAAAGAATTGAAAGCGTTAGAACTACCTGGTCTTTGGAATGGCGGTATGGCCAACTGGAATACCATCTTTGTAGAAGTTCCACTTATAACCTTTAATCCGGTTAAAACGGTCAATGATTTGCTCAAACCAGCGCACCAAGTAAGATAGGTGTGAATCAGGATTTACTTTTAAAAGAACTTGCGTTTAAGGCAATCCGGAGTTCCGGAAGCGGCGGACAGCACGTTAATAAAACATCTTCTAAAGTAGAGGTGCAGTTTATTGTATCGCAATCTGAAGCTTTGGACGAAGAAGAAAAGGCAAAACTTATAAATGAGCTCTCCTCAAAATTGACCAATGATTATAGGTTGATTTTGCAATGCGGTGAAACCCGGAGTCAACACAAAAACAAGGAAATTGTAATCCAACGGCTGATTAATATTTTAGACGGAGCCTTGGCGGATGAAAAGCAGAGGATAAAAACTCGAGTGCCCATAAAAGCAAGAAAAATGAGGCTTAAGAATAAAAGGATTCGTTCGGAAAAGAAAGAAAATCGGCGCCCGCCTAAGATTTAACCGATTTTGATTTAGGCAAATAGGTTTAGAATCGTAATATTGCAATATTACGATAGTTAGTTTTTAACTTTTATCTATTCCTGATTTTTACCTCTGTATCCTGAATTGTTTGGTTTAAATACCATTATTTGACGACCCTGAAACAAGATGTAACTGTTCGTTTTCATTGTGGGAACCTGAAACGAGTTCAGGTTGACTGAAGGGCGGAATTGCATGTTCTTGTCGTTTCGTTGAAAAAATTCCATCGTAAAAAAATTAGCTTTTGGAGGCCGGTGCCTTTGAATTTATCTTATTCAAAATTTAAAATCATTTGCAAGAACAAATCATTTATTTAAATTCCTTACTATATTTGCACTGTCTCAATAAAGGGGTGCTAGTTACTCAAGATAATGAAAACGTTTTTCACTATCAAGTTTTCTGGCTGAGATTATACCCATTGAACCTAGAACAGGTAATGCTGTTTAGGAAAGCGAAATTCGCTGCTACTTCTATAGTTTTTTTATTTCAACTTAAATTGAAATAAAATCTAGAAGTTGAAACATTCAATAATAACATAGAATAATCACCTCTTTTTATTCGTAATTAATTTTTCGAATGAAAATTTATGCTGTTTTATGGCTGCGCAAGCAGTTATCTTTTGTAAGGTCTTTTACCGTTTTTGTAGCGCTGTTTTCCGGCACCATGTACTCCCAAAAAACCGAGCAAGATTCTACTAAAGTTGAGGTTTTAGACGAGGTTCTCGTAAAAGCGGTTCGGGTCGAACCTACTTCTCCCATAACCCATTCTAATCTTACCAAAAAAGAAATCAACAAACGAAATCTTGGTCAGGATATTCCGGTTTTAATGAATTATTTACCTTCGGTGGTTACTGCTACCGATGCCGGAGCTGGTATTGGTTACACTTACATCCGTGTGCGCGGTATAAATGCTCAGTCCACTAACGTTACCATTAATGGAATTCCTTATAACGACTCCGAGTCTATGGGCACATTTTGGGTAAATCTTGGGGATTTTGCATCTTCTGTAGAAAGCTTGCAATTGCAACGTGGCGTTGGTACTTCCTCTAACGGAGCGGGTGCTTTTGGTGCGAGTATTAACGTTTTGACCGATGCCGTTTCAAGCGAAGCAAATGCCGAAATTTCTAATTCCATTGGAAGTTTTAATGCAAGAAAACATACCGTTAAATTCAGCACCGGTTTATTAAACGACCATTTTGAGTTGGCAGGAAGGGTTTCTCAGATTCAATCTGATGGTTATATAGATAGAGCTTCGGCCAATTTAAAATCCTATTATTTCCAAGCGTCATATATAGATGAAAACACTTTGATCAAAGCCATAACCTTTGCCGGCAAAGAAGTGACCTACCAGTCTTGGTATGGTCTAGAAGATTCAGATTTGTTGCAGAATAATAGAACCTTCAATGTTGCAGGATTATATTATGATGAAGATGGAAACATGCAATTTCATAATAATGAAGTAGATGATTATGCCCAAGATCATTATCAACTTCATTGGAACCAACGTTACAATAATAACTGGTCTACCAATATTGGTTTAAACTATACTTTTGGAAGAGGTTTTTTTGAACAGTATAAAGAAGATGAAGACTTCTCCGATTATAACCTACAGCCGATTGAAATTGGCGGAGAAGCCATTGAAACCACAGATTTAATTAGACGCAGGTGGCTTAACAATGATTTTTACGTTGCAAACTTTAATGCGAATTATAAAGATGAATCTATCAATCTTACTCTCGGAACATCTTACAGCACTTATGATGGCGATCATTATGGCGAAATAATCTGGGCGAGATACGCCAGCTCATCAGAGATTGGGGATCGATATTATAAAGGTAATGGCAAGAAGAAAGATTTCAACATTTTCACTAAAGCAACCTACAGACTTAATGATAAATTCTCTTTGTACGGGGACCTCCAATTAAGATTGGTTGATTATATAACATCTGGCCTGACATCAGATAGAATCCCATTTAATGTAAATGAAAACTATAGTTTCTTTAATCCGAAGGCAGGGCTGACTTATCTTTTAAATGATAACAATAATCTTTACTTCTCTTATGCCCGCGCAAACCGAGAACCGAATCGAGATGACTTTGAAAATAACGAAACCGTTAAACCTGAGCAGTTAAATGATTTTGAACTAGGCTGGAGGCACAATGATTCAAGGTTTGAACTCAACGCCAATCTTTATTATATGCTTTATAATGAACAGTTGGTACTCACAGGGAATTTGGATAATGTTGGTAATCCTATTAGGACAAATAGCGGCGAAAGTTATAGGATGGGGATTGAGCTAGAAGCGGGATTAAGACTTTCGGATAAATTTTCAGTCCGTCCTAATTTAACCTTAAGCTCTAATAAGAATAAAGAAACCGTAGTTTCAAGGGATGGAGAGATTGTTAATCTAGGCAAGACCAATATTTCTTATTCGCCCGAAATTGTTGCGGCCAATGCACTGATTTTTCAGCCTAAAGAAAATTTTCAGATTTCATTATTGAGCAAGTACGTAGGCGAACAATATCTAGGAAATACAGATTCTGCCTTCTCAAAATTAGATAGTTATTTTGTAAACGATTTAAATGTTACCTACGAATGGGAAACTAATTCATTTATTAAATCGGTGGTATTCTCAGGTTTGGTTAATAATATCTGTAATGTTGAATATATTTCCAACGGATATTATTACACTTATGATGACGATTTCTCAGTTCCAGATACGATTACAACCGTTGAAGGAGCAGGATATTATCCCCAAGCTAAACTTAATTTTTTGGCTGGAGTTACGTTGAAGTTTTAATTTGAAACGGTTAAAGTATTATTCCCATTCATTGTTACTCGATATTCTTTAAGTCCACATGGAAGTGATTCGCCTAACTTTTGTCCTGTAAAAAGGCTGTATTTGTTGGCGTCTTGACAATTACATTGAGCTTCAGCGCCTTCAATAGTTAAGCGCGAGCAGCTGCTAGGAGTATGGTTTGGGTCAGAGGCGTCCCAAGCGCGAAATCCAGAACCTACATTGGTGACAATGATTCCCTGATTGCCATGATTTGCTACAAAGACAGAATTGCTGGTAAATTGAAGCTGGCTATATTCGGGTAAATTCATATTGACCGTCGCACTAACCCCGACGTTCAATAAGAAGTTACAATTTTTTGGACGGTCATCGTTGCTGCAGGATATTAAAAGGATTGCAACAAAAGCAAAAACAAGATTTCTCATAGCATTTATAACGACGCACAATTTACAACATTATCAACGCTACCATAAATATTTCGTATATTTGTCTTACAATCTCGTGAAAGCGGGATTTTTTGCGTTAGGTCTTCAATCTAACTAGAGCATAAGAGTCTTCTTAGACTTAGCGCAGTTTCTATTAAATTATAAATGATGAAGTTATGAGCAATGTATCTTATTACACCGCAGAAGGTTTAAAGAAATTACGGGACGAATTAAATAAGCTTAAGGACGTTGAACGGCCTAAAGCGTCTAACGCTATCGGCGAAGCTAGGGATAAAGGAGATTTGAGTGAAAATGCCGAATACGATGCTGCAAAAGAAGCGCAAGGAATGTTAGAAATGAAAATTTCTAAGTTAGAAGAACAATTGGCAAACGCACGTTTAATAGATGAGTCTCAATTAGATAATTCTAAAGTTTTGGTTCTATCTACCGTTAAATTGAAGAATCAAACCAATGGTACCGAAATGACTTATACTTTGGTTGCGGATGGTGAAGCTGACCTTAAATCGGGCAAGCTTTCAGTAAACTCCCCGATCGGTAAAGGATTATTAGGTAAAAAGGTTGGGGATACGGCCGATATCCAAGTGCCTAATGGTGTGATGAAATTCGATATTCTAGAAATTACGAGATAATTAAAACTTTACTCCATTCTATATGTCTACTATTTTTACCAAGATAATTTCAGGAGAAATACCTTCTTATAAAGTTCATGAAACGGACGACTTTTTGGCTTTCTTGGATATTAATCCCAACGCGAAAGGGCACACCTTGTGTATTCCGAAGAAAGAAGTTAACAAGATTTTTGATCTTGATAAGAATACCTATATGGAATTGATGGACTTTTCAAGAACGGTTGCAATAGCCCTTGAAAAATCTGTGGATTGTAAAAGGATAGGAATGTCTGTCATTGGTTTAGAAGTTCCTCACGTTCATGTTCATCTTATTCCGCTTAGGACCATGGACGATGCTCGATTTACTTCAAAAGAATCTTTCAGTGAAGCTGAAATGAAAGAAATAGCTTCAAAAATAAAAGGCAATATTCAGTGATTTTTAAATGACGTCCGTGTCATTAAAATAGCTCACCACCATTACCGCAACTAGAATTATTGCCACTATAATTAGAATCCAGGTTAGTTTTTTCAATTTTATAGAGGCTCTTTTAGGCTTTAAACCGCGTCGATGATAATCTACCACGCGCTCAATATCGTCCGTCCAACGCACGGGGAAAATTTCCGAATCACAAGTTTCGCAATATAAATCACAGCGGGTTTCTTTGGCAATAGCCTTATAAAAAGTTGTCTCATTAAAACGTTGTCTGCAAGTGAGCTCTAGTCCTTCGGCCGAATAACATTCCGGACAGTGATTGCTTATTTTGTGCTTGGATATTGTAAAATATTTCTGGTCCATCCTACAAATTTAAGAAAGTAGTTTTAATGAAATTTGCATCGTAGTTCCTTTTTTGAGTTCTGAGTGTAATACTTTGATTTTCCCTTTGTGATAGTCTTCGATAATTCGCCTAGCTAAAGATAATCCCAATCCCCAACCTCTTTTCTTACTTGTAAAGCCAGGTTCAAAGACTTTCTTGTATTTATTTTTAGGAATTCCTTTGCCAGTATCGGTTATATTTATTTTCACATATTTATCGGTCTCAATAATCTTCAACTTTAAATCACCTTTACCTTTCATAGCATCGATAGCATTCTTTACCAGATTTTCTATGGTCCAGCTGTAGAGTTGCGGGTTCAATTCTGCCATCAGCCGTTTTTCTGGTGCTTCAATACTGAAGTTTATCAATTTTGAAGACCTTACTTTAAGGTATTCATAAGTCTCTACCGTTTCTTTAACCACGTCGGTTTCGTGCATGGTAGGCACAGAACCTATTTTACTAAAACGATCTGTAATGGTTTGCAAACGCGAAATGTCCTTTTCAATCTCTATAATGTAATCTGGATCTACATTCTCTGAACGTAAAATTTCGGTCCAACCAACTAAAGAAGAAAGAGGAGTCCCGATTTGATGCGCCGTTTCTTTTGCCATACCCGTCCACAACTTGTTTTGGGATGCGTTTTTAGAGCTTCGATAGAAAAAGAACACTACGGCGCCGAACAGAAAAATGATAAGTACCAAGGCCAATGGATAATACTTTAATTTATTCAATAGGGGCGAATTGCCATAGTAAATTGTATAAAAAAGTTTATTATCAAAAAACACTTCTATTGGTCGGTTTTCACTTTCAAAATCACCTAAAAGCTCTCGTGAAGTTTCATCGACCTCTAGAAATTTTTCATCTATGTTTTTGCTACTACTTATAGTCCCATCTGGACTGACAAGTAACATGGGTGTTGTGGTATTACTTTCCAAAATCCGGGAGATAACTTCTAAATCAGCTTCAGATTTAGTATTCATCAAGATTTCCTGGGCGAAGGACCAGTTTTCCATTTTAGTACGTTCTTCAGCTTTAAAATTTTGGAAGAAAATATAAGTGTTCCAGAGAATTAAGGAAATAATGACAAAAGATAATACTATGATTATCCATCGGATATAGTTCCGGTTCATGGGTAGCGACATTGGTAGTAGTTCGTGTTTAAATATAATGCAATTATGTTAATAATATTGTGCGGTCATTTGTGGTTTGGTTTTCTAAACTAAGTTGATATGGTTACATTTGTGAAACTTGAAACTCAGCAGATGATTTCCTTAGACCCTCAAGAACTTTCAACATCCAAATTACATTCATATTTACTGAGTTCTGTAGCTCCTAGGCCCATTGCATTCGCAAGTACCATGGACGAGTCTGGAAAGCCAAATCTGTCGCCTTTTAGTTATTTTAATGTGTTTAGTTCTAACCCTCCGATTTTGGTTTTTTCACCTGCGAGACGGGTCAGGGACAATACGACAAAGCATACCTTAAATAACGTTGAAGCCACCAAGGAAGTGGTCATCAATGTGGTTAACTACGAAATTGTACAACAAATGTCGTTGTCTAGCACGGAATATGATGCAGATACCAACGAGTTTCTAAAATCGGGGCTGACTATGATGGATTCGGATATCGTAAAGCCTTTTCGGGTTGCCGAAAGTCCGGTGCATTTTGAGTGTAAGGTAAATGATATTATTTATTTAGGAAAAGAAGGTGGTGCAGGCAATCTGGTAATTTGTGAGGTTGTAAAGCTTCATATTTCTAAGGATGTTCTAGACAGTGAAGAGCATATTGTCCAAGAAAAGTTAGACCTTGTGGCAAGGGCTGGCGGCAACTATTATAATCGCGCTAAAAAAGGATTTTTCGAAATTCCAAAGCCGTTGCACACCCTAGGTATTGGCGTAGATGCCATGCCAGATGTAGTAAGGAATAGTATGGTCTTAACTGGTAACGATTTAGGCATGCTTGGAAATGTAGAAAGTTTACCTTCGGAAGAAGATATACGGAAATTCGTGAGCAGTGTTAGCGAAAGATATCCGACCATAAATACTATGGCGCAAAGAGATAAACACAAGATCGCCCGTAATTATTTGAGCTACGGCGACGTGCAAAGCGCTTGGAAGTTATTATTGAGTTAGTAAAAATATTAATGCAAATAGAGACTAATTAAATTGAAATGGAAGTACAAGGAAAAATTAAAATGGTAGGAGAGACCCAAACATTCGGTAACAATGGGTTTAGAAAGAGAGAGATTGTAGTAACTACGGAAGAGCAATATCCGCAGCATATTATGGTCGAATTTGTTCAAGATAAAACAGATTTGTTGAATAGTTACCAAGTTGGACAAAATGTAAAAATCAGTATAAATCTTCGTGGTAGAGAGTGGATAAATCCTCAAGGAGAAACCAAATACTTTAATTCTATCCAAGGTTGGAGAATAGAGAACGTACAGGCAGATCAGAGCAATGCGGGTATGCCACCAGTGCCGCCACCAGATGCTTTTGAACCGGTAGACGATTTAAACGAAGACGATCACGACGATTTGCCTTTTTAAAAGTTAAGTTGAAATATTCCTGTTTTCAAATAAGGTATAATCACTTCTAGAATTTACAGGCAAGATTTATCTAAATTATAAACAACCTGAAAAGGTTGTTTTTTTTTGAACATGAGATGGCTAACTAAAGAATTGGAATTCCCAAAACTTGAAACTTCTACCGAAGAAGGCATTATTGCATTAGGTGGTGATCTTTCGGTAGAACGTTTATTGTTAGCTTATAAAAAAGGAATCTTTCCATGGTTTTCTGAAGACAGCCCTATTATCTGGTGGTCACCAGACCCAAGATTCGTATTATTTCCAGAGAAATTAAAAGTCTCAAAAAGCATGAAACGTTTTTTGAACAATTCTAACCTCACGATTACCTATAACCACGATTTTGAATCCGTAATAGAAAATTGTTCAGAAATTTACAGACCTGGACAAGGAGGAACGTGGATTTCTGATGAAATGAAACAATCGTATATCCAATTGCACAAGATGGGTTATGCAAAATCGGTTGAAGCATATTTAGATAATGAGCTTGTAGCCGGCCTTTATGGAATCGACTTAAATAATGGTATGTTCTGTGGCGAGAGTATGTTTACAAATGTTAGTAACGCGAGCAAGGCTGCTTTTATCACCTTTATCCAAAACACCAACTATAAACTTATTGATTGCCAAGTTTATACGCCTCATTTAGAAAGTCTTGGCGCGGAAGAAATTCCTAGAGATGAGTTTTTAAATTGTCTAGAAGCTTGATTCTTAGAATCCCTTGCTTTTAAACTTCATTATAACGGAAACACTTAATCTCATGGTCATTCACCATTCCTGTTGCTTGCATATGAGCATAAATAACCGTAGATCCGACAAATTTAAAACCGCGCTTTTTTAAATCCTTACTGAGCGCATCACTTATTTCTGTTGTAGCTGCAGCAGTTTTGTAATGTTCAACTGAATTAGTAATTGGACTGCCGCCAACAAAATCCCAAATATATTTGCTGAAAGAGCCAAACTCTTTTTGAACTTTCATAAAATTTTGGGCGTTACTTATGGTTGAACGTATTTTGAGTTTGTTCCTGATAATTCCAGCATTTTGTATGAGTTCTTCGTACTTTTCCTCATCGTAATCCGCAATCTTTTTATAATCAAAATTGTCGAATGCTTCCCTAAAATTTTCACGTTTACGAAGAATGGTAATCCAGCTTAGACCCGCTTGAAACGTTTCTAGAATTAGGAATTCGAAGATTTTATCATCCTCATATACAGGTACGCCCCATTCTTGGTCGTGGTAAGTTTCATATAGCTCATCGCCCTTGCACCAACCGCAGCGATGCTTATCGTTTTCTTCCACAAATAATTATTTAATGTAAGTATTCTCTAGTCACTAAGATATGTCGCTAGAGAGTAAAATCAATTTTTCCCTTTAAAATAAAAAGTGATTGACCCTAATTGGGATGCATTCGCTGAAGAACTAAATGTGACGGATTCTGCATATTCTATGGCAGCCCCGGTTAAACATTCATTATCAGAAGTAGAAGACGAATTTATATAAGTTTCGGTAACTTCTCCAACAGAATTTACGGTAATGTTCACTACGATTTTTCCGCTTTCTTCACAAAGATATCTCGGAGTGTCAAAATCTAACATATCACGACCTTTTAGAGAATAAGTCAAGGTACTATTGGCATTAAGATTTTTTGGTTTTTCTCTTTTTTCAGGGGAACGCATGGCCAAGATATCCTTAACCTTATCGTATTTTTTGAATTCGTCTTTATCAACTCCAGTTCCAGAACTCATTGCAGGGTTGGAGGCATCGGACATTAGGATTTCTTCTGCTTCCTCCGTCTCTTCAGATTGCTCCTCATCGGCCTCTTGGGTTCTTTCAAGGTCATTAGAATTCATGGTTTTAAAATTCTTCATCATCTCCTTAAACTCATCATCTTCATTCACCGCTTGATTGGTAGATGGCATATTTTCGCTAAGTTCTTGAAGGATTTTTTCCTTTTCTAGAATTTCTTCCAAAGTCTGTGGTTCGATTTCGTAGTAGCTTTCTGCAACACTTTTTGATTGTTCGGTAAGATGAAAGCTAAACAAACCAAGAATGATTATTCCCGTAAAGAGCACGGTAATTATTAGGGCTTTATATTTTTCAAGAAACATCAAAATCGTAACAGTTTAGATGGGGTTATATATACGTTACAAGGACTAAAATAGATTAAATGATGGGATAATCAAAATTTTCTAAAATTCTGCGGTATTAGGATAGGGGCGTTAGAGCTTGTCTAGTACAGGATTTATAATTTAATTTGAAGTAATCTTTGATATAAAACTTTCGATAGAAAAAGCATTCTTCACATCGAAATCGCCAATTTTAGTTCGCCTTAAATTTGAAAGATGAGCGCCGCTATTTAGAGCTTTTCCAAAGTCATTTGCCAAAGACCTAATGTAAGTCCCTTTGCTACATTTTACTCGGAAATGCACAAGCAAGCCTTCAACTTGGGTAATTTCAAATTCTGAAATAGTGACAATTCGGGTTTTTATCTCCGTAGTTTCACCAGCACGAGCTAATTCATAAAGCCTTTTTCCATCCTGTTTTATAGCAGAAAATATGGGCGGAACTTGTTCAATTTCACCAATAAATTGATTTGTAGCTTCCCTGATTGATTCCTCAGTAATATGGTCGGTCGGGAGGGTATTATCAATTTCAGTTTCGAGATCAAATGAAGGAGTGGTGGAGCCCAGTGTAATAGTGCCAGTATATTCCTTTTCCTGAGCTTGAAAATCATTGATCTGTTTGGTCATTTTGCCCGTACAAATAATCAAGAGACCAGTGGCTAAAGGATCTAATGTCCCAGCATGGCCGACTTTTATTTTCTTAATTTTGAATTTGCTCCGTATTTCCCAGCGCAATTTATTAACCACTTGAAAGGAAGTCCAATTGAGAGGTTTGTCAATAAGCAAAACTTGTCCGTCCAAAAAATCTTGAGCAGTCTGCATTAATTGCTTAGGGAATAGATAATAGCGATTAGGCCAATAACGATACAATAGATGGCGAAATATGAAAGCTTACTCTTTTTGACTAAACTAATCATCCAGGTGCAGGCCACCAGACCCGCAAGAAATGCTGCTACAAAACCAGCGCTTAGTGCTAAAGAGTTGGACGTGTCTGCAGTTAAGTCACCGCTTAAAATATCCTTCGCGATTTTTCCAAAAATCAACGGAACCACCATAAGGAAAGAAAACCGTGCAGCTTTGGTCTTGTCGTTCCCTAGCAGCACAGAAGTAGAAATGGTAGCGCCAGAACGAGAAATCCCCGGCAACATTGCTATTGCTTGAGCCACTCCGATGATTATTGCATCCTTAAAATTAACAGGTTTTTCTGTGTTTTTCGCTTTGTCTGCCATAAATAAGAGCGCGGCGGTAACTAATAACATACATCCCACTAATAATAGGTTTCCCCCAAAAAGGGATTCTAGCTGATCTTCAAAGAATAGTCCGACGATAACTGCTGGAATCATCGACAGTCCGATTTTAAATAAAAATTGCATATCCTCATTCCATTGAAACTTAAAAATGCCTTTCAGTATTTCTACCACATCTTTCCTAAATACCACAATAGTGCTGAGCGCCGTCGCAAAGTGAAGAACCACTGTAAATAGAAGACTTTCTTTCGGCACAGAATTGTCACCTAAAAGAGCTTTACCGATTTCCAAATGACCGCTTGAAGAAACTGGCAAAAATTCGGTTAAGCCTTGTACTACGCCTAAGATTATTGAATCAATTACATCCATGCCTCAAAAATATCAAAAATGGTGGTAGTGCAGTTTAATGCTATGATCTATTTCGAAATTAAATAATGAATAGTGGGATTGTAAGTTGAAGCTTTTTATTTAGGAGAGTATTAATAAGCGCTTCTACAAGCTCAGCGTGATAAAAACTTAGTAACAGGCGGAGTATAAATACCTTCAGTCTAAGCCTGTCGACAATTTTTATGAAGCAACAACACGGTCAGTCTGAGCCTGTCGAAGACTCATGTTATATTAAACATTTTTTAATTGCGCTTCGACAAGCTCAGCGTGACAAAGTTTTTAGAAAAATAAGAAAAGCGAACACGGTCAGTCTTAGCCTGTCGAAGACTTATCGTTTCCATGCTCTGTATAATTCTTTGAAAATGTTACAAGATCATCCCATTGGCCATTTATAATAGCGGTCTTTTTTCTTTTTGTCCAACCTTTAATTTGCTTTTCAATTCTTATTGCATCATTCGGGTCATTACATTCAACATACCATTTTAGCAATACGGGCCTTCTAGAAAAAGTATAAGTATCTGGATTATTTCCCAATTGATGTTGGATAATTCTCTGTTCAAGATTATTCGTCATGTCAGTATAGTATGAATCGTCAGAACAACTAAGAATGTATACATAAAACGTTTTCACCTTTATCATTCTTTACAAGTGAAAATAAGGAAAATAGCGCTTCGACAGGCTCAGCGTGACCAAAATTTAGTAACAGCCGGATTATAAACACTGTCGGTCTCAGCCTGTAGATAATTTTTATGAAGCAACAACACGGTCAGTCTGAGCCTGTCGAAGACTCATTACGGATTGAACATGATTTGAATAGCGCTTCGACAAGCTCAGCGTGACCGAGTTTTTAGAAATATAAGCGCGAACACAATCAGTCTGATTTTTGTTTTAGGAGATTTTTAATAATCGTTTCGACAGGCTCAGCGTGACAAAAATTTAGTACAGGCCGAGTATACCCTGTCAGTCTAACCCTGTCGACAATTTTTATGAAGCAACAACACGGTCAGTCTGAGCCTGTCGAAGACTCAGGTTATCTTTTTTTATGAAGTTTATTTAAAAGCGCTTCGACAGGCTCAGCGTGACAAAAATTTAGTAAAAGGCCAAGTATACACGGTCAGTCTCATCCTGTCGAAGACTTACGTTAGACTCATTTAATGAAGTTTGGAATAGCCCTGTAACATGCAGAGCATTAACATTGAAGAAAACTTAATCCTTATTAGGTTTGAGCAAAATGGCATAAACTTGAATCCCGAAACCGATAAGGACCATCGTTGGGGCCAGCCTAATTCGTCTAAAATTGAAAATAGCGTCATTAAAGACCTTTGGGTCGTCACTTCCGCCGCCGGCCATAAGAATAAAACCAAGTGCAATAAATCCAAGACCGATCAGCATAAACTTATAGTTCTTACGCCCGAAAATAAATTCTGAGTTCGCTTCGTCTTTTCTCTTTTTCTCGCCCATAGGTTGTTTTAATAGATGTGCAAAGTAACCGTTTTTCTTTAAATTGAACTGTTAACTCAATCTAAAAAAACGAAAATCAATAGTATAATTGGTCGGTTTTTAAGTTCAAGAAACGCTGGGTTGCAATAAATGTACTAATCCAGGTTATAAAAACGCCCATCATAAATATCGCCACAAATAGGAGCGCTATGTAAAGCGGTTTTTCGGTAAGTCCTAGTTCAGGGAAAGATTCGTTTAGATAGTAAAGCACAATCGCCATCCCGAAGAGTGCAACGATCGCACCTATAATACCAAGTTGAACGCTTTTCCAGACAAAAGGGCGTCTAATAAATCTTTTAGTCGCGCCAACCATCTGCATGGTTTTAATAATGAATCGCTTAGAATACACAGCCAATCTTATGGAACTGTTGATTAGGAGAACAGCGATAAAGGTGAAAAGAGCGCTGATGACCAAAACCCAAAAAGTGATTTTCTTTACGTTATCATTCATCAGTTCTACCAAGTCATTATCGTATTTAATTTCTTCAATAAATTGCTTATTAGATAGTTCTTCAGAAATCCCGTCTAGAGTTTCGTTGGTAACGTAATCGGCCTTTAGATAAACATCGATAGAATTCTTCAAAGGGTTGTAGCCCACAAAATCCATAAAATCTTCACCAGTTTCTTTCTGCATCATTTCTGCAGCTTCCTCTTTGGTCACGTAAGAAATTGATTTGGTATAGTCGGCCATCGCCAAACTCTTCTGAAGCTGATTGATTTCAACCTCCTTAGCAGTTTCATTCAAATAAATGGTGACTACGACTTGTTCCTTAAAATGATCGGCCACTTTTTTGGCGTTCAACACTAAAAGACCTAAACAGCCGAGTAAAAATAAAACCAAAGCGATGCTTATAACGACTGAAAAATAAGACGAAATTAGTTTTCTTTTTTGGTAATTTTCGAAGGATGAACTCATGGTTTTTGCTTGCTCGCGTAAAAATATAAAAGTAAATTTAGATACTAATTATTATAACTAAAACATATGAACATTGTTGTTGTAGGCGCTGGAGGAGTTGGTGGTTATTTCGGCGGAAGATTAGCGGAGGCCGGCAAAAACATCACGTTCTTATTGCGTGGAAAGACACTTGAAGCGATAAAAAACAACGGTTTGGTGGTAAACAGTATTCATGGTGATTTTAAGGTACACCCTAATGCCACAGATAAAATGGAAGAATTAGGCGAACCTGATCTAATAATCCTTGCGGTAAAGTCATGGCAGGTCAAAGACATAGTTTCGAGTTTAAAATCGATAATCTCCAAGACCACCGTGATTCTTCCGTTACAGAATGGCGCTAACAATTTCGAAAAGATTTCGGAAATAATCCCTCAAGAAAATATCGTTGCCGGTTTTTGTAAAGTAGTCAGTAAAATTGAATCTCCAGGAGTCATTAAGCATATGGGTGCGGAACCGGAAATAGTGATCGGCGAAAATGATAACCGCAAATCAGACAGAATTCAAAAGCTTCAAGAATTTTTAAATTCGGCAAAATTTAAGTGCAGTATTGCTGAAAATATTCAATTAGAAATTTGGAAAAAATTCCTCTTTATCTGCACTATCAGCGGTCTCGGTGGTTTAACTCGGGTAAGTCTCGGTCAAATGAGAGAGGATAGTTATTTAAGAAATGTCATGGAGAAGACGGCCGACGAGATAATTGCTGTTGCTAATAAATTAGGAGTGGGCTTAGGTGATGATCACAAAGAACTGGTTTTCCATTTTATTGATAAACTTGATTATAACACCACCGCTTCAATGCAACGCGATATCATGGCGGGCCGACCTAGCGAGCTAGATGATTTTAATGGTTATATTGTTGCCCAAGGTGAAAAGCTTCAAATTAAAACTCCCATTAATTCCTTTATCTATCATTCATTATTATCGATGGAAAAAGTCGCGAGAAAGCAGAACTAAAGGTTTTAGTTTGAATGTATAAACCTTAAATTTGCGACTTCCAAAAAGAACAACAATGCGGTACGATTTTAACGAGATTGAAAATAAATGGCAAAAATATTGGGCTGAAAATCAAACTTTTAAAGCTGAAAATAATTCAGAAAAGCCTAAATATTACGTCCTAGATATGTTTCCTTATCCGTCTGGTGCGGGTTTGCATGTTGGTCATCCTTTAGGTTATATAGCATCAGATATCTACGCTCGTTTTAAAAGGCACAAAGGATTTAATGTTCTTCATCCACAAGGCTACGATAGTTTTGGACTTCCGGCGGAGCAATACGCGATACAAACTGGGCAACACCCCGCCATTACCACTGAAGAAAATATTAAAACGTATCGCCGGCAACTAGACCAAATAGGATTTTCATTCGATTGGTCCAGGGAAGTGCGAACTAGTGACCCGGCCTATTATAAATGGACGCAGTGGATATTCATACAACTTTTTGATTCTTGGTACAATAAGGATAATAACAGAGCGGAGACGATTTCTGACTTGGTTGAATTATTTAAAACTGAAGGAAATGCCAACGTAAATGCGACATGCGATGATGATGTTGAAATTTTTACCGCAGGCGAATGGAATTCTTCTTCAACTGTAGAAAAACAAGAAATACTTTTAAAATATCGTCTTACTTATCTTGCTGAAACGGAAGTAAACTGGTGTCCAGAACTTGGGACCGTACTTGCCAATGACGAAATCGTTAATGGAGTTTCAGAACGTGGGGGATATGCGGTGGTTAGAAAAAAAATGACCCAATGGAGCATGCGAATTTCTGCTTATGCTGAGCGTTTGTTGCAAGGTTTAGATACCATCGATTGGTCGGAATCCATTAAAGAGACCCAAAGAAATTGGATCGGTAAATCACAAGGCGCTTCTGTAACCTTCGATATACAAGGATATGACGAGCAAATTGAGGTTTTTACCACGCGCCCCGACACTATTTTTGGCGTTAGTTTTATGACCCTTGCCCCGGAGCACGAACTGGTTTCCAAAATTACTACCAGAGACCAAAAGGAGGAGGTGAACGAATATATTGCTGAAACTTCCAAAAGAAGTGAGCGAGAGAGAATGGCCGATGTAAAAAGTATTTCTGGCGTTTTTACCGGTGCTTTTGCGTTGCATCCGTTTACGAGTGAAGCCATCCCGATTTGGATTGGAGATTACGTTTTAGCGAGCTATGGTACAGGTGCGGTGATGGCTGTGCCTTGTGGAGACCAACGAGATTATGATTTTGCAAAACACTTTGGTCTGCCGATTCCGAATATTTTTGAAGGTGTCGATATAAGTGAAGTGGCTTATGCTGAAAAGGATGAAACCAAAATCAATAATAGTGACTTTTTAAACGGTCTTAGTTATAAAAAAGCAGTAAAGACTGCCATCCATAAACTTGAAGAAATAAAGAAGGGTAAAGGAAAAATCAACTATCGTTTGCGAGACGCTGTTTTCAGCCGTCAACGCTATTGGGGCGAGCCGTTTCCGGTTTACTATGTAGATGGTATGCCGCAGATGATAGATAAGAAACACCTTCCTCTTACTTTGCCAGAAGTCGAAAAATATCTTCCTACCGAAGAGGGCGAACCACCATTAGGAAGAGCGGACGATTGGGCTTGGGATACTGAAAATCATAAAATTGTTGAAAAGTCTAAAATCGATCATCAAACAATCTTTCCTTTAGAGCTGAATACCATGCCGGGTTGGGCAGGGAGCTCTTGGTATTTTTTCCGCTATATGGAAGAAAAAGAAAATAGGGATAAGGTTTTTGCTTCTAAAAATGCCTTGGATTATTGGGAGAATGTGGATTTATATATCGGTGGTAGTGAGCATGCCACAGGTCACTTATTATATTCTAGATTCTGGGTGAAGTTTTTAAAAGACAGAGGTTTTGTTGAAGTTGAAGAACCTTTTAAAAAGTTGATTAACCAAGGAATGATTTTGGGTACTAGTGCGTTTGTTTTTCGTGCAACTGGGTTTTCTAAAAACAAGTTCGATGAAACTGAGGTTGATAATTATACTAAAGAAAGACCACTATTTTTTTTTAATTACCATGACATTCAGCAACTAGAAAGTATTTTTGAGAATAATATAGTTGATATTGAGTTTTTTAGGGATGGTCAATCTTCGATTTTTCCATTGATGAAATTTGATTCTTCAATCTTGACTAAGAAAAGAGGTGAATATTTAGATTCTGTGGCAAGCCGAATATTCCAGAAAATAGGGGATAAATATTCCTCATTTGAAATTAAATATCCAATGGATAAAGTCCATGTAGATGTAAGTTTGGTAAATTCTTCCGATGAATTAGATATTGAAGCTTTCAGAAATTGGAGACCAGAGTTTAAAGATGCCGAATTCATCAAGAACGAAGATGGTAATTTCAAAGTTTCTCGCGAAGTCGAAAAGATGTCCAAATCTAAATATAACGTCGTAAATCCAGATGCTATTTGCGAACAGTATGGAGCGGATTCATTGAGACTTTATGAAATGTTCTTGGGTCCCTTAGAACAAGCAAAACCCTGGAATACCGCTGGTATTACAGGGGTGCATAGTTTCTTAAAAAAACTTTGGAGATTGTATCATTCCGCCGAAGACGAAACATTTTTTGTCGATGATTCAGCAGATGAGTCAATTTTGAAGGAAGCTTATAAGATTCTACATAAGACTATTAAAAAAGTAGAAGAGGATATCGAAAACTTCTCGTTTAATACCTCAGTTTCAACATTTATGATTGCAGTTAATGAGTTAACCGCTCTAAAATGTACTAGCAAAAAAATACTTGAACCTTTCTTGATTTTAATTTCACCTTATGCACCTCATATTGCTGAAGAACTTTGGAATAAATTGGGTCACAATAAATCCATTGCAACGGCAGATTTTCCAGAATTCAAGGAGAAGTATTTGGTGGAAAGTAGCAAGAACTATCCGATTTCCTTTAATGGAAAAATGAGGTTTATGTTAGAAATGCCATTGGAACTTTCCAAAGAAGAAATTGAAAAAACAGTTCTAGAAAATGAAAAGACCATCGCGCAATTAGGGGGAAGAACTCCCAAAAAAGTAATCGTAGTTCCTGGTAAAATCGTAAATATTGTGGGATAGTCCAGTTTTCATAGAGACCATAGGTTTTGTGGCCGCTTTTTTAACCACTTCGGCTTTTATGCCTCAAGTTTTTAAAGTTTGGAAAACCAAAGATGTAAAGTCACTATCATTACCGATGTATTTTATGGTTTTCATAGGCGTAGTGTTCTGGCTTATTTATGGAATCTTAAAAAATAGTCCATCGATAATTGTCGCGAATTTCATTACTTCAATTTCAACATTATACATTTTGATATGTATACTAAAATTCAAAAATCAGTAACTTAATCTGACATAAATTCAGTATAATTATTGGCGCATTTTTTGCTAAGTGATTATTATAAATTTTTAATTAATTATCCAAAATGGGAATAGGTTTCGGTTATTATATATTGATTGGTGCAATTGCACTGGTCAGCTGGTTGGTTAGCAATCAGCTTAAGAAAAAGTTCGCAAAATACTCCAAGGTTCATCTTAGAAATAATATGAGCGGAAAGGAAATTGCAGAAAAAATGCTTGCCGATAATGGCATCAGGGATGTAAAGGTTATATCTGTTGCAGGACAGCTTAGCGATCATTATAACCCAAAAGATAAAACGGTGAACCTTAGTGAGCCGGTTTACGAGCAACGAAATGCGGCTGCGGCTGCAGTTGCGGCCCACGAATGTGGACATGCCGTGCAACATGCCCAGGCATATAGTTGGTTGCAGTTGCGGACAAAACTAGTTCCGGCTGTAAATATTTCATCAAAAATGTCACAGTGGTTAATTATCGGTGGTTTGGTACTTGGTGCTGCGGCTGGTATGGGAATGGGCTATTGGGTCGCTGTAGTAGGTCTGGTCATGATGGCCATGGCTACAGTATTCAGTTTTATTACACTACCCGTAGAATATGATGCAAGTAATAGAGCGTTAGCATGGTTAGAGAACAAAAATATGCTGTCCCAAGAAGAACATGCTGCTGCCAAAGATGCTTTAAAATGGGCAGCTAGAACTTATGTAGTTGCTGCGATTGGTGCTTTGGCATCATTATTATATTGGGCGCTTCAGATTTTTGGAAATAGAAATTAGTAAATAGAATATTTTGAAAGTAACCGAAAATTTCTTGAGTTAAGATGTTTTCGGTTATTTTTTTACTACTTTTCTGACAACAAACGACTCTTAATATTCTTGACTTATGGAAAATTTACCTGAAAACAAATTACTGGTCGGGCAGATAGATACGGCCGATAGAGCTACATTCTATCAAAAGACCTATGCCCATGTTGCGGGAGGAGTTTTGGTATTTATAGTTTTTGAGTGGCTTCTTTTTCAAAGTGAAACCATTGTGAACTTTGCGCTTTCCATGACCCAAGGTTGGAGATGGCTGATAATGTTAGGCGGATTTATGTTCATCACAAACTATGCTGAAGGTATGGCGCTTAAAACTCCAGACAAAAACAAACAATACCTAGCATTTGGTCTTTATATTTTAGCTGAAGCTTTTATATTTCTGCCATTGCTTTTCATTGCTATGGTTTATACGGATAGTGGGGCAGAAATGTTGAATCAAGCGGCAATTGTAACTTTAGGTCTATTTACTGGATTATCAGCGGTAGTGCTCTTGACAAAAAAGGATTTCTCTTTCCTTAAAACAGGATTGACCATAGGATTTTTCATAGCACTGGGACTTATTATCGCAGGGTCACTATTCGGTTTTAATCTTGGACTTTGGTTCTCGGTTGGGATGTGCCTTTTGGCAGGAGGAGCAATACTTTATCAAACATCTAATTTAGTACACAAATATTCTAGTGATCAATATATCCCAGCATCCTTGGGCCTATTTGCTTCTTTAATGCTGTTATTCTGGTATGTGCTTTCGATATTTATGTCGAGGGAATGATTTCTTTAGAGACACGAGACAAAGAATTAAGTATCTAGTATTAAGTAACTGAAATTTCAAGAGTTCTATTTGTTAAACTACTGCATAATTAAAAAGTCTTTTCCGCATCCGAATCCTAAATGAATTTTGAAAAACTTCGAATAAACAAGATAATAATGGACTCCGAAAAAATGTGTCAAAATTTATCCAATATTAAAGATATTGAACAAAATTTACTTTTTTAACGAAAAAAATGCTCAAATTTCGTTAATTCCATAAACGATAGGTAATTTATGTAAAAATTATTTAGTAGAATGAAATATATAATAGCCCTATTTTGTATTTCCTTAATCATTTTTTCAGGATGTTCCGCTGAAGGAACGATTAACAACAAACTAATCGGCACTTGGAAATTACAAGAATCTCGATACGCAGACGGAAGTGTTGTATCAGATCCTGAAAACGGTAAACCAATTTTATTTGTGTTCGAAGATAATTCTATAACAGGAGTTTCTGGATATAATACTATTGAAGGAAATTACGAACACACATCGAACGAGATTACATTCTTAACAATAGGCACAACTGAATTGATTGAAACTGATTGGGAGCGTCTTCTATCAATAGCATTTTCTGAAGTTTGTGCACCTCGTGGACCATGTGTATTTGAATATGAAGTCTCTTCTTCTACACTCACTTTATTTTACGAAAACGATGGTGACAATCTCCTGGTTTTCAAACGTGAGTAGGTCAATTCTTAACAACAACACAACTTTATTATAAAACGAACTTTACTCTTATTCTCAATCATTCTCGTAACCTAATTTTCTTACTCACAGATACAAATTGCAGACCATTAGCATATGATCTCAAATTACCTGAACAAGAATTAAGGAATAATACTTAAACGGCAAATCCATCAATCAGTCGTTCTCAAGCAAGAGAACAAGATTCTATTGATACTCAGAATTGTATACCTCCCAGGTTCTGTTGAAAATTTGATACTAACCTAAATACATCGAATTCCTGTATAAGGACTGAATTGGAAAAGGGTGATAAATTGTGGAGACTAGATATTAGAAGACCAAGTATGGTTAGTTAGTCTGAACTATGAAATAATTTTCTAACTTCTAACTTCTAACTTCTAACTTCTAACTTCTAACTTCTAACAACCAACAACCAACAACCAACAACCAACAACCAACAACCAACAACTAAATCTTAATCTGTCTATCTATCTGCTGTGCGAGGGAGATAAAAGTTTCGGTTCTTGATACTCCGCTAATCGATTGAATATCTTTATTAAGCAATTCCATTAAATGTTCGTTATCCTTGCAGAGTATTTTTATAAAGATGCTCCAGTTTCCGGTGGTGTAATGACATTCAATAACTTCTGGGATTTTCTTTAACTGTCTTACCGCTTCAGGGTTGCTCACTGCCTTATCTAAATAAATACCGATAAATGCCATGGTGGTATAGCCAAGAATTTTGGAATTGATGATAAATTTAGAGCCAGTGAGAAGGCCTGAAGCTTCAAGTTTTCTTAAACGCTGATGAATTGCCGCACCAGATATTCCGACTTTACGAGCGATTTCCAGAATCGGTGTTCTGGCATCTTCCATTAGAGCACGCAAGATTTCCTTGTCAATCCCGTCGATTTCAATATTGTGGTTTACAACCTTCAAATTAAATTATTAAAGATTGAGCGGATTGTATCCGAGATAAGGAACTTCTTTTTCGTTGAAAACAATTCCATAATCTTCTAATTCATCCAAGATAGGATTATAAACCTCTTTTGTAATTGGAATCATTACTCCGGGAGTTTTAATCTTTTCATTAAGAATTGCTAAAGTCGCCATAGCCACCGGTAAACCAACGGTTTTAGACATTGCAGTATAGGTTTGGTCTTCGCCCTTAACGACCATTGTGGCATCTATCTGATAGTTTTTGCCATCTTTTTCATATCCAAATTTGTGATACATCACAATCATATCTTTATCGCCGGGCTTAAGAATCCATGTATCCTCCAAAATTTGTTGAAGGATTTGTGCAGGAGTTGCACGGCTTATTCCTACTTTTTTTGTTTTGCTGAAGAGATCAAGTTCTTCAAGTTTGTCCCAAATAATATCGTCTTGGTCAATTTTTAGCGCATGTCTAAATTTTAATTCAACCGAATCTGTTGGACTATATGGTAAAAATGAATTTACAAATTCCCTATAAGTCATGTCCTCACTATTTTCGATTATGTATTCGTCATCGGTCATACCTAATTGCACAAACATATTCCAGGCCCGGCTAAAACCAACGCGTCTCATGGTGCCCCTATATAAGGTTTTTGCCCCATCGAGTCCGTAAGCCGACTGATATTTTAGAGAATCACGATTTGCATAAACTTCAAATCTTCCGTAACCATCTATTTCTAAAAACTCCGTTCTTCTAAAAACTTGGTTATAAGGAATGTACTTATAGGTACCTTCTTGAATGAACTTAGCGGCACCACCTTGACCTGCCAATACTACGTTTCTTGGATTCCAAGTAAATTTATAATTCCATAAATTATTATCATTTTCTGGGGCTACCAAACCTCCAGTAAACGATTCAAACAAAATAACCTTACCGCCTTCTTCACGAATTCTATCTATTACTCGCATGGCACTCATATGATCGATGCCAGGATCTACCCCAACTTCATTCATAAATATCAAATCTTTAGACTTCGCGATTGAATCGAGACTTTGCATGGCATCCGTTACATATGAGGCCGTTACCAAATTTCGACCGCAAGCAGCACAATCTTTAGCAACCTCTATGTGATACTTAACAGGAAGCATTGAGATAACGATATCAGAATTTGTGATTGCTGCTTGGCGGGCATGCTTGTCCATTATATCTAATGAAATGGCTTGGGCATTCTCATGATTCCCGATTAATCTATTGGCATTATGGATTTTCTTGTCGGCTACGATAACGTGCAAATCTTCTTCTTCAGATTTATCGAGCAGATATTTAATTAGATATGACGCAGATTTACCGGATCCAATGATTAATACATTTCGCATAATGATAACAGTTGAGTAATTTTGTTGAACGAATTTAAGAAATACAGTGGCCAATTTAAACCGAAAGCTCATTTTAATATGAACAAAAAAATACTGATTTTAGCAGCAATCCTTGGCTTTATTGCGGTTGCACTGGGTGCATTTGCCGCCCATGGTCTTAAAGCAGTGATTAGCCAAGAATCAATTTCTACTTTTGAGACTGGAGTAAGATATCAGATGTACTATGCAATACTATTACTTTTCGTGGGGAGTACCGACCTTGTGAGTTTTAAAAGCAAAAAAGCAATATTCTATCTTTCACTTTTTGGCATACTATTTTTCTCTGGATCTATTTACGGATTGGCAACCAATGAATTAAGTGGTTTCGATTTTAAATCAATCGCGCTTATCACTCCTGTAGGAGGCCTATTATTGATAGGAGTTTGGGTGGTTGTACTTATAGAATTCATCAAATCTAAAACTGCTTAAACAGTTAAATTGTAGTCCCTCTTTAATAATTTGTTTAATTTTGCAGAACCAAACTTTATACAAAATCATGGTAGAACACACCCAAACAGCGAAAACGATTTCGCTTGATGAATATGGAATTAAAAACGCAAAAATAAACTATCAGGATTCTCCTGATGAACTTCAAAAAGAAACCATACGTAAGGATATGGGAGTAGAAGTTTCGAGCGGCGCACTTGCAATTAATACAGGTGAATTTACCGGTCGATCCCCAAAAGATAGGTTTATAGTAGAAGATGAAATAACTAAAGACAGAGTATGGTGGGGAGATATTAATATTCCTTTTGCACCTGAAAAATTTGATAAGCTTTATGAGAAGGTTATCGATTATCTATCAGAAAAAGAACTTTATGTAAGAGATGCATTTGCGTGTGCGGACAAAGACCATCGTCTTAATATAAGAGTGATTACAGAGTATCCTTGGAGTAATATGTTTGCTTACAACATGTTTCTTAGACCGACTCAAGATGAACTTGAAAATTTCGAGAAAGACTGGACGGTTATAGTTGCACCTGGCTTTATGGCAAATCCAAATGAAGATGGCACGCGTCAGCATAACTTTGCCATACTAAATTTCACTAAAAAAATAGCCTTGATTGGCGGTACTGGATATACGGGAGAAATCAAAAAAGGAATTTTTTCAGCTTTAAATTTTATCCTTCCTGTTTATCAAAATACTCTGCCAATGCACTGTAGTGCCAATGTTGGAAAGGAAGATGATACCGCGATATTCTTTGGATTATCAGGTACTGGTAAAACAACCCTCTCTGCAGATCCAAATAGAAAGTTGATTGGAGATGACGAGCACGGATGGACCAAAGAGAATACCATCTTTAATTTTGAAGGAGGTTGCTATGCAAAAGTGATTAATCTTAGTGAAGAGAACGAGCCTGATATTTTTAGGGCAATAAAAAAAGGAGCAATCCTAGAGAATGTCATAGTTAATAATAACGGCGAAGTGGATTTTGAAGATGTTTCCATAACTCAAAATACTCGAGTTAGTTATCCTATTTATCATATTGATAATATTCAAGAACCCTCTATTGGGAGAAATCCGAAGAATATATTTTTCTTAACAGCAGATGCATTTGGGGTGTTGCCTCCAATCTCTAAATTAACTCCAAGTCAGGCAGCTTATCATTTCATCAGTGGCTATACCGCTAAAGTTGCTGGCACCGAGGCAGGAGTAAAAGAACCACAACCTTCATTTTCGGCCTGTTTCGGAGCGCCCTTTATGCCGTTGCATCCAACGAAATACGCCGAAATGCTCAGCAAAAAAATGAAAGAAGCTAAAGTTAACGTTTGGTTGGTTAACACTGGTTGGACCGGTGGTCCATATGGTGTAGGAACACGTATGAAGTTACAATATACAAGAGCGATGATCAATGCAGTTTTAAATGGGGATTTAGGCCTCTATTCTTACGATGATTATCATATACATTCAGTATTTGGTGTTGCGCAACCTAGGTCTTGCCCAGGTGTGCCAACCAAGGTTTTAAGTCCAAGGTCTACTTGGAACAACGATGAAGCTTATTATACTACAGCGTTTAAACTTACCAATGCATTTAGAGAAAACTTTAAAAAGTTTGAAAAATATGCAAATGAAGAAATAAGACGCGGAGGTCCACAGCGATACGCCTTCTAAATTAAAAAGCCCGATGAGAATCGGGCTTTTTTTATGCCTTTTATTGAATGTCTATAGAACTGAAGCGATCGATTATTGTAATCGTAATCTTGTTAATCAATACAGTCAAGGTGTACCGTTATACAGCTAAAACAACACCACATCTATTGTTAACTTGATAAAAACTAAAACCAAATACAATAATTATGGCAGAAATTAAAATTAGAGAGAAAAAACCTATATGGCCTTGGATTCTAATTGGCGCATTAATACTTGCAGCAATATTGTACTTCGCGGTTTTCGCGGATGACGATGGAGTGGATGATATGGATGACGTCAATACGGAACAAGTGATGGATGAGGACGCAGACGAAATGAACGCAAATAATCCAAATAATGATTCTGATCAATATGCGAATTCTTCAGGTAGCAGTGATCAAGCAATTGCAAAGTATTCGGATTACATTGGTGATTCATCTAGGATGGGTATCGATCATGAATACAGTCATGGTGCGTTAACACATTTAATAGACGCAGTACAAGCAAAAGCAAATGACATGGGTGTAGATATCATTTCGGATATGCAGCAAGCTAAACAGAGTGCAGATGCCGTAACGGCTGATCCTTATGAGTTGCATCACGCTGATAACATCAAAAAATCAGGAATGATCATTGTAAATGCGCTTTCAACCCTACAGAAACAAAAGTTTCCTGCTTTGGAAAATGACGTTTCTAAAGTAAGGAGCGCTGTAGAAGCAATTAATAAAGAAGAGCATACTTTGAATCAAAAAGGTGACGTAACCAAATTTTATAATTCGGCAAAGTCACTTTTATTAAAAATGAAATAAACAGAACTATTATGGACAATTACAATAAAGACAAAAACAAAAATCTGTTCTATTTAAATGAACTCTCAGGTTACGTTGTCGATGACGACGATAAAGATGTGCGAGGTTGGCAGGTGAAGGATAAAAATGATAAAGTTATTGGTAAGGTAGATAATCTGTTGGTCAATAAAAGTGCCGAGAGAGTTGTTTATTTAGATGTGGAGGTTGATCCAGAGATTTTAAATAAAGACTTTGAACCTTATAGTCGAAATAAGTCTAGTGACGGACCTCACAATTTTATCAATGAGGATGGAGAAAACCATTTAATTATTCCAATTGGGTTAGCGACTTTGGATTTAGAAAATGAAATCGTTTATTCAAACGAAGTTGATCAGAAAACTTACGCAGAAACTAAACGGTACTCTAAAGGCTCAGAAATTACTAGAGATTATGAGGTTATAATAATAGAAACTTATGACCGCTCGGATGAAAACAGGAATTTTGAAGATGACGATTCTTTTTACGATAACAAACATTTTGAAAGAAACTATTAATTATAAACTTTCAACATAAAAAAAGCGCGGTAAAAATTTTAACGCGCTTTTTTTATGGGTATAACAAGTAATTTATTTTCCCTTGTTAACGTCCTTAATGTATTTTTCTAAAGCCATGGTCATAGAAGGTGTTTCTGGTGTTGGAGCAGCAATATCCACTCTTAAACCTCTTTCTTCAACAGCCTTTATTGTGGTGTTTCCAAAAACAGCCAAACGTGTGTTATTCTGCTTAAATTCAGGGAAATTGTGGAATAGCGAATCTATACCAGAAGGACTAAAGAACACCAAAATGTCATAATAAACATCGGCAAGATCAGATAAATCACTGATTACCGTTCTATAAAAAATTGCCTTCTTATATTTTACTCCAAGTTCTTCAAGAATCTGTGGTACTTCATCCTTCAATTTATCTGTAGTTGGCAGCAAGAAATTTTCGTCCTTATATTTCTTTATAAGTGGAATTAAATCTGCAAAGCTTCTCTTGCCTACATAGATTTTACGCTTTCTATAAACTACGTACTTCTGTAAATAATAAGCTACGGCTTCAGACTGACAGAAATACTTCATAGAATCTGGAACCTTGAAGCGCATTTCGTCCGCGACCCTAAAAAAGTGATCGACAGAATTTCTACTGGTTAAAATTATTGCCGAATAATTCGCAAGATCAACTTTTTGTTGACGAATTTCTTTGGACTCAACTCCCTCAACATGAATAAAAGGTCGAAAATCGATTTTAACCTTTTGCTTTTCTTGCAGATCGAAATAAGGCGAATTTTCGATTTTAGGTTCTGGTTGAGACACTAAAATTGTTTTCACTTTCATAGGTTAGTAGTAAATTTTAAGCTTGATGATTTGTAAGTAATTTATATAAAATTAGATAAGGTCCAATTTCAAGTGCGCAAAGATACAAAATAAAATAGAATAAGTTATTCAATAACAGATTTTGATGGTTCTTGAAAGCCGTTATAAACCCTATAAAATTAACGATTGCGAGTATGCCAAGACAGATGAAAATCCCAATTTTGTTCGGTTGGAATGTGTAAATTAATAAGATGTTTATCGGGAGTAATAATAGGCCAGTATAATTTTTATATGTAGTCTTTTGAAAGAGGTAGGAGTCTATAATTTTATCGATTTCGAATAAGCTACCGATCAAGCGTTCTATCAACACCTTAATAATTACCAAGGATCCAATTGCCACCAACAGCTTAAGGAACTGATCAGAGTCAAATTGAGCCGGATTCACAAATGTGATATAACTTATATACCCAAATATTGAAACACAGATTACTAGGTTAAAGAACAATAAGGCATCAAAACCATCTACAAACTTTTGGTCCCTTACGTAAATCTTCAAATATTTAGAGTTTCCTACAACCGCCAAAAAGTCTGCAAAACGTTGAGAATAGAGGTATTTGCTGAGGGTTACAAGACCTACAGCAATCACAAGAAAAATCGTAAACCAGTTATTTGTGACAACTTCTCTTAACATGCTTCAAAATTACTAAGAATTTAGGATTTATAGAGGCCTATTAGACAGAGGTTATCTAAGGTTATAATTAACATTGTTTTAGAAATCCACTTAAATGACTTGAATTAAAATAACTTACTTTTGTTAAAATTTCAGTGAATGACCGATGCCATTGTCATTATACCTACTTATAATGAGATTGAAAATATAGAAGCCATTATATCTGCCGTTTTCGCCCAGGACAAAGCTTTTGATATTCTGATTGTTGACGATAATTCGCCAGACCAGACCGCAGCAAAGGTCAAGGAACTCCAAAAGGTATATCCAGAAAGCTTGTTTTTAGTGAATAGAAAGAACAAAACAGGTCTTGGTACAGCTTATATTCACGGATTTAAATGGGCATTGCAAAAGGATTATCAATACATCTTTGAAATGGATGCGGACTTTTCCCATAATCCCATAGATTTGGTACGACTTTATGATGCATGTGCCGACGGCAGTGCCGATTTATCGATTGGGTCTCGTTATGTAAAGGGAGTAAATGTGGTAAACTGGCCAATGAGTAGGGTTCTATTATCCTACACCGCTTCAAAATATGTGAGATTTGTTACGCGAATGAGGCTTCACGATACAACGGCAGGTTTTGTGTGTTATAAAAGAACAGTTTTAGAAGCCATAGATTTGGATCGAATAAAGTTCGTTGGCTATGCTTTTCAAATTGAAATGAAATTTAAGGCGCACCTTAAAAGATTCAAGATTGTAGAGATCCCCGTGGTATTTACGGATAGAATGAGAGGAAAGTCCAAAATGAGCGGTGGTATTATTTCTGAAGCCATCTTTGGAGTTTTAAATATGAAAATTAAAAGTTTGTTCACAAACAAAATATGAGCAGGAAAAATATATTGATCAAGAATGCTAAAATTGTTAATGAAGGTCAAATCTTTGAAGGAGATGTTCTGATTGAGGACGAAATCATCAGTCAAGTTGATCAATCAATAAGCGTAAAATCTTCAGACACCCAAATAATCGATGCCGAAGGACAATATTTAATGCCGGGTGTTATCGATGATCAAGTTCATTTTAGAGAACCAGGGTTAACCCATAAAGCAGATATTGGTTCTGAGTCTAGAGCTGCAATTGCGGGTGGTGTCACATCTTTTATTGAGATGCCGAACACAAATCCTCAGACTACCACAATTGAGAAGCTTGAAGAAAAATTCGATATTGCTTCCAAAAGCAGTTTTGCCAACTATAGCTTCATGTTTGGCGGTACTAACGACAATCTTGATGAGATTCTAAAGTTAGATAAGAATAGTGTAGCAGGTTTAAAATTATTCTTAGGTTCTTCCACCGGAAATATGTTGGTAGATGATATTGAAGTTCTGCGAAAGATATTTTCTAGTACGAGTTTAGTGATTTCTGTTCATTGTGAAGATGAGGCGACCATTAAAGCCAATCTAGCCAAACATGTAGAAAAATACGGGGATAACATCCCGATTGAATGTCATCCGGATATTAGAAGTGCCGAAGCTTGCTATATTTCATCTTCAAGAGCTATAAAACTTGCCAAGGAAACTGGGGCTAGACTTCACGTCTTTCATGTTTCAACCGGAATTGAAACAGAATTGTTCAATAACAAATTACCTTTAAAGGACAAAAAAATTACTTCAGAAGTATGTATTCATCATCTTTGGTTCACAGATGAAGATTACGAGAAAAAAGGCACCCTTATAAAATGGAATCCTGCGGTAAAATCTGAAAAGGATCGGGCTAAATTATGGAAAGCCTTGCTCGATAATCGTTTTGATGTTATTGCAACCGATCATGCACCTCATACTTGGGAAGAAAAACAGAATCCATACACATCGGCGCCTTCTGGTGGTCCCTTAGTACAGCACGGACTTTCTGCAATGATGGAAATGCACCACCGAGGAAAGATTTCAATTGAAAAAATCGTTGAAAAAATGTGCCATAATCCTGCGATTTTATTTGAAATTGAAAGACGAGGATTCATAAAGAAAGGGTATTATGCGGATATGATTTTGGTGGATCCGATTAATCCTTATACCGTAAACAAGCAGAATATCCACTACAAATGTGGTTGGTCGCCATTTGAAGGAACGACCTTCAAATCTCGGGTTACCCATACTTTTATAAATGGGCATTTGGCTTATCAGAACTTAAAGTTTTCTGATGTTAGAGCTTCAAAAAGATTAACCTTTAATAGATGAAGTGGTTAAGTTATCTTCTTATTGCCCTAATGGCTGTTTCATGTTATACGGAGGCAAAGCCAGAAAAGCCGAAGAATCTTATTGCTAAGGAGGACATGGCAGACATTCTGTATGATGTCTATATTCTAAATTCGGCCAAGGGCATAAACAAGAAAATTTTAGAAGCAAATGGTGTATTTCCAGAAAAATATGTCTTTGACAAATATAAAATTGATAGCCTTCAGTTTGCTCAAAGCAACGAATATTATGCGTTCGAGATTGATGATTATCAGGTGATAATGGACTCGGTTAAGCTGAGGATTGATAGAAATATTAAATTTTACGATTCCATAAAAGATACCGAAGAACAAATTCAAAAAAAGACGAGAGATTCACTAAATCTATTAAATAAAAAGATTAAAGATTCTACCAACAATACACCTCGACTTAAATCAAAGAAATTTCTAGATAGTATTACAAAGATTAAGGATTAGACTTTTGGTCTTTTAAAAATAATTCGGCCGTTTGCTTAATCGATTTTTCCATCGGCATAAATTCAAAATTGAGAATTCGCTTTATTTTTTCATTGCTGAATAAACTTTTGGTTTGAAGACTTTGAGCCATTTGTTTGGACATTTTTCTCCGTTTTCCAAATAGCTTATTATTAATCCAATCTAATCGCCAACCGATACTTAATAGGAATTTGCTGGCTTCCTTCTGTGGCGGTTTTACTCCTAAAAGTTTTGAAGTTTTCTCCAAGAAATACTTAAAGGTTAGATTTTCTGATACCAAGATAAATCGTTCGTTTTTTATATCGCTATCCATAAGTAAGATCATGGCATTAACAACGTCGCTAACATCTACGTAGCCGGTACTTCCCTCAGTATAGTAAGGCATGCCTTTATAAACCTGGCGCATAAGACTGCTGCTGCCACCACTTTTCCAATAGCCTGGACCGATTATTACTCCCGGATTAACCACTACAACTTCTAGATTTTCCTGTGAACCACGCCAAACTTCAATTTCCGCTCCATATTTAGTGATGGCATAAACACTATTGTCTGCCTCCGGATTCCATTTATTGTTTTCGGTAATTGGCTTTTCAGGAGTTATAGTGCTTCCTAAAGCTGCGATAGAACTCACATAACAGAGTTTTTTTACCTTATTTGCGATACAAAGGTTTACAATATTTGCGGTGCCTTCAATATTTATTTTTCTAAGTAAATGGTATTTGTCCGGTTCAAAAGAAACGAATGCTGCGCAGTGATAAACAAGGTGAACACCCTCAAATGCTTTTTCTAAATCTGGAATGTTATTTAGGTCCGCTTCAACCCATTCAATTCTATTGTAAAAATTCTCTACATCATTAGTGTAATAGGAGAAAACATGCTTAACCAAAGCTAATTTATGCTCTCGGCGATAAATTCCGCGAACGCTGTTATGTGTCTGTAGTAGTTTAAAGATTAAGTGAGAGCCAACAAGACCCGTGCCGCCAGTTACTAGTATCATCTTCCCAAGTTAAAGAAATATCTCTTAACCCACAGTAATTCTACATTGATTTTTATCTTTGCCCCTCATTGATTTAATAAGATAATTATGGCCAATAATTTTGTAGAAGAATTGCGATGGAGAGGAATGGTTCACGATATAATGCCGGGTACCGAAGAGCAACTTAACAAGGAAATGACCACGGCCTATATAGGTTTTGATCCAACGTCTGACTCTTTACATATTGGTAGTCTGGTACAAATTATCTTGCTGGTTCACTTTTATAATTATGGTCATAGACCAATTGCCTTGGTAGGTGGTGCGACTGGTATGATCGGTGATCCCTCTGGCAAGAGTGACGAAAGAAATTTGTTGGATGAAGCGACCTTGGCACATAATGTTGAAGGAATTAAATCTGTTTTTGCGCGCTTTTTGGATTTTGATTCGAAGGCCGAAAACTCGCCATTATTGGTGAACAATTACGATTGGATGAAATCTTTCTCATTCATTGATTTCGCACGCGAGGTCGGTAAGAGAATCACCGTTAATTATATGATGGCTAAGGATTCCGTGAAGAAACGATTATCTGGTGATGAAGGAAGCGTTGGAATGTCTTTTACTGAGTTTACCTATCAATTAATTCAAGGTTACGATTTTTACCACTTGCATAAACATTTCGGTTGTGCGCTACAAATGGGAGGCAGCGATCAATGGGGAAATATTACTACTGGTACAGAACTAGTGAGACGTATGAATCCAGATGAAGAGACCAAGGCATATGCCATGACCTGCCCCTTAATCACCAAAGCAGATGGTTCTAAATTTGGAAAAACTGAAGGCGGAAATATTTGGCTCGATGCCGATAAGACTTCAATTTATAAATTCTGTCAGTTTTGGCTGAGGGCTACTGATGAAGATGCCGAAAAATACATCAAGATCTTTACTTTTTTAGATAAGCAAACCATTGAAAATCTCATCGAAGAACATCGTCAGAACCCAGGGATAAAATCCCTTCAAAAACGTTTAGCAAAAGAAGTGACCACATTTGTTCACTCTGCAAGTGATTATGAAGATGCAGAACTTACTTCAAATATTCTATACAGCAAGGACTTTAAGGAAGATGTGAAAAAATTAAATGTGTCTGCGCTAACGGATCTTTTTAGTGATTTGCCTCAGTTTCAAATAGACAGAGGTGAATTTAAAGAAGGTTTGGATATGATTGCCGCGCTTTCTGCAAAGACAAATTTCTTGTCTTCTAATAGTGAAGCCAGACGTGCGCTAAAGGAAAATTCAATTTCTGTAAATAAGGAAAAGGTAGATGAAAATTACAATCTTTCTGAAGCTGACCTATTAAACGACCGATTTATTATAATTGAAAGAGGTAAAAAGAAAACCTTTATTCTTGAAGTAGTTTAATTGTGAGATAGAGGATAGAATCTAGAATCTAGAGGTTAGAAGTTAAAAGTTGGAAGTTGGAATTTTACCTTCAAGGCTTAACCAACCCTGCCTGCCTGCCGGAATCAAAAACCAAATAAACTATAGTATCATAAGGTTGCAACCTCGGATATCGGCCGAGTCGAAGCGACCAATAATTTCAAAACTTTCATCTTCATTTACTCTTCCTAAATCTTGGGTAGCAATAAACGAGCACGAGTTCACATTCGCCAAGTCTATAATATTTATCCCCCCAGTTTTGGTAGATTCAAGGATAGTTAACGGATCTTGAACTGAACGGCTGATGATTTTCATCCAAGGCGGACAATCAAAAATCCCATTTCCTTTTGAATACGCCTGACTTAAAAGTTCGGTCATCCCATATTCAGAATGAATGCTATTCACTCCAAAACCTTGCATTAATTGTTGGTGAAGCTCTTCTCTAACCATTTCCTTACGACGTCCTTTCATCCCACCGGTTTCCATGACTATACCACGTTTCATCTTAAATTGATGGGTTTCAACAAGATCCAATAACGCATAAGTAACACCAATTAATATATATTTTTCTCCCGATTTTTCTAGAGATTGAATGTTTTCGCTTAACATGGAAAAGTCATTCAGAAAAAATCCACTTTCAGGTTTCTTAGAATTTTTTATGAGGTCATCTACCATATAAATCAGGGAAGAATCGCCTTGTTCTAGATAAGAAGGAAGTAAACCTAAAATGGTATAATCATTAATATTTCCATAATAATGCTCAAAACCTTTTCTAAAACTTTCCTCATACACGCTTAAATCTGAAACCAAATGTTTACTGCGTCCGCTCAAGGTCGTACCCGAACTATAGAAGGTCTTTTCAGCATTTCTATTTCGCTCGATGACTTCATGGGACTTAAAAAACTGTATCGGCAAAAATGGGATTTCTTCAATGGTTTTAATGTCCGATGGATGTTTTAAGAGCAGGTCGCAGAAGGAGCGGTAGACTTGATTATTTTCAAACTGATGTTGAAAAACTTGCAGGGCGCAATTTTCGAATTCATCATCATTTGAAATATTAAAGATTTCATCAGTCTTTATCATGCTTCAAAATTAGCCAAAATTGAAAAGTTTAGACTTCATTTTGAAGAATGAATCTTTCAACTTAAAAAAAATAAAAAGTGGTTTAGCGAATGACCAATTTTCTGGTCGCAGAATAGGCTTCTTCCTTGATTTTTAAAATATAAACGCCAGGAGAAAGCGAAGAAACATCTAAGGTTTTATTGAGTAGTGAGGTGGAGATGATTTTTTTGCCGAGAACGTCAAAGATTTCGACCTCTTTTGGTTTATTAAGTTTTGAAGTAATGTAGATTTTTCCTTGGGTCGCTGGATTAGGATAAATAATAAGATTTTCTATACTTTCCTTAGTAGTCTGCTTCTCGCTTACTCCAGGCTGCTCTTGAGAATATCCCGCAAAGGAAAATAGAAATACCAACAAAAAATAAATACCAAAAGTGTAATTTTTCATCAAATAATTAGCGTTTACATAAATCTATAACTTTCCTTCAACTTTTATGCCTAAAATATTGTTAAACGTTACCAAATAGTTATCAAACCAAGTCGCTCTAAAATTCTTTATTTTATGTGCTATATTTATACTTTAAGATACGTATGAAAAAAAGGGAGATTAAAATACTTTTGGTAGACGATGACCCAGACATCTTAGAGATTGTTAGTTATAATCTTTCGTCGGAAGGATATCAGATTATTACTGCGGACAATGGCAAGTCGGCGGTAAAGAAGGCTAATAAGGAATCGCCTCATCTCATCATTATGGATATTATGATGCCAGAAATGGATGGTATCGAAGCATGTGAACAGATTCGCAAAATCCCACATTTATCCGAAACCATTATTGCTTTTTTAACTGCAAGGGGAGAAGATTATTCTCAAGTTGCAGGTTTTGATGCCGGTGCCGACGATTATATCACCAAACCTATCAAACCAAAACTACTCATCAGTAAGGTAAAATCTCTGTTACGCCGTTTAAAGGATGAGGAAGCTGTTGATCAAACCTTGAAGATTGCCGGACTGGTCATCAACAGAGAACAATATAAAATTACCCATAAAGGAAAAGAGATAATCTTGCCCAGAAAGGAATTTGAACTTCTTTACCTCCTAGCAGAAAAGCCCGGAAAAGTATTCAAAAGAGAAGAAATACTCGACAAAGTTTGGGGAAATGAAGTGATTGTTGGTGGTAGAACAATTGACGTTCACATTAGAAAACTAAGGGAGAAGTTAGGAAACGGTAAATTTAAAACCATAAAAGGAGTAGGATATAAGTTTGTGAGCTAATGGCCAAAAAGTTAGAAAAAACCTATCGCTTTGCGATAATGTCTGCGGTTTACCTAACGGTTGCACTAACACTCTTTCTGAGTGTTTTTTTAGCTTTAACGGGAAGGCTAGATGTATGGTTGATTTTAGGATTTATGGTGGCTTGCTTTATTTTCAGCTTTGGAATCGTTCAATTTAGGATTGAAAAATTCATCTATCGCCGCATCAAACAAATTTACGACGACCTTACACTTTTAGAATATACCAATCTTCGGAGCCAGCCCATTACCACGGATATGGCAACTCTTACCGAAGAGATTGAGCGCTTTGCAAAAGATAAAAAGCTAGAGATAGAAACCCTTAAGATTCGTGAAGAATACAGAAAGGAATTTTTGGGGAATGTTTCACACGAATTAAAAACACCTCTTTTTACGGTACAGGGATATCTACTAACATTAATCGACGGCGCATTAAAAGACAAAAGGGTACGCAATAAATATCTTAAGCGCGCCAACAAAGGCGTGGAGCGTTTGATTTATATCGTAAAGGACCTAGACATGATTACCAAGTTAGAATCTGGTGATTTGAGTCTTAATATTGAAGAATTTAATATCGTTGAACTTATTCAGAACGTGTTTGATCTTCTAGAGATGAAAGCCGCGAAGAAAGAAATCACCTTGACATTTGACATGCCATATGTAAAACCGATTTTCGTTTTGGCGGATATGGAGCGCATAGAACAAGTGGTCACCAATCTTATCGTTAATTCAATTAAATATGGAAAGACATTAGGCACCACAGAAGTGAGCGTTGAAAATCTGATTAAAAATAAGGTGATAATTAGAGTTACCGATAATGGCGAAGGCATCCATAAAGCAGATCTTTCAAGAATTTTTGAACGATTCTACCGTGTAGATAAAAGTGGATCACGAAAAGAAGGAGGTTCGGGACTTGGATTGTCGATTGTAAAACATATTATTGAAGCCCACAACGAGAAAATCTACGTAGAAAGTGAATTTGCCGTGGGTAGCGAATTTTCATTCACCCTCGAAAAGGCTGAATAACTTCTTAAAATTATATTGATAGTCTAGTTCTCTAACACCTTCATAGTCCTTTAGCCATTCTAGTTTGTCTATCGTAAAATCTTCCTGTTGGCAAAAAGGAGCCATTCTAAGTTCCTCCAAGTGTTGAGCCAGATATTGTTGTTCAAACTGACCGGGAGTAGGAATAAAAAAGACATTTTTCTTAAGCCTTGCAAAATCCATTACCGAGGTGTAACCAGACCTTGAGATAACGATTGCGCTTTCGTTGATGAGCGTTTCAAGATGCTCGGCAAGCATAAAATTATAGACTTTCATATTCCCTCGTTGTTCTGTAGAACTTTCATTTTCTATAACTCCGCGTACCATAACCACAGTTTTTGTGGTCTCCTTAAAACTATTAGTCAATTTTTTTTCTAGCATGGATCGTTGTGGTTCTGGACCAGAAAGAAGTATTAAGATATCAATGGTTTCTTCGCAAATAATTCTATCGAATCGGCTTAAAGTCCCAATAAACTTGGTTTTTATTTTTGGTATTTCTAAGGAACTCAACTCTCCGCTAAGACTCATTGGCCCTTTATAATCTGGCACCCAACATTGATCAAAATGTTTAATCATTTTTTGATGCCAAGAAGTAGTTAACCAAGTTGTGCTGCCGCTCATAACTTTTAGCTGGTGAGTTATAAAAACCGATGGAATCTTTTTATTAAAGACTCCGGGACGGTTGTCGGAGATGATTCCGATAATGTTATTGGCTTTTACAATTTCCGAGGTCATCTTTTTTTCGGCTTTAATTGCTTTTAAGATTTTTGGGGAATCTATGAGCATCTTAAACTTAAGGAGATGTTTGTTTTTTGAATAACTGATGTTATAGGAAGGAAGTTCAATCCTATTTAGTTCCGGGAATTCTTGGACCAACAGTTGAAGCGCTTCACCATCACTTGCGATGATAGGATTAAACTTATATTTAAGTAAAAGTTTGATAATTGGTATGCAGCGGCTCGCATGACCCAAACCCCAGTTAAGAGGCGCGACTAGAATGTTCCCCCGATATTTCATAGCAAACAGAATATAAAGCTAAATACTTTATTTAATTTTGTCCAAAATTTTAACAGCTGTGGGGAGTAAGAATAAACTTAGAAGATTTAAAGATAACGAAACATTTAACAATGTCTATCAACCTAGTAGAGAATTGTTGACCTCGGGAGAGTTTCAACTTAAAGGAAATTGGAACAAAGACATCTTTAAAAATAACAATCCTATAGTTTTAGAACTCGGTTGTGGTAAGGGCGAATATACCTTGGGAATGGCAGATAAATATCCTGAGAAAAATTTTATTGGTATCGATATAAAGGGAGCTCGGTTCTGGAAAGGTGCCAAAACAGCAATAGAAGCTAATATTAACAATGTCGCATTTTTAAGAACACAAATTGAGTTGGTTGATTATGCGTTCGCTACAAATGAGATTGACGAAATTTGGATTACCTTTCCCGACCCACAGATTAAATATAAGCGTACAAAACATCGTATGACCAATATAGATTTCTTAGAACGATATCAGCAAATCTTGAAGCCTAACGGCGAGATTAATTTAAAGACAGATAGCGAGTTTATGCATGGTTATACCTTGGGTTTACTGCATGGTAAAGGTTATGAAGTACTTTACGCAAATCATGATGTATATAAGAATGCAGGAAGCCCCGAAATTGTAACTACCATCCAAACTTTTTATGAGAACCAATATTTAGAAAAGGGGAAACCCATCACCTACATAAAATTTAAATTAAATTGAAGACTTGACTATTACCACAATCTTCTTTCTGGGCTTCATCATAGCCTATATCGGAGTGATTCCTCCAGGTCTTTTAAATATGACCGCGGCCAAAATTAGCTTAAAGGAAGGCCATGTGCGTGGGATTATGTTCTCCATAGGCGCTTCTGTAGTTGTTATTTTTCAAGCGGGGATTGCGGCAGTCTTCGCGAGATATTTGAGTAATCACCCAGACGTGGTTAATATTCTTCAGAGAGTTGCATTGGTGATATTTATATTGGTTACGATTTACTATTTAAGATTTGCCAATAACAACGCAGTTCGCGATTTCGATACTGATAGAAAGAGCAAGCACAGTAGATTTCTACAAGGTATTTTTCTTTCTGCCATAAACCTTTTTCCAGTCCCGTTTCACGCCTATATGACGATTAGTATCGCCTCCTTGGGGTGGATGGAATTTAATAACATAAACATTGCATCTTATGTTGCCGGAGCCACGTGTGGTACCTTTGCGATGTTCTACCTTTATATCTTTTTGTTTGAACATTATATATCCAAGAATCTTGCCTCCCAGAGAAATATGAACAGAACTATCGGTTACATTACTGGTTTGGTTGCTGTAATCACCTTGATACAGATTATAATTGAAAGGCAATGAAACAAGAAACTCTAAGTTTTTTTGAAAAGGTATATAGTGTGGTGCGACAAATACCAGATGGAAAAGTAACTAGTTACGGCGCAATTGCAAACTATTTAGGAGCCAAAAGCAGCTCCAGAATGGTTGGTTATGCAATGAACAGTTCACACGGCAAGGACGTCCCTGCTCATCGTGTGGTTAATAGAAATGGGTTATTGACCGGCAAACACCACTTTAGCGGCACTAATCTTATGCAGCAATTGTTAGAGGAAGAAGGGCATCAAATAGTTGATGATGCAATCATTGATTTCAAGGAAAATTATTGGGATCCAAACTTAGAGCTTTAGTTAAAATCTTTTTCTTACCCCTATCGAGTTGACATAATTTAATCATTCATTTTCTCAATTGACTTCTCTTCATCCTTCCCTTTGTATTAATTATATTTGCACTTTAGAATTAATCTAAATTAGTGAATCGGAGTTTTAAAGCAAAGCGCATAGAAAACTTATGGATGAACTAACCTCAACGCAGGTTGAGGTCGTTTGATCGGAAGGATTGAAATGAAATAATAGGGTTTTAAGCAAAAGATTGAAACAGAAAATCGATTCCATTTTAGAAAGATTTGAGAACAGAAATTTATAAACATGCGTGTTTACGATAAACAAATATGAAACTTAAAAAACAAGATATTCTTGATGCTCTAAAGCATATCACTGCACCAGGTGAAGGAGAAAATATGGTGGATAGTGGCGCAGTTAAGAATGTAATGACCTTTGCAGATGAAGTGATTGTAGATATTACGATAACTAATCCGAGTCTTCAAGCTAAGAAAAAGACAGAAGTAGAAATATTAAAGATCATTCACCAAAAGGTTTATGAGAAGGCAAAAATTACCGTCAACGTAACTGTAGATGCGCCCTCTAAGCCCAAGAACGAAATCAAAGGAAAACCAATTCCTGGGATTAAAAACATCATCGCGGTTGCCTCCGGAAAAGGAGGCGTAGGTAAATCCACCGTTACCGCCAACATTGGGGCTACATTGTCGAAAATGGGTTTTAACGTGGGGATTTTAGATGCAGACATCTATGGCCCGTCCATACCAATTATGTTCGATGTGGTAAATGCACGTCCACTTTCGGTGAATATCGACGGAAAATCAAAAATGAAACCAGTAGAAAGTTACGGAGTAAAAATACTTTCGATTGGTTTCTTCACCAAGCCAGACCAAGCAGTGGTCTGGCGTGGGCCAATGGCTTCAAAAGCGCTTAATCAGATGATCTTTGATGCCGCTTGGGGAGAACTGGATTTCTTATTGATTGATCTTCCTCCTGGTACGGGCGATATTCATCTTAGCATTATGCAAGCGCTTCCAATTACCGGAGCTGTAATCGTCAGTACACCGCAAAATGTTGCTTTGGCAGATGCTAAGAAAGGTGTTGCGATGTTTCAACAAGAAAGTATTAACGTTCCTGTTTTAGGAATCGTAGAAAATATGGCATTTTTCACCCCAGAAGAACTGCCAAATAATAAATATTATATCTTCGGAAAAGAAGGTGCACAAAGATTGGCAGAAGACCTTAATGTTAGATTGCTTGGTGAGATTCCACTTGTGCAGAGTATAAGAGAAGCAGGGGATGTAGGGAGACCAGCAGCGTTACAAACCGCTACGCCACTAGAAAAATCTTTTGAGGACCTTACCAAGAACATCGTTGAAGAAGTTGTAAAACGAAATGAAAATTTACCGCCAACCGAAGCGATTAGGATTACGACCATGGCAGGTTGCTCGGCAGTGAAAAAAAATTAACGAGTTAGTTTTAAATTAAAATCGATGACTACAGAAGAATTAAGGGTAAATATTGAAAAAGCATTAGATGAAATTCGGCCTTTTCTTCAAAGTGATGGAGGTGATATTTCTTTAATTTCTATTGAAGATGATAAGCTGGTCAAGGTTCAACTGCAGGGAGCATGTATATCTTGTACCGTCAACCAAATGACCCTTAAGTCTGGTGTAGAAATGACGATTAAGAAGTATGCGCCACAGATTGAACAAGTCATCAATATCAATTAAAACTTCGCTATCAGGAGAACAAGTAAATGCTTGTTTTCAATTTAAAAATTTTAGTTTGAAAGGATTTTCTGAAAATTCAGAATATTTATGATTAAGACAGATATACTAATTATAGGCGCAGGGCCAACCGGATTATTTGCAGTTTTTGAAGCAGGATTATTAAAGTTGAAATGTCATTTAATTGATGCTCTTCCTCAGATAGGAGGACAGTGTTCCGAAATTTATCCTAAAAAACCCATTTATGACATTCCTGGGTTTCCGGAGATTCTTGCTGGAGATTTAACCGCGAATCTAATGGAACAATGCAAGCAATTTAAACCTGGTTTTACCTTGGGTGAGCGCGCAGAAACCTTAGAAAAGCTAGAGGACGGTACATTTATCGTGACTACAAATAAGGGAACAAAACACCATGCTCCAATTATTGCAATTGCTGGCGGACTAGGAAGTTTTGAACCTCGGAAGCCTATAATTCACAACATCACTCAGTTTGAAGATTCTGGAGTTGAATATATAATTAAGGATCCAATGTTTTATAAGAACAAGAGGGTAGTGATTTCTGGTGGGGGCGATTCCGCCTTAGACTGGACTATTTTTCTTGCAAATATCGCTTCAGAAGTAACGCTTATTCATCGAAGGAATGAGTTTAGGGGAGCGCTGGACTCAGTTGAGAAAGTTCAAGAACTTAAGGACGCAGGTAAGGTGAATGTTATCACACCGGCAGAGGTTGTGGGCATTGTAGGAGATGACAAAGTTGAAGCGCTAGTGGTTTCCCAATCACAGCACATTGCCAAAGAATTTGAAATTGAAACTGATCATTTTATTCCGTTGTTCGGTCTTTCTCCAAAATTAGGACCGATTGCTAATTGGGGTCTAGACATTGAAAAAAATGCGATAAAGGTTAATAATGCGCTAGATTATCAGACCAATATACCTGGAGTTTTTGCAATCGGGGATGTTAATACGTATCCGGGGAAGTTAAAATTAATCTTATGCGGTTTTCACGAAGCGACCTTAATGTGCCAAGCAGCTTATCAAATTTTGAATCCGGGTAAAAGATACGTGATGAAATACACGACCGTAAGTGGAGTAGATGGCTTTGATGGAACTAGGAAAGAAGCTCCGAAGGCAGTGGTGAAGGAGATTAATTAGTTAAAATTAAGAATTAAGAATTAAGAATTAAGATTTAAGATTTAAGATTTATGTACGTCCCTGATATAGGTTGACCACTTAAAGCGTGGAAACTATGAAAGCAAATGTACGAAGTATTCGCAAGCAGCGTAAATACTCAATTGAATTTAAAAAAAGGATTGTTGCGGATTTTGAGAGCGGTAGGTATAGCGTACCTCAATTAGAGAAGCTGCATGGTGTGGGAAACCCTACAATCTATAGTTGGGTCTATAAATTCTCTACCTTTAACGAACAAGGATTTAGGATCGTAGAGATGAAGGACAGTAGCCAAAAAAAATGAAAGAGCTCGAAGCCCGTGTAAAAGAGCTGGAGAGCACTGTTGGGCGCAAGCAGATAATGATCGATTATCTGGAAAGGATGATGGAGATCGCCAAGGCTGAACTTGACATCGATATCAAAAAAAACTTCGGCACCCCACAATCAACTGGTTCCGGGAAAACAAGCAAAAAATGAGTTTTTCCCTGAACAGTCTCTACAAAGAGGCCGGCCTGAGCAAACAGGCCATCGCGCAGTACGATGCGCGGCAAAAGGTCTTTGACAGCAAAACAGCACAGCTGGTCCTTGGAGCGGACGAACTGCGGGAGGACCATCCAGGTTGTGGGGTGGAGAAGATGTACCATACGCTCAGGCCCGACTTTATCGGAAGGGATCGGTTTATAGAACTGATGATGGAACTGGGATATCGGTTGAAGCGCAAAAGGAACTATAAAAGAACCACGATCGCTTCAAAGATCTATTGGCCCAACCTCATAAAGGGAATGGAGATCGACCGCCCATCGATGGTGTGGCAGTCTGATATCACCTATATACCCATTGGCAACAGGCATTATTACGCAGTCTTTATAATAGATGTCTATACCAAGAAGATCGTAGGTTATAAGGTCTCTGACAATATGAGGGCACAGGCAAATATTGATGCCCTGAATATGGCCTTGAGCGGTAACGATGCCCCATTGGTACACCACAGTGACAGGGGAAGCCAATATACCTATAAAGAGTACATAAGGCTTTTGAAGCACAATGGAAGCCAGATAAGCATGGCACTCTCCGCACAGGACAACGCCTTTGCCGAGCGTATCAACAGGACCATAAAGGAAGAATACCTGGACCACTGGAAACCCAAGGACTTTGGTCAGTTAAAAAGGATGACCGCAAAGGCGGTAAAGAATTATAACAACAAAAGGATACATGATAATAACGACAGAATGAGCCCTGAAAGGTTCATAACCCAGTTTTCTTTCTTGAGGCCTAAAGAAAGAAAAATGATGACTATTTTTAACAATGAATTGATTAACTAAAAACGGTCAACTCTAATCAGGGAAGTTCATTAAAATGAAAGATTCCGCTAAAAACTAAAAACTAAAAACTAAAAACTAAAAACTAAAAACCAAAAACCAAAAACCAAAAACCAAAAACCAAAAACCAAAAACCAAAAACCAAAAACCAAAAACCAAAAACCAAAAACCAAAAACCAAAAACCAAAAACCATAAACCAACAACCAACAACCAAAAATGACCGAAGACGTTAAAATCAAAATTATAGATAGGGATGGGGTAGAGCATATTATCGATGCTCCTACCGATATGGCCATGAATTTAATGGAGGTTATTAGAAGTTACGAATTGGCGCCTGAAGGTACCATTGGTGTTTGTGGAGGAATGGCGATGTGTGCTTCATGCCAATGTTATATATTATCTGACCACCAATTAGCAGAAATGCAAGATGAAGAAGAAGCCATGTTAAGCGAAGCTTTCAACGTAAAAGATAATAGTCGCTTGGGCTGTCAAATTCACATTAATGAATCCTTGGAAGGTTTAGAAGTTGAAATTGCACCAGAAAGCTAGAATCTATTTCTAGTTTTCAATCTTAATCTTCTCTATTGCTAAAGGCAACAGTGTCTCAACAAATCTTGAATATGCTTTTTCTGAAGGATGTAAGCCATCCGAAGCAACTAAAGATGGATCAGAATTACCTTCACGCGTTATATCCGTAATATTCACAAAAGTAACCCCTTCTTGTTCAGCAATTTCTTTGGCGAATGCATTGTATCTATCCAATTCCTGTGAAATCCTTTCGGGATTAGAAGTAGTTCGCCCAAATGGGGTGTATGCATAATCTGGAATAGAAACTACAACAACACGTTCTTTGTTGCCCTTCGCCTTTTCAATTGCTGTATTGAGCAACTCTGGGAATTCATTTTCATACAACGAAAATGGCTTTCCTTGATATTGATTGTTCACCCCTATTAAAAGCGTAACCAAATCATAGTCGTCAGAAGGATTCTGCGCGTTGATGGCCGTTTTGAGATTGGTAGTGGTCCATCCTGTAACTGCAATGATATCGAGGTCAATTGAAGAGTCGTCGATTTTATTTAAAATACTATCCTTTAACTGTTCTGGAAATCTACAGGTCTCACAAACACTTTGCCCGATTGTATAACTATCGCCAAGCGCCAGATATTTGTATTGCGATGAAGTTGTAGGATTGGGATTTTCAGCATCTGGATTTATGGTAGCGCTGTCATCTGTGCTACAACTCATCAAGAAGGTGAAAAATATTATAATAATTGAGCTCATAAATTTCATATCCGTATTTTTTAATTCATTGGTTGCAATCTTTATGCCGCCATTGTTCAGAAATTATATACGAATTTTTCTTGCTTAAAGTTTAGATTATTTAAAAGCGTCTAGCCCTGTAATATCGAGTCCAGTGATTAATAAATGAATATCATGAGTGCCTTCATACGTAATGACGCTTTCGAGATTCATAGAATGTCTCATAATGGAATACTCTCCTGTGATTCCCATTCCCCCCAAAATCTGTCTTGCTTCTCTCGCTATTTCAATTGCCATATTTACGTTGTTTCTTTTGGCCATAGAGATTTGGGCTGAAGTTGCTTTATCCTCATTTCTAAGGACACCTAATCGCCAAGCTAAAAGTTGAGCTTTGGTGATTTCAGTAATCATCTCGGCCAATTTTTTTTGTTGAAGTTGGAACTGCCCAATCGGCTTGCCGAATTGCATGCGTTCCTTACTATATCTCAATGCCGTGTCGTAACAATCCATTGCAGCGCCAATTGCACCCCAAGCGATTCCAAAACGTGCAGAGTCCAAGCAACCCAAAGGTGCGCCAAGACCAGACTTATTTGGTAAAAGATTTTCTTTAGGAACCTTTACATTATCAAATATTAACTCGCCCGTAGAAGAAGCTCTCAAGGACCACTTGTTATGGGTTTCTGGAGTTGTAAAACCTTCCATGCCTCGCTCAACGATTAGTCCATGAATCCTTCCATCTTCATTCTTTGCCCAAACAACTGCGACCTGGGCAAAAGGTGCATTAGAAATCCACATCTTTGCACCATTTAACAAATAATGGTCGCCTTTATCCTTAAAATTGGTGGTCATTCCACCCGGATTTGAACCATGGTCTGGCTCGGTAAGACCAAAACAACCCATCCATTCTCCGCTAGCCAATTTTGGTAAATATTTCTGTCTCTGTTCTTCGTTACCGTATTTCCAGATAGGATACATGACCAATGAAGATTGAACCGAAGCGGTACTTCTAACGCCAGAATCTCCTCTTTCAATTTCCTGCATAATCAATCCGTAGGAAATCTGGTCTAACCCAGCTCCGCCATACTCTTCTGGAATGTAAGGTCCAAATGCGCCGATTTCTGCTAAACCTTGTATGATTTGTTCTGGGAATTCAGCTCTTTGGGCATATTCTTCAATAATAGGGGAGACATCTCGTTTTACCCACTCTCTTGCCGCACTTCTTACTAATTTGTGCTCTTCTGTTAGTAAATCGTCAATGTTATAATAATCTGGAGCTTCAAATAAATCTGGCTTCATATTCATCAAAAATTTTGGTTGCCCAAAGTTACTTAATGCCTTGGGAATTCATCTTATATTAATCTTAAAAATTCCCAACCTCTATCATATAGATAGTTGTATATTGGTACTACTAATCAAACTATTTTCTTCCTCAGTAAATTAATTTACTTTATCCTTTCATGGCGAAAAATCAAAAAATTGGACTTATAACTTCTACTTCATTGGTTATAGGTAATATGATTGGCGTCGGAATATTTGTTCTTCCTGCGGCATTAGCCAGTTACGGAAGCATAAGTTTATTAGGATGGATTTTTACGGCGGCAGGAGCATTGGTCTTGGCTAAAATCTTTGGAAATTGTAGTAAAATCATAGTCAACCAAAGTGGCGGACCATACACTTATGCGAGAGCTGGTTTTGGCGATTTTATTGGGTTTTTGGTGGCTTGGGGGTATTGGTTGTCTATTTGGATCAGTAATAGCGCAATTGCCATCGCGATTGTCGGCGCACTGACGTTTTTCTTTCCTGATCTTGAAACAAATAATGTCCTACGCTTACTCTTAGGCCTTGGTTTCATATGGCTCTTTGCCTTCATTAACTCGAGAGGTATAAAATCTTCGGGGAGGATTCAGGTGATTACGACCGTACTTAAAATCCTGCCCTTGATATTTGTTATAATAGTTGGGCTGTTCTTTTTCAAATTTGAAAATTTCCCAGCCTTTAATATAACGGGTGAAACCGACCTCACCGCCTTGGCCACTGTTGCAACCTTAACACTTTATGCCTTTATGGGAATCGAATCTGCTACCGTTCCGGCGGAAAATGTAGATAATCCAGAAATAACCGTATCTCAAGCCACTATGTTGGGCTCTATCATAACTACGATAATTTATATTTTAGGAACGGTGGTATTGTTCGGAATCTTACCCGTCGATTTATTACAAAATTCAGCAGCACCTTTTGCAGAAGCCGCTAAGATGATCGGTGGAGAATATTCTGGATATTTTGTCGCGGTCGGTGTGATTATTTCAGGGTTAGGAGTCTTAAATGGTTGGACTCTTATTATGGGTCAAATACCACTGGCGACTGCTAAGGATGGTCTGTTCCCGAAGATTTTTAAGAGGGAAAATAAGCAGGGGGCACCAATCTTTGGGATTATAATCGGGAGTGTCCTTACCAGTCTTTTGCTAATAATGAACTTTACCGATGGTTTGGTAGATCAATTCAAATTTATCGTAGAGATTGCAGTGTTCGTGGTTTTGGTTCCTTATTTAATTGTTGCAGCAGCTTATGTTATGATTTTGATCGATAGAAATCTTCATTTTAACAATCGCATAAAAACATTTTTGCTCGGCGGCATTGGTATGGCTTTTTCAATTTGGGCAATTTATGGCTCTGGGCGCGATACCGTATTTTATGGATTTTTAATGTTGATTTTGGGAATTCCTTGCTACCTCATTATTAAATGGAATAGCAGAAATACTCAAAAATAAATTTCTACATCTTCAAATAAAAATCCTTGGTAAGTTCGATGTATTCTGGTGTATACTGGTGCCTTTCGATTTCAATAACCAATTCTTCTGTCTTCAATTTCTTAATTTGAAAAGTGAATTCTATCAGCGTTCGTTTAATTGGAGAAGATTCTGTTCCTTTTACATGCAGTACACGTTGAGGTTTTAAGTTGAAGCAGGCGGCAATTTCTAAAAATTCTGATTCTGAGCTAATGGGGATTACCACCGCAAACATTCCATCTCGTTTAAGAAGTTGTGAAACAGATTCACACAAATGATTGAAGGGTAAATAATCATTAGTTCGAGCTATGGCTCGTGAATTTTCATCTGACCTATCTAGAGAACCTTCAAAGAATGGTGGATTGCTTATGATGAGGTCGTACTTATCGTCAATTTCAGCTACAAATTCTTCCAACGAAGCGTGATAGCAAAATAGTCGGTCGGCCCAAATTGAGTTTTCAAAATTCTCGACGCACTGCTCGTAAGCCTCATCGTCAATTTCAACGGCATCAATAGTTTCTGCCGAACTGCGCTGGGCCATCATTAGGGAAAGTATTCCTGTGCCTGCACCGATATCCAATATAGAATTGGCGTCATAATCGATTGTAGTCCAAGCGCCAAGTAATACCGAGTCGGTCCCTATTTTCATGGCACAACGATTTTGGTTAACTGAGAATTTCTTGAATTTGAATTTACTCATGATTTATAAAAGTTTGAATATTAAAATTCCAAATTCCAAATTCCAAATTCCAAATTCCAAATTCCAAATTCCAAATTCCAAATTCCAAATTCCAAATTCCAAATCCCAAATCCCAAATCCCAAATTCCAAATCCCAAAGTTTGCTGGCAATCTCAAGTTTTATTAATGATTGCAGATAAAATCTTTCTTAATTCTTCTGCTTCGGATATTAGTAGAGCTATTTCATTCTGATTGGGATTCATATCCCTTAACAACTTTAGCCATAAAAGCGATTCCTTGGCTTCCTTCCTAGCAATTTTCAATCTAAATTTTAACTCTTTCGCGCCTAATTTCTCATTAGCTTCAATATAATTAGCAGCAATAGAGCCAGAAGACCTTATAAGTTGTTTGCTGTCTTCAATATTAGAAAGTGTTTTATTTAGGTCTTTGCAGACAATCCTACAGTTCTTTGCGAAAAGATAGGTGCGGTCTTCCAAATTATATACTTTTTCCATATCACCCTAAATATAAATATATGATGATAATTATCTCAGACTGGAATTTGGAATTTTTAAATTTGAAGTTTTAAAATATTTATTCTAGGATAGGTAAAGTTCGATCAAACCTTCAGGCACATCGATATTTAGGATTTTGTTTTTCCTATCTAGTTTCTGAATAAAATGATCGTTTAGTGGAACTAATATTTCTGTGCCTTCGCGGTCTATTTCAAACAAGGCTTGAGCCGTGGTATCGTTGACTCCAATTATAATTCCAACTTCACCGAAGCTTTTATCGACTACGGTGAATCCGATTACTTCATGGAAATAGAATTTATCACCCTCTAATTTTGGTAAAAATGTAAGTGGAAGGTAAAGCTCTGCTTTGATTAATGCATCGGCGTCTGCCTCAGTTTCTACATCTTCCAATTTTAAACGAAGTAAATCTGATTTATGAAGTTGCGATCTTTCAACAAAAAAAGGCAGGAGTTTTCCGCGCACATCTATCAATATACTTTCGAGTTGATCATAGAGTTCTGGCTCGTCGGTGTCGAGTTTGGCGAGTAATTCACCTTTAAAACTATACTTCTTTACAATCTTCCCCAAAAAGAAACAGTCCTTTTTCTTCATAGTAATTTATTAAGAATCGCGATATTTCAAAATTAGTCGAAGCTATTTAGTAAATTCGACAAACAGTGAACCCCGATTTATTTAGATAATTAATTAAGCGGTAAATATTGGATACAAAAAACTCCGATTTTTCAATCGGAGTTTAAAATTAAAAAAATTCGGAAGTCTTATTCTTCGTCTTTTTTATCTTCTTTCACTTCAGCTTTAGGCTCTTCTTTAGCTTCAGTAGTCTCTTCTGCCTTAGGTTCCTCTGCAGCAGCTTCTTCAACAACCGCTTCTTCAGTAGCTGTCTCAGCTTCAGTTTCTGCAGCAGCCTCTTCAACTTCTACCGCTGTTCTTGCATCGTTGATCGCTTTTTCAGCTTCAAGGATTTTAGCTTTTTCGTCGGCTTGTTTTTTGGCCAATGAATCTTTTTTAGAATCAATTTTGCCTTCTTTTTCGTCTAACCAAGCATTGAATTTTTCTTCAGCTTGCTCTTCTGTTAAAGCGCCTTTAGTAACTCCAACCGCTAAATGTTTCTTTAGTAAAGCACCTTTATAACTAAGGATTGCCTTAGCCGTATCAGTTGGTTGTGCTCCATTTTGAAGCCATTTTACAGCACTGTCAACATCTAATTCAACAGTTGCAGGGTTAGTAGTAGGATTGTAAGCTCCTAATTTTTCAAGATATTTGCCATCTCTCTTAGATCTAGCGTCTGCAGCTACGATCCAATAATATGGACTATTCTTTTTACCGTGTCTTTGTAATCTAATTTTTACTGGCATATTGATTAATTAATGAGGTTCTCGACCTCTGTTATTAATGAGGGTGCAAAGATACTATATTTTTCTTTTTAAAATATCATACCAAATAAAATAAATAATGATAAGTGGCTAGTTGGTAGTTGATAGTTCATATAGAACCAAGAACAAAGAACAAAGACCAAAGAACCAAGAACAAAGAACAAAGAACAAAGAACCAAGAACAAAGAACAAAGAATATTTAACCTTAAAGACCAAAAACCAAAAGGCCATTAAAATCTCCAACTGTTAATGAATATTAAACTTATGTGAAAAACGTTAAAACCCTTGATTTTACTGGTGTTATTTGTTATATTAAATACAGTTGATGTGAAACAATACACATCCTAAAAGAATATATTGAAATTTAAATTGAAGAAGAATATGAAAGATTTTGAAAAGATTTCAAATAAATTAAACGAATTATTAGTAAAGAATTATGATGCCGAGAAAGGCTATATACATGCTATGCAAAATGTGGATAGCGACAGATTAAAAGCCTTCTTTAAAGAGCGCTCGGAAGAACGCAGTAAATTTGCGATGCAATTAAGAACGCAAATTTTAACCTACGGAGGCGAACCTAAAGAATCAGGTAGCTTTGCTGGGATGGCCCACAGAAATTGGATGAGTTTAAAATCACTTTTTAGTTCTTACGACGAAGAAGCAATTTTAGAGGAAACAATTAAAGGTGAAAAGGCAAGTTTAGATGATTATAACGATGTTCTATCTATATCTAACCTGCCGACAAGCGTAGAAACGCTCGTATCTTCTCAGAAAAATTCTATATGGAATGTAATTAATACCGCTGAGAAATTAGAAACCATGGCATCCTAAATTTCTAACTAATTAGAAAAACCCGCAACTTTAGAGTTGCGGGTTTTTTTATAAAATATACCCACTATTGGGTATTTTAAAAATTAATTACCCGGCGTATCTTGTAATCGCTATTAATTATTAGGGGAATTTAGCTAAAAGCCCATAAACAGAATTATCTGTTGTGGGCTTTTCAAAAGGTTGCTCCATCAGGTTTCTCAATTGGAAATAGTGAAATTTGTTTTTATCTTTCATCCATACTGAAATTTAACTGATCAGTGTAAGTGGTAACCTATTTTATCCTGTCGATCATATCAATAATATAAATCTTCCCTTATGGAATTACAATTAGATAGTGGCAACTTCGAGTTATCCGGTACCGTAAATTTGGGAGAACTTAATGCAAAATCTTATAAAACAGAATCCCCGCATCGCTTTCAATTCTTATATGCGGGCCAACTTTATGGGACCTTTTTCGGAATTTTTGGACAGTTTAATTCCGATATTAACCAAAAATCAAAACAGCATGTTGTATCTGCTGCCCGCTTTATACTGGTAAACTACAGAGGCGATATTAATTTAGGGTTTCATGGAGATATTAATGGGGGCATAAAAAAAATTGACCTCCCCATTATGCACCAACAACAAAGCACTAAAGAGTACAATTGCTTTGACTTTTCCATAAATGTCCGGCCATTCATGCCTTCCTTTAAAACGACTGAAGCGTTGATGGATGATTGTACTATTGATAGTAAAATTGAATTTCTCACTATCACTGTCAACGCTCAACCTATTGATAGTGAATATGTGAGTGACCCACCTTCTACAAAGGATATCGTATTCGATGGAGAAAGATATGAGCGCAGTGGAATTTATTATAAGCACCGGGAGACTATTAGATCCACGACTCAAAATCATGAGCTGCATAAAATGGATATCGATGGAGAGAAATATTTAAATGCGCCCTGGGGTATTTGTCCGCGCGGTATAAGTCGTATAATTTTTGAATAGGAGTTTCCTTTTTTTTTCAGTTATTCTATTTCTCTCCTCTGTATCTTGGGCACAATCGTCATTGGAGCAAGATAAAATTTCCACTTACTTCTACAATCTCACCACTCTCGATTTCCAGAAAATCCAAGAAATACAATCACATGATTTCGATCTATCACATCTATATCAGCTGCGGGATGTTATTTATTACAGGGATTCCATAATTTATTATAAGAAGGAATACGATTCCATTGTTAAGCATCCATTAAATCGATGCGCTAACCTCCTATATAAGGGTTATGACAAAATTTTTACATCTGGAAACGAAACTTCTGTTCTCAATGATTTTAAAAAGGCTTATCAACTCTCTAAGGAGATAGATAATCCGGACCTACAAAAGTTCTGTATTTTTTCGTTGTTAGAATTTTATTCCCATGAAATCCTTCAAAGCAATCATAACTATCAAGAATATTTAGATGAATTAAATAGTCTTGAAAAACTACCTGAAGAAGAATTCCTCCTTAACCTCTACAGAATGCTATTCCATTCCCATGCCAAATATTTACCACCACAATTCTATGGCATTGCAGAACGCAATGACGAATTAATAAATACTCAGGAAATAAATGCTGCTCTAATTTCAAGATTCAATGTTCAAAAAGCCTATGGGTTTGAAGTCAGTAAGATGATGGATTCGGCTTCGTTTTACTACAAGCAAGTAATCAAAAATAATAATGCTCTCCCCTATAATAAGCACCTGGTCTTTACGAGTTATTTACGCTTATCAGAAATGGCTTCTAACCAATCATTGTATGCTGACGCCATAGATTATATTGACAAAGCCGTTAACTTTAGTAATGTTTCTGATACTTTAAAAGGGGAATTCTATCTCTTGAGGTTTAAATCCCGAGTGCTAGCGCAAAAAGGTGATTTTGAGCCTGCTTATAAGGATTTAAAAAAATCTTTGGATATTGAATACGACCTGGATTATAGAACGAATTCGTTACAGATTTCAGACCTGGAAATTCAATTGCGCACCGCAGAAAAGGAAAAATTGTTATTAATAGAACAACAGAAAAAGCGTCGAAATCGAAATATAGCCTTAGCTTTAGGAGGTTTAATCCTGGCAATTGGGCTCATTTCGACCTTGGTATATAAAAATATAAATAAGAAGAGACTATTGGCCGAGAAGAGCGAAGAATTGCAAAAAGAAAAGCTTACTACCATTCTTAAGGACCAAGAACTTAACTATATCGATGCCTTAATAGAGGGTCAGGAGAAGGAGAGGCAACGGGTCGCAAATGAGTTGCACGATGATCTAGGGAGTGTAATGGCGAATCTAAAATTGCATTTTACTGCCTTGAAAAACCGGCCAAGCAAAGAGTTGTTTTCAAAAACCGATAATCTTTTGGATAGTGCTTATTCTAAAATCCGTGGTGTGGCACACGCGAAGAATTCTGGGGTCATGGCACAAGAAGGGCTTATTAAATCCCTTAGAAATATGGCCATGAATATTTCTAGCAGCCAAAATCTAGAATTACAGATCATAGATCATGGAATGGACGAAAGATTGGAAAACAGTCTGGAATTAACAATCTTCAGGATCATACAAGAGCTGGTAACCAACATTATAAAACACGCCAAAGCAACAGAAGCAACGATACATATTACTAGACATAGTGATGTGATAAACTTGTTAATTGAAGATAATGGCAGCGGCTTTTCAACCAAAAATATTTCAAAACAAAAAGGGATGGGCATACATGGAATAGATAAAAAGTTAGAAACCTTAGGGGGTACCATGAGTATTGAGTCCGAGAACACAACTGGTACGTCTATTATAATCGATATCCCGATATGATAAAAGTTGCAATTGCAGAAGACCATCAGTCCCTCATAGACGGAATAACACTTTTATTGGAATATGAAGATGATATACGGATTGTTGGAAGTGCTAACGATGGTGAAGAAATATGGGAGGTTATAGAGACTAAAATCCCAGATGTTGTCATTGTTGATATTCGTATGCCTAAAGTAGATGGAATAGCATTGACAAAAAGGATCAAGGAAGAATTTCCAAAGATAAGGGTTTTAGCGTTTACGATGTTCGATCAACCAGATGCGGTGGAGCGTATGGTAGAGGCTGGCGTTGATGGCTATGTTCTAAAAAACAGTCCTTTACAAAATATCCTTTTGGCCATAAGAAGTTTATATCGAGGAGAAAGGTTTTTTGAATGTGAACCCTCGGAGAATAATTCAAGTACTTTGGATAACAAGAATAATCCTTTGACCAAGAGACAGACTGAAATTCTGCAGCTCATCGCGCAGGGAAAAACATCACGAGAAATTGCTGAACAATTATTCATCGGGATCCAAACAGTAGAAACCCACCGAAAAAATATGATCCAAATTCTAAACCTACACGGCAAGAATGAGCTACTCCGCTATGCTCTAGAACGTAAATATGAGTTCTAAAATCACTTTTTTTTTGGACATTCGATTAAAAGTCGACGAAATACCTAGTAATGGGTATTTTTAAGTATTTATCGCTTTGTAACTTGCTAGCGCTATTAATCAATTGGGGTATTTATCAATTAGCCCAGAATAATTTATTATTTATGGGCTTTTTGTTAAACCCTTCATTAATTCTCTATTGACTTCTTAAATAAATAGATCAATTAGTTAATAGCGCAACTTCTGCTTTAATACTGGTTTAATAACTGGAGGGAGTCAACTAGGCTTCAAGATAAATTTCTAATAAAGATCCTATAATTTTTTATCAAAAGAGTTAGCTAAATCATTGGAATTCTATAGTATTTTCCACCAGATTAATAGGTATAACCTTACCGGAATGCCAAAGCTGAATATTCATCTAATCAGCACCTACCATTTTATAACTGCTGAGATGTTTGGTCGAAAATGTGTTTAATTCTTGAAATCCAGGCCAGTGGGAAATTACCAGCTTAACCCTAATGGCTCATTAGAATGCTTACTTATTCTATCTTATATCCAAGATTAAAAATACCCAGCATTGGGTATTTTGTTTCTTTTCCCTGCTTTGTAGTTTGCATGTGTTATTAATCAATTCTTTATAAATATGAAGTTCTTCTGTTTTGTTTTAGTTTTTAGTTATAGTATAATATCAGGTTTTGCTCAAGTTGAAGAAAATTCTATCGATTCTAACCTTGAAGCAAGGGACAGCATTACCCAATCTTATTCAGAGCGCAGAAACATCGTAAAGCTCAGTCTTACCAGTTTGGCACTCAGAAATTTTCAGTTTCAATATGAAAGATCGATTAATAGAACATTTTCCTTAGCCTTAGGCTACTCATTTATACCTGAAGGTGCTTTTCCGCTGGAAAAACAAATCCTTAAAATTATCGATGATCCTGAAGGATCAGATATTATACAAAATGCCGAATTCAAATACTCGGCGATTACACCCGAGGTTCGGATTTATTTGGGGAAGGGATATGGTAAGGGGTTTTACTTAGCACCCTTTTATAGGCATAGCAAATTTTCGGTTAAGAATGTAGAATTTAGTTATGACACGGATGAAGGAGGAGAAAAACAAGTGGCAGCTAGCGGAAGTCTAAAGGCAAATACCTTTGGCCTGGTATTGGGCGCCCAATTTAATCTTGGCCAAAGACTTGTGCTAGATTGGTATATCCTAGGGCCACATTATGGAACAAGCAATGGAAATTTTGCAGGCGTATCAAACGAAACACTATCCGATATAGAGCAGCAGAGCTTGAGGGATGAGTTAGAGGATATTGATTTGCCAATTAGTGATTTAAGTTATGATGTCAATGAAAATGGCGCAAAGATTAAAATCGACGGTCCTTGGGGAGGTATAAGGGCAGGGCTATCTATTGGATATAGGTTTTAGTTATCTGTGTGTATGGCTAATTAAATACAATCTATTAAAGATTGATTTAAACCTGTAACCTTAAAGTTGCGGGTTTTTTTAATGTTCAAAACTCATCAAAACTTTCCCTTTCATAAAGACTTATAAAGCTTTAATTTTATCCATCTTTTTTCAGGGATTTTTCGTGAAAATAAACTTCGGCTAAACCTTTTTATGTACCTAATCTTCGATACAGAAACTACTGGACTTCCCAAACGTTGGGACGCTCCTTACACTGACACGGACAACTGGCCACGATGTGTTCAAATCGCGTGGCAATTGCACGATTCAATGGGCAATTGTATTGAGCATCAAGATTATCTTATTAAACCAGATGGGTACAATATTCCTTATGACGCCGAAAAAATCCATGGGATTTCTACCGAACTGGCCGAAGAAAAAGGAATTCCACTCCAAGAAGCTTTAGCGAAATTTAATGAAGCTTTAGAAAAGACCAAATTCGTAGTGGGCCAAAATGTTGGTTTCGACCTAAATATTATGGGTGCCGAATTTGTCCGGGAGAAAATGGATAATCAGCTTCAAGAGTTACCGGTTTTAGATACTTGTACCGAATCTACGGCTCAACTTTGTGAGATTCCTGGTGGTCGGGGAGGAAAATTTAAACTCCCAACCCTTACCGAACTTCACGAGTTTTTATTTAATGAGCCTTTTGCTGAAGCACACAATGCTACAGCAGATGTTGAGGCGACCACTCGATGCTTTTTAGAACTCGTTAGGCGTGAAGAATATACCAAAGAGCAATTAGACGTTCAGCCTGATTACTTTGAACGCTTTTCTGAAGAGAATCCTCAAGAAATTCAGCTTCTTGGACTAAAGCACATCAACTTAAAAAAGGAAAGTGCCAAAATCAATCAACGTATTGCAAAACTTCAATCTGAAGAAATATCTGCTGCCGAAATCAATGAAAACATCTCTGAACTTGCGGATGTAGATTTTGTTCATCTTCATAATCATTCACAGTTTTCAATTTTACAGTCTACTATTAGCATAAAGGATTTGGTGGCGGCCGCTTCAAAAAATGGCATGCCGGCGGTGGGTTTGACCGACCACGCAAACATGATGGGCGCTTTCCACTTTGTAAAAGAAGTTTCAATCCATAATAAAAATGTTGAGGTAGAAATTGCGAAGTCCGAAGAAACCGGTACTCCTTCAACTTTAAAAAAAATTATACCAATTCTTGGTTGTGAGTTTTTTGTCTGCGACGATTACAAGGACAAGACCAGAAAGGATTACGGTTACCAAATGGTGCTTATAGCCAAGAACAAACGCGGTTATCACAATCTTGCCAAATTATCTTCCATCGCTTATACCGAGGGGTTTTATTACGTTCCACGGATCGATAAAAATCTAATTAAGCAGTATAAAGAAGACCTGATTGTTTTAACCGGAAATCTATTCGGTGAAGTCCCGAGTTTGATTTTGAACGTTGGTGAAAATCAGGCTGAAGAAGCCCTGCTTTGGTGGAAAAATGAATTTGGCGATGATTTGTATCTAGAACTTATGCGCCATAATCAGGAAGATGAGAATCGAGTAAACCCCACCTTGATCGAGTTTTCTAAAAAACATAATGTAAAGCTTATTGCTTCTAACAATACCTATTACGTCGACCAAAAAGATGCCAACGCCCACGATATTTTACTGTGCGTAAAGGACGGCGAAAAACAAAGTACCCCGATTGGTCGCGGTCGTGGTTACCGCTACGGTTTGCCAAATCAGGAGTATTATTTTAAGAATGGTGATGAAATGAAGGAATTGTTCAAGGATATTCCTGAAGCAATTTCTAACATTCAAGAAGTTGTAGATAAAGTTGAAGCTTATGAGCTCGCTCGAGAAGTCTTGCTTCCAAAATTTGATATCCCTGAAGAATTTAAAACCGATAAAGATATCGCCGATTCTGGCAAACGCGGTGAAAATGCTTATCTAAAGCATTTAACTTACGTTGGCGCCAAGAAGCGCTATGGTGAACTTACTGATGCCTTAAAAGAACGTCTGGACTTCGAGCTGGATGTAATCGAAAAGACTGGTTATCCCGGTTACTTTTTAATTGTTGAGGATTTTATACGTGAAGCTCGGAAGATGGATGTTTCGGTCGGTCCTGGTCGGGGATCTGCCGCAGGTTCTGTAGTAGCCTATTGTCTTTGGATTACCAATATAGACCCAATTAAATATGATTTGCTTTTTGAGAGATTCTTAAATCCAGATCGTGTAAGTATGCCCGATATCGATATTGACTTTGATGACGAGGGTCGTGGTCGGGTGATGGATTACGTCATCAACAAATACGGTAGCAACCAAGTTGCGCAGATTATTACATACGGTACTATGGCCGCTAAGTCATCTATTCGTGATACTGCTAGGGTACTGGATCTGCCATTATTCGACGCAGATAGAATAGCGAAGTTGATACCAACCATGTCCAAGTTGAAGAAAATCTTCGGGATGGACGACAAACAATTGAGCAAAGCTTTTAGGTCAGAAGATTTGGAAAAGGTGAATCAGCTTTTAAACATTTCTGACGGAGATGATCTTGAAGCAGACACGGTTAACCAAGCTAGGATTTTAGAAGGTTCCGTTAGGAATACTGGTATTCACGCTTGCGGGGTTATTATTACTCCTAGCGATATTACGGATTTTGTGCCGGTGGCCACTGCAAAGGATTCTGACCTTTATGTGACCCAATTCGATAACTCTGTTGTTGAAGAAGCGGGTCTTCTAAAAATGGATTTCTTGGGCCTCAAAACCTTGACCTTGATTAAGGATACCGTAAAAATTGTAAAGGCCAAACACGATATTCTTCTTGACCCAGATTCGTTTCCGCTGGATGACGAGGCAACCTATGAGCTCTTTCAAAAAGGTGAAACGGTCGGGATTTTTCAATATGAATCTGCTGGAATGCAGAAACATATGAAGGATTTAAAACCTACGGTTTTTGATGACCTTATCGCGATGAACGCTCTCTATCGTCCAGGACCGATGGAATATATTCCCTCATTTATTCGTAGAAAGCACGGTGATGAAGAAATTGTTTACGATTTACCCGCGATGGAGGAATATCTTAAGGAAACTTATGGAATTACGGTCTATCAAGAGCAGGTGATGTTACTCTCGCAAAAGTTGGCTTCCTTTACTAGAGGTGAAGCTGATATTTTGAGAAAAGCGATGGGTAAAAAGATTCATGCTTTACTTCAAAAATTAAAACCGAAGTTTTTAGATGGTGGTGAGGGAAATGGTCATCCACGTGATGTTTTAGAGAAAATCTGGAAAGATTGGGAAGCATTTGCTAGTTATGCCTTCAACAAATCGCACTCTACTTGTTACGCTTGGATTGCTTATCAAACGGCCTATCTAAAAGCCCATTATCCGGCAGAATATATGGCTGCGGTTTTGTCGAATAATATGAACGATATCAAATCCGTCACTTTCTTTATGGAAGAATGTAAACGGATGCGCCTCAATGTTCTTGGACCAGATGTAAATGAATCTTACTATAAATTTTCAGTAAATAAAGATTATGCGGTTCGTTTTGGGATGGGGGCAATTAAAGGCGTTGGTCACGGTGCTGTGCAAACCATTGTAGATAATCGTAAGGAAGACGGCAACTATAAATCAATTTTCGATTTTGCTAAACGTATCGATTTAAGAGCAGCCAACAAAAAGGCGTTTGAAAATTTGGCGCTTGCCGGTGGGTTTGATTGTTTCAACAAAAATCATAGAGCCCAATATTTTAAGGACGAAGGCGATGGCATCAACTTCTTGGAGAAAGCCATTAAATATGGCGCCAGACATCAAGAAAATGAAAATTCTGCCCAAGTAAGCTTATTCGGGGCGGCTAGTGATGTACAAATTGCAGAACCAGTTGTTCCGCCTTGTGAAGAATGGGGAACCATGGAAAAGTTAGCTAGAGAAAAAGAAGTGGTTGGTATTTATATTTCTGGCCATCCATTAGATGATTTTAAAGTTGAAATGAAAACTTTTTGTAGTGGTTCTCTCAGTGATTTTACAAATCTTGAAAATTGTATTAATCGAGAAATAACTTTTGGCGCTGTAGTATCTGATGTGGTTCATCGTGTAAGTAGGCAAGGAAAAGGCTGGGCAACATTTACGGTAGAAGATTATGATGAAAGTCATGAGTTTAGGATTTATGGTGAAGAATATCTAAAATTCAGGCATTTTCTAATCAAAAACTCTTTTGTATTTGTCAGAACCTATATTAAGGAAGGTTGGGCAAACAGAGAAACTGGCCAAAAAGGAGAGCCACGAATTCAATTTAATAATTTTCAATTGTTGCACGATGTCATGGATACCTACGCTAAAAAGCTGTCGGTTCAATTAGACATCGATAATCTTCAGGAGATTCGTATACAAGAATTACAGGATTTGTTCGATATGCACAAAGGAGAAAGCGCACTTAATTTTGTGGTATACGACAATAAGGAATCCATTAAACTACAAATGCCTGCTAGAAAGCAGAAAGTAAAAATTTCCCAGGAACTATTGGAAGAATTAGAAGGACTTGAGATTTTTTATAAGCTCAATTAACTTAAGGTGAAATCGCCCGTTAGAACGTATGGTGCATGCTAAATTGAAGTTGCCCTTTGGCGACAGATGTTGTAGTTTGTTTCATCCAACCAGTTTGAAATCTTATTTTGTCACTTAACGCATAGCCTAAGCCTAAATAAGTTCGATTTCGGTCAAAATACTCAACGGAACGTCCTTCACCGATATCACGTTGTGCGTTAATAAATAGCTCGTTATAAAAAGCGAAATACCAGGTTTTCGCTACAAGATTATCATTGTTAAAAGGAATGTTTACGAAAAGGTTGTAGCGGTAGCGCGTTCTAAAATCTTGATTTTCTACCCAGCGTTGCTCAAAGCGTAATCTATGAGTAATCAAAAGTTTTTTGAATAATCTTTGTCCAAAAAGTCCTTCTTGATAGATACGGCTTTCTACACTGCTTTCTTCACTGTCTCCAAATGCACCACTGGACACATATCCATATCCCAAAGTAAATTTAATACCAGAATCAGAAGGGGTGTAGGTAATACCTGAACGTAAAAGCAATTGCTCCTTATCCCCGAAAATTTGCCAATCTCGATATTGAAAGTCACCTTGAACTCCCCAATTGGATTCTTTAAAGCTGGTATTATAAAAATACATATACCAAGCGCCAAGTTGGTCTTCGTCGACGGTTTGGGCAGAGACAGTTAAGGTTGAGAGAATTGTAAAAAGGGTCAGTAAGTATTTCATGCTGGTAATTTAAAAAATATAGATCCAAAGATATTATTCTAAATTGAATATTAAAAAGTCTCAAAATTAAAGGTTTAATAAATCAAGATTAACCATTTACTCTTTCATTGTAAAAGTATTAAACGTTTCGCTTATACTTTCAACTGTAATTGAGTTAACAATACGAAATGAGGAATCCTCTCTCCCTTGAAATTCGAAAAATAACGTATTTGTCAATAAATTCCGCCAATTAGCTCATAACCAAATCAAATAGGGTGGTTGTAAGCTTTCGAGCTTTTTTTGACTAATTTTGTATAATTAATGTTGAACCATAATAAAAAACATATAGAATGGCACTAGAAATAACAGATGCAACTTTTGAAGAGCAAGTATTAAAAAGCGACAAACCCGTGATGGTAGACTTCTGGGCTGCATGGTGTGGACCGTGTAGAATGGTGGGGCCAATCATTGACGAAATAAGCAAGGAGTACGACGGAAAGGCAATTGTAGGTAAAGTAGATGTTGATGCTAACCAACAGTTTGCGGCTAAATATGGTGTGAGAAATATACCAACGGTATTGGTTTTTCATAACGGAGAAGTTGTTGGCAGACAAGTAGGTGTTGCACCTAAGAATGCTTATACAGAAGCTATAGATTCTCTATTGTAAACCTATAACATAAAGTATTAATAAATTTGAAGAAGGTTTGCCTAATTTGGTTAACCTTTTTTATTTTAGAAGAAAATTATTAGATATGAGTAACAAATCGAAAGTACAAGATGCCATTGACGGAAAATTGCTAGAAGAGCGCAAGATCTTTCTTTGGGGCCAAGTAGATGACAGGTCGGCTAAGCATGTTGTAGACCGTTTAATGTACTTAGACGCATTGAGCGATGAAATGATTCACTTTTACATAAATAGCCCAGGAGGTTACGTTACCGCAGGATTCTCGATACATGATTGTATGAAGTCCTTAGACAGTAAGGTTTCTACAATTTGTACAGGCTTGGCTGCTTCCATGGGTTCAATATTATTATCAGCTGGAGAAAAGGGACATAGATTCATTCAGCCTTTAGCAAGGGTAATGATTCATCAGCCAAGTGGAGGCGCTAGGGGACCAGCCAGTGACATCGAAATTACCGCTTATGAGATATTGAAGACAAAAGAATTAAGTGCACAGATCTTAGCTGATAACTGTGGACAGACCTTAGAAAGAGTAATGAAGGATTTTAACCGCGATCATTGGATGGGGGCAAATGAATCTGTTGAGTACGGTCTTGTAGATAAAGTGATTTGATTATAAAGAACTAAGAACCAAGATAAAAGACCAAAGAAAATAGAGAATACCTGTTTGCCGGAAGACAGGAAGAATTTAAAATCAATAGTTAAAAGTTGAAGTTAAAAGAGTAGCAATTGTTCCAAAAAATACAAATTGAATTTTAAGATGTATTATTTTAAGGTTACTCAACCTGCCTGCCGGCAGGCAGGTAACTGAAGAACTCAATAATTGAATAACTCAAAGACTTAGAAACTCATAAAACGTTGAACCTCTCATCCCAGACCTAAAAAATGGATTTCCAGGAAGAACTACATAATGTTTCGGGTTTTAAAAATCTTGAACTGCTTGCAAGACAAGTGGTAGAAGGGTTTATTGCAGGTATGCATAAAAGTCCGTTTCATGGATTTTCTGCGGAATTTGCGGAACATAAAATCTATAATCAAGGAGAAAGCACCAAGCACATCGATTGGAAGCTTTTTGCCAAGACAGATCGTTTGTATACCAAACGCTACGACGAAGAGACCAATCTTCGTTGCCATCTCATTATAGATAATAGTAGTTCTATGCACTATCCACAGATGGATAGTTTTTCTATCGGGAAACTCAATAAGATTGCCTTTTCTGCTTTGGCTTCTGCATCCTTAATGCATATTCTTAAGAAACAACGCGATGCGGTTGGCTTGAGTGTTTATAGCGATTCTTACGATTACTATTCACCAGAAAAAGGAAGCGATCGGCATCATCATATGCTATTGAATCAGTTAAGTGAATTGGTGGTCTCTAAACCGATAAATCGGCAGACAGAAACATATACTTATATTCACCAGATTGCCGAAAAAATTCATCGCCGTTCCTTGATTTTCTTTTTTACTGATATGTTTCAAACTTCTGCCGACGATGTGCAATTGTTTGAGGCGTTAAGACATTTAAAACATAATAAGCACGAAGTGGTTTTATTTCATGTTTTTGACGGAGAGAAAGAACTAAAATTTGATTTCGACAATTCGCCAAAAAGATTTGTAGATGTAGAAACTGGTGAGCATATCAATTTATATCCAGATACCATCAAAGATTCTTATGAAGCTTCGGTGAAGGATTTCTTTGAAGAACTGCGTTTAAAATGTGGGCAATATCAGATTAAATATGTTGAGGCTGACATCACTAAGGATTTCAATAAAATTCTGACAACCTATATGATAGAGCGGCATCGGTTCGCTTAAAATTTATTTTTAAAAAATTCCATAAAATTTTGTTTGCGATATACAAAATGACAATGTATATTTGCACCCGCCTACGCACAGAAGTTCGCTTCGGTGGGCAGGACCGCTATAAAGCAACGGTTTGGTAGTTCAGCTGGTTAGAATACCTGCCTGTCACGCAGGGGGTCGCGGGTTCGAGTCCCGTCCAGACCGCAAACTTTAAATAGTGTAAAAGCCTAGAAGTCACAAAGATTTCTGGGCTTTTTTATTTTTTACACACCGCTTTCTGGGTGACGCTGTATTATTAAAATGGTCGCGGATTCCCCCGAGACTTCGGGGCCGTCCAGACCGCAAACTTTAAATAGAGTAAAAGCCTAGAAGTCACAAAGATTTCTGGGCTTTTTTATTCTTTCACCCACCGCTTTCTGGGTGACGCTGTATTATTAAAATGGTCGCGGATTCCCCCGAGACTTCGTGGCCGTCCAGACCGCAAACTTTAAATAGTGTAAAAGCCTAGAAGTCTTAAAGATTTCTGGGTTTTTTTGGTTTATGATATCAATATTATGTGAAAAAGACATCTCATTTGAAGAGTTCCACATATTTTTTTATATTTAAACCTAACCTCATTATTTAAGTAAGCATGGGAAAATTTGAAATTTACAAAGACAAAAAAGGAGAATTCAGATTTAGATTAAAAGCCAGCAATGGACAGACCATATTAACCGGTGAAGGGTATTCTTCAAAAGCAGGCTGCACAAATGGAATAGAATCCGTTAAGAAAAATTCAACGGACGATTCTCGCTATGAGAGGCTAACTTCTACTAACGGTAGTCCTTATTTCAATTTAAAAGCAGGTAATAATCAAACAATTGGAAGTAGCGAAACTTATTCCTCGATCTCTGCAATGGAGAATGGAATAGCCTCGGTAAAATCTAACGCTGCCTCAGCTTCTATTGAAGATATGACCTAGTATATTTTCCAAATAACCGGATTGATTAAAAGTTATTCCACCTCAAAATATTGAACACTAGAAACCGGTTTTCCATAATCGGTAAATCCTTCAAGCCTAATTCTATAGGTTCCTTTTACATCAGAAGTATAAAAAAGAATCTGTTTTTCTGGAGATTTCAACCTAAAGTGAGGTAGCCAATGCAATTGATAGCGATAATCTGGTATGTGCGCATCTAAGCTGCTGCCTTGAGAATAATATTGCTTTTCCATCGTTGATGGGCGATAGCTGATTTTCTTACCTGCAGCTGACCTCCATTCATCAATATAATTTCCGTCGATAGTTTCTAAAGCTACCATACCTTGGTAATTCTTGTTGTCTAGCACCAACGGATGCCGCAATACTTTTATGGACTTTAATCTTCGGGCATTAAATGATAGTAAGTTATTGTGGTTGGGCATCAAAATACCATCGATAGTCACTAGCGGCGGGTCGGTAGTATACTCTCCTTTTCTTACATCGTCTAATGGGGTACGTACCCAAAAGGTGTAATCGCCATTATTAAATTTTTTAACCCAAACATGTTCGATAAATTCTACCAAGGTTTCTTGCAATGTATTAAATCTAGTGTATTCATCTAGATTATATACCGTTGGTGGCTCACCGTAAAAGGGATCAATATTATAGGGGTTTACGCCTTGCCATTGTAAAACGGTATCTGGCTTTACTTCGTAGTAACTGTTTTCTATCTGGTTGTAGATGCTTCGGTTGCGAATAGATTCTTTCATGGTAGAATCGATTTCAAACTCAAAGAAGCCTGAAAGTTTCGAAGACCAGCTAGAAGGGTCATAGCTATTTATTGTGTAATTGCTACTATCGGGCTCAACCATCTCTATTACGGCTGTTTCTCCGTTATAAGGAGCATTGGCATAAGCAAAGAATTTACCATCAGGATACGTAGTTGCTGCTTTAAGCTGAAAGTATTCACCGGGCAAAGAAATTGCCACTTCTGTTTTGGCAACTGGCAAGTCGGTTTCTCCGTAAGTGATTTTTCCACTTATTAGTTCGCCTCTCTGCTCTGGGAAAGAAATAGTGTCGCCGACCGTTTGCGGAATTTGCCTCATTAAGTCTGGGTATACCTTTACAAAATTTTCTGCAGAGGTAAAGTTTGGAGATGGCAGCTTATCAATATGAGTTACCGAAAGCGAATAATTACCATGGCCAAAAACTTTTTGATCATTGATTACAGAAAGTTCGACTGCCTCTCGATTGGCGTAAGTAACTTTATTCAGTTTTAGCTTAAGAACAGAAGAGTTATCATTCTTCGGTAAAGAGTTAGCTGAAGAATTGTTTAAACTGTCCTTAGATGAACTTATCAGAGCTTCTTGATTATTTTTGTATGGATTAATTATCGCAATGTCAACATTGAATGCTTGAGATGCCGGAGCATTCTTCATCCAATGGGTAAAAGCCACCAGTTTATAAGAACCCGAAGGGATAGAGGTTTCAACAAATATATCACCTTGACCGAGTCCGTTTTTCAATCTTATTTTTTGGGTTGAAATCTCTTCGCCATTTTCAGCAATAAGTTTTACATATGCTACCTTACTGATCTCGCTAAGCTTATAAGTCTTCATATTGATGCAGAACAAGCTGAAATAAAGGTACTCTCCGGGGAAAAAGTTGTTACGATTGGTATTTATGTAAATTGTTTCTAAAGGTGTGGTCTTCAATATCTGTTCTTCCGATTTTGACGAAATTACAAGTTGTGCATATCCTATTTGAAAAAGGAAGAGAGCGAGAATTACTAATGATACCTTTTGTTTCATATTAATCGATCCAAAAATCGGGTTTTACATTAGAACCAAGAACAGTGCAATCTCCACATATCTTCGGTACATAAATGTATGGTCCTGGGCACATGGCATTAGGGACAAATGATTCGTTATAGACTGAATAATAGGAGATGACACCGTCTGCTACGTATTCGCTTACCGATGGAGGACAACCACGAGTAGGAGAATGAGGTGAGGTTATAAATCGGCAATTAACTAAGAACAAAGTCTCAGGCTCGCCGGTATAAAAGTCTAAATAATCAATAAATATCCGCTTCTTACTTACAGAAACTACCGAGAAATAACCTACTACAAGGTTCTCTGTATTGTTTTCAATTTGAAAATTTCCTTTTAAAAATCCAGGCTGGACCTGATAAAAAACAGAGGAAGATTTTGAAAAACTTTCTAATCTGTCGTAATACAGATAGGCGTCAACATCTTGTAAATATTGGGTTACTTCAATACTATATCTAAAAGCTATCGCATAACTAGACTTCGGTAAGAAATTAACGGAGAATGCATTTACGTTTGCACCGCTAATATTTTCGGTACTAAGTTGAATGATTTCCTTAGAGTTTTCGGTCCTGAAACAGGTTTTAGATTCGGTTACTCTGGGAACTATAGAAAGATTAGGAGAAAAGTCGAGTGGCGACCAAAGTGGCGCTACAATCCTAAAGGTTTCTTCGTAATCGTAGCGGTAATAGGAAGTGCTATTAGTTTGACTACTTTCTCCATCGACGTAAAAAAACAAACCCTCGTCACCAGCTTGATTAGTGCCTTTTTGGGCTCTTAAAGAAGTTATCGTAGACTTTCCAATCAAGGTTTCAAACTCTGAGCTAATCTGGTCACCGTTACTTCTGTTTATCAAAAGACGGTAGGCGATACCTTCTTCGGCTTTAAATTTACCAACGGATATATATCGTCCTTCTTGTGCTTCAAAAAAATCGAAAATCTTACCCTCGTCGCTCTCCACCTGAACCCTTGCATTTCTCTCGTAAGCTATTGGTCTTTCCCGAGTTTGTGGAATGCTAAGTGAAGAATTGGGGTCTTCCTCATCATATTCTACGATACTATCGTTTTCAAAACTTATAGCCCTAGTAAGTGTTATTTTTTGGGTTTGTAGAGAATCGGTTAAGGTAGCTTCTACGACTAAAGCGTTTTCTGCCAACAATGAACTCCCACTATCGGTACTTATATCAAACTCTTCCACACAGCCATAAATGCTGAACAGTAGAAAAAGAATTAGGTATAGGTACGGATTTTTCATGTTCTTAATAATTTAATCAATCCAAAAATCTGGTTTTACATTTGAGCCAAGCATGGTGCAGTCTCCGCATATTTTAGGTACGTACATATGAGGATAAGGTCCTGGACAAGAAATTAGGGGCGGCACTTGAGCCTCGTCATATTCATCATAATAAGAAATCAGGTCTGCTGCCACTAATTCTATCACAGAAGGTGGACATATGTCCGGATCTGGATCTGGATTGGGCGGTTCACAATAGGATTCGTGAGATTCCCTTGAGGTTAAAATCCGGCATTCTACCAAATAAGTCTGGTCTGGTTGCCCCGTAAAATAATCATTATAATCAATAAATATACGACGCTGAGCGATGGATGCCACCGAGAAATATCCGATTACAAGTTTACGATTATCATTTTCGTCAGACAGATTCCCTTTTAAGAATCCAGGCTGAACTTGATAGAATACATTGGTGGATTGAGAAAAATTCTTCAGTTTATCATAATAAAGATATGAATCTATGTTCTCTACAAATTGGGTCAGTAGTAGGCTATAGCGATGAGCCAACTCATAGCGGTTTTTCCCAAGAAAGTAAACTGGAAATTTTTCGATGTTATTGGCAGAAAACTTCTCGGTACTTGTTTGTACAATTTCTTCCGAATACTCTGTCCGGTAACAGGTTTTGGATTCGCCCTCTCTCCTAACAATTTCTAAATTGTAGGTTGGTTCTGGTAACGCGCAGGGATTGTAATCAGTTAACTTAAATTCGAAGGGATACCAATTAGGTGCTACAATTTTTAATGTTTCTTCATAGCTATATCTATAATAAGTTGTTGTGGCATTAATATTTTTTGGTGTGTCTACAAAAAAGAAAAGTCCTTCTTCACCATCATTATTGATTCCCGTTTCTACGTATAACTTTTCCAATTTAGATATTCCGGAGAGTGTTTCAAAATCTGACTTAATCTGTTCTCCTTTAGCAGTACTAATTTGGAGCTGATATCCAATGCCGTTTTCAATTTTAAAAGGTGAAACTGAGAAATAGCGGCCAGTCTCTACTTCTCTAAACTCAAAAATCTTACCATCGCTGCTTTCAACAATTACTCGTGCATTCGTTTCATAGGCTATAGGCCTTTCCCTAAATTGACGTTCATTCAATATTGTAGAAAAGTAATCATCATAACCTACTATGGTGTCATTATCAAAACTTACAGCTCTAGATAAAATAACCTTTTGAATCTGCAAAGAATCGGTTAAAGTGGCTTCTACTACCAGCGTATTTGCCGCTAAACTTGCACTCTCATCGTCCGTACCTATATCTATTTCCTCAACGCAAGAGTACGCAGATAGAATTAGAACAAAGTTTATATATAAGGCTAAGGTTTTCATTTTTAGAGGTTAATCAACAGTAATTAAAATTTAAAATTATATGTAATCGTTGGTATCGGCACTGCAAAAATAGAACTCTGTAATGCTTTTAGTTCCCCATTATCAGTGACAAAATAGACTGAGTATGGATTGTTTCTGCCCAATACATTATATACTGAAACCGTCCAAAAACTATGGGCCAACTTCTTTATCTTATGATTACCCTCTACATTAAATCCGATATCGAGTCTTATGTTTTCCGGAATTCTATATTTGTTTCTATCGCTATAGAAAACATATTCGGCATTGTTGTAATAGTACTGACCAATCGGGTAGGTTATTGGTCGGCCGGTCTGGTAAGCAAAATTTAACGAAAGGCTATAACGACGGGTAAATTTATAATTGGCAACTAAACTTATGTCGTGTGGTCTGTCGTAGTTTGAAGGAAAAAATTCTCCATTATTAATTTGTTCTTCAGGGAATTGGCTATCGAATCTCACCTTAGACCTAGAATAGGTATAGGAAAACCATCCATTTAAATTACCACGTTTTTTTTGAAGCATAAATTCTACACCATAGGCAAGACCATCTCCTTGTATTACTTCGGTCTCAACATGGTCATTTAATAGTATCCTCGCTCCAGTTTTAAAGTCTAGCACATCCTTGGACCATTTATAAAAACCTTCTAGGCTAACTTCATATTCAGCGTCATCAAAATTCTTAAAAAGCCCTAGGCTTACTTGATTCTGTTTTTGAGGACGAATGTTGTTGTCGCTCAGTTTCCAAGTATCTATAGGAGAAATAGTGGTGGTATTGGATAAGGTGTGGATGTATTGGTACATATTGCTATAACCCCCTCGCAAAGATAAATTTGGGGTTATTAAATAGCGTGCTGAAAAGCGAACCTCGGGCCCTCCATACCTATTCATCAACTCACCACCTCCGTAAGAAGTACTATCTGAAATGGTCCCAACATTTCTGGGTTGATCTTCTTCATAATTATATTGGTCAGAAGGTCCCAGCGCCGCAAAAACCGAGTAGCGCAGGCCAGCATCGATAGTGAAATTATCTGTTAATTTAATTTCATCTGAAATAAAAATACCGCCTTCTAATGCTTGCTCTTCATTAATCTTTCTTGATTCTATCCGTGATTCAGAATTGTTAGGCTCAATGCTTCCCGGATTCATATTGTAATATTTCGCAGAAAGGCCATACTTAATTCTATGCTTATCGTTTAATCGATATTCGTTCCAAGCCCTTAGTTCTGATTCTTTTACCCAATAACCATAGTCAAAATCTTGATTATTAAAGTCGCTATCGTAATTTATGTTGAAGGCATATCTGCTATTGGCGAGCGTCACGGTTGCACGGTTGTTGTCATTAAAATTATGAAACCACTCTATTGAAAATGCACGATTGCTGTAGTTGATGAGCGAATCTGGAGTGATGGTAAATCTGTCCTTGCTGTAATATCCGGTTGCTTTTATTGAATTGTTCTCATTAATCTGGTCGCGGTAGGTCCCGATAAAATCATAGAAATTCGCTTCACTATTTTTAAGGCTTTCTTCATCTAAAGCTTTCAAAATCCAATCGGAATAGGTTGCGCGACCACCAACCACGAAGGATGATCGTTTTTCTTTTACCGGAATCTCGAATGCCAAATTTGCGGTCACTGGACCAATTGATCCTTGTCCTTTCAATTTTTCAGTATCTCCAGCAACCGTTTTAATATCAAAAACAGAAGAAAGGCGACCCCCAAATTCTACCGGGATTGATCCTTTGTAAATATCGACATGGTCGGTCACAAAAGGATTTAGTGCCTGAAAAATTCCAAAAAAGTGGGTAGGGTTATAAACGATGGCACTATTTAGCAAGAATTGATTTTGGTCTGCCTTACCACCACGTACATTAAGACCGATGGCGCCTTCACCAGAGCGCGAAATCCCAGGGAGTGTTGCAGCAACCTGAAGAATATCCCTTTCACCTAAAACTACAGGAATATCTTTGCTTTCTTCCGAATCTATTCGATTTGTTCCGGTAATGACCTCCTCAACGTTCTCATAACGGTCCGCTTCAACAACAACCTCTACCAATTGTTCTACGCCTTCTTTTACATTTAGGTTTAATTCACCATCATTATAAAGAATGATACGTTTTCTTACTGGTTTCATCCCAATAAACTGAGTTTTAAATTCCTGGATTCCTTGGGGTAGATTTAATTCATAATAACCTTTTTCGTCGGTAACGGTTCCTCTATTTCTATTGGTAATTAGAATTGCGATATCTTGAACTGGACGGCCACTTTCTTCATCAATTATATAACCTGAAAGTTTATAAGTTTGCTTTTTGCTATTAGGATTTTCGACCCCGATTCTAATGGTTTCAATTTCACGGTCTTCTAAGTCATTGGCCTGTGCTACAAAGACTGGCGAAGAGACTATTACCTTATCATTCTGAGAAGTGTTTTCTGAATTTGATTTTTGAAAAAAATTAGGTGGGAGACTTTCATAGATACGGTTGTTCTGAGTAAGAACGTAAGTACTATCATTGAAACGAAAATAATTTATCGATGATTTATCCAATAAATCCTCAAGCAAAGAATCTAGGCTAACGTTGTTGTATTCTCCACTATGTTTATTTTGGTCGAACCAACTTTCTAAGTAAAATATCTTTAGGTCATTGGTTTTTGAAATAGAATCTAAAATCTGTGGAGTTCGTAAATCGGAAAAACTAAAACTGATGAGGTTCTTACCGCTTTGGGCAAACCCTAAACTTGAAACAAAAAGTAAGAAGTAGTAGGGTAACTTAAGTTTCAAACCTTTAGATTTAATGATTAATGATTCTTCTGGATATATTTTGCGGGGTAAATTTATAATGATTTTAACATATTAAATATAGTATTTTTCTGTAACAAATTCTCGCAAAACTATTCATAAACAGCTTTTTATAAATATTTAGTCAGTAAGCCCCGAATAATATGACTATATCTTTAACATTTTAAAAAATAATGTGTTGAAAAATGTATGCAGAAATCTTAGTAATCATCTCAATAAAGGAAACAATGATACTCTTAAGATAAATAGGAAAGAATTTGTTAATAATTTTCAATGTAGTTACCTTTGCCTTAACTTGAAAAAGTTCGTGCCAACAAATGGCGATGCAAGATATTTGAACGGCAATTTGTAGTCGTTTTTAGAAGAAGTTGTGTTGTTCCGATGGAAGTCGGAACTGTTGTAAGGACCATTTTATGGATACTTACCGATGAAAGGCTTTCCTTTTTTCTTTTTAAGAAAATCGGGATGCTTTTTTGTTTTTAGGCAATAGACTATTTCATATTAATGTTTTGTAATTTTAAAATTGAATTATAAATTCTGAAATGTGTCTTCTAAAATTTTAAAATTTCAATTTATTCTCGTTATGGCATTTTTTGTGTCCTGCGGACCTTCAAAATCTATAATTCAGAAACCGATAATTTTCGACCAAAACCGTAAAGACTTGTCTCTTGAGTATCTTTCAAGCAGATATGGAATAACTCAACAGGCTCCGACAATTGTTCCTAAAATGATAGTATTGCATTGGACGGAGATTGAAACTTTTCAAGATTCGTACAATGCTTTTTATAATCCGCTGCTTCCAAATGCTAGACCGGAATTAAAGGATGCCGGAAGTTTAAATGTTTCGGCACATTTTTTAGTAGATAGGGACGGATTAATTTATCAACTTCTGCCAGAAACGACGATGGCCCGTCATACCATTGGACTTAATCATTGCGCCATCGGGATTGAAAATGTTGGTGGAACCAAAATAACTCCTTTAACCGAAAGTCAGCTCAAGGCTAACATTTGGTTGGTTAAATATCTTTCAAACAAATACGATATAGATTATCTCATTGGTCATTCGGAATATACCTTGTTTGAAGATTCACCGCTCTGGCTAGAAAAAGATAAGAGCTATCGTACGGTTAAAACAGATCCTGGAGATGACTTTATGTCTAAGGTTAGAGCGAAAACCAAGAAATTTAATTTTAAAGATTTACCTAAAAAGAATTAAGGATGAAAAAATTATCGATTTTAATTTTCTGTTTTCCTGTGATGCTGAGTTTCGGTCAAAAGGATTCTGAATTAGTAAACATCTTTAAAGAATATGAAAACTATCACGAGAATAGCTTGAATGAAAGACGTATCAAGCATTCCGATATTTTACCATTGATTAAGACGTTAGAGTCTGACCCTAATTTTTCGGTCAGCATGGTTGGTAAATCCATGGAAGACAGAAGCCTTAATTTAATCTCATTTGGAGAAGGGGCAACTGATGTTCTATTATGGTCGCAGATGCACGGGGATGAGCCAACTGCTACACAAGCGATTTTTGATCTGATAAATTTCTTCAGAAGTGAATCACATTCAGATTTTAAAAAATCCATTTTAAAAAGTCTAAAAATTCATTTTCTGCCAATGCTCAATCCGGATGGCGCAGAACGCTTCACGCGTCGCAACGTTTTGGGCATAGACATCAATAGGGATGCCGTTATACTGCAGACTCCTGAAGGACAAACCTTAAAACGAATGCGAGATAGTTTAGACGCGGACTTTGGGTTTAATCTTCATGACCAGAGCACTTACTATAATGCTATGAACACCGAAAAGCCAGCGACCTTATCGTTTTTGGCGCCAGCTTTCAACCTCAAAAAAGACATGAATCCTGTTCGCGAAAATGCTATGAAAGTGATTGTAGAGATGAACAATACCTTACAGCAGTATATACCAGGGCAGATAGCAAGATATAATGACGATTTTGAAACGCGCGCCTTCGGGGATAATATTCAGAAGTGGGGAACCAGTACTATTTTGATTGAATCTGGTGGATTTAAGGATGATCCCGAGAAGCAAGAAATACGCAAGTACAATTTTATTGCGCTTTTAACCGCGCTTAATTCTATTTCAAATAATTCTTATAAAACCAATAAGTCATCGGACTATAGTAAGATTCCTGTTAACGATAAAATGCTCTTTGACCTTAAGATTGAAGGTGTGACCTATAATTTTAAAGGAAATGACTATACCATCGACCTGGGGATAAATCAACATGAAATCAATGCTGACTCGAGTTTTTATAATAATGGAAGGGTGATAGATTTAGGAGATCTTTCTACCTATTATGGCTATACTACCTTAAATGCCAAAAACATGAAAATTGTTGAAGGCAAAGTTTTACCGGAAACATTTCAAAATATATCTCAACTAGATTTGGATAAGGCTTATAAATTGCTAGAAGAAGGTTACTTATATATACGTTTAGAGGATTTGCCTAAGGATAAGTTGATGGCTAAATTCCCTATTAATATTATTTCTGCCGATAAAAAACTTAACAAATTCTGGGTAGGACTTGGTCGAACTCCAAATTTTTTCCTCCAAGAAAACGGAACCATAAAATATGCCGTGGTCAATGGTTTTCTGGTAGATATTTCTTCTAGAGAAACCAATTTGATGAATGCTGAAATATTGGATTAAGATTTCAAACTTAATAGTTGTTTCTCAACATTTCCAAAATTGTTTGTATACCCTCTTTAACCTGAGCTGTTGGCCGCGTGAAATGATTATTCATAAAACTAAAAATAAGCGTTCTGTTAGATTTAGTAATAAGGTAGCCGCTCAGACAGTAATTGTTGCCGACCGAACCAGATTTGGCAAACACGTAAGCTTCATCATCTACATACCAATTTTTTAAGGTTCCAGAACTTCCGCCAGAAGGAAATATACTGAACAGGCGCTTTTTTTCATTTGCCTTGAACAATCGGCTTAGAATATCAACAAAGGAAGATGGGGTAAAGAGATTATACCTACTTAAACCAGAGCCATCAACCCATCTAGGTTTCTGTTTCAGACCTTTTAGATTTTCAGATAGAATATTCTCTCTAACTTTTTTGGTATCGAGTTGATTATTTTCAACTGAAGAACACAAAATGAGGAGCTGTTCTGCCAAAAAATTATCGCTTACCAACATCATCCTCTTATATAAACTATCGGAAGGAATACTGTATTTTATGGATAGAGCGCCATTCGGAATGCCCGTATAAAGTTGATGAGGAATATTTAAGAGCGAATCCCATAACATTGTTCTGGTTTTAAGGTCCATGACAATTGGCACTTCAAGTGTGTCATTTGTTTTAAGATTAAAGTAAAATTTGTTATCATAATAATCTCTCCGAAAATTAAATTCCTTAGTTAGAACCTTATCTCTGAGACTACCTGGGACGGTGTTTATTCCATTATTCCCGAATATTTGAAGCACATTGCCATACATAGGTAAACTGTGCCTCTCTGGACTAAAATAAGTGTCGTAATCTTCCCATGCCCAGCCCGGTCCGTATTTTTCATCTCTGAGGTTCTGCTCATATATTTTTATATAGTTGAAGGGCTCAACAAACTTCATTAAAGTACTATCCTGAAAATAGGGATGAAGAAAAGTTGGGTCGCCTGTTCCCACGATAGAAATAGTATCGTTTTCGATTTTATATTTGATAGCGGGTATCGAGTCGCCTAGATATTGAAGGGAGGAATAAAGCGTAAAAATCTTTGTATTGCTTGCCGGGGTAAAATACTTGTCAGAATTAATTGAGTAGACAGTATCACTTGTCTCCGCATCAATAATAAGCAAACCTGTGAATTGATTCTGGTAATCTTCAAGACTTATTTGTTGATTTATCTTCTTCTCAATCCTCGATGTGCCACAGTTATAAAACAATAACACTGTGAGCGTATAAAGAATGAGAATTCGGTATTTCAAAATGAAAGTTGTAAAACCCTGTTGCATGTTACTATTCAAAATGGAAAGATGTTAAACAATATTGAATCATGAATTGCATTTACATAATTATCATTTCCTTATTAGACTACAAATACAAAAACCCCAAGATTTTAAACTTGGGGCTTTCTATATAAAATAAATAGGAACTTACTCTTTCTTATTATAGTCTCGTAACTTTTTAGCTCCGTATATTCCGCCGGCAACTAGCAAAATAGATAGTCCTCCGTCTAGTGGAGTAGCGGGTGGCACACCTGGGCTGCCTCCTCGGCCTCCACCAGTACCTTGAGCCTCAACTGTGAGTAATGGAATGATTGTAAGTAATAATATAAACAAAATCTTCTTCATGACATTCTTAATTTATAATGACTTTCTTGACTGTAGTGCCTAGATTGGATTCTACAGAAATAATATAGAATTTACTGTTATCTACAAAGTTATGATTTATTTCGTAGGTATTGAAAGATTCATCGATATTGGTTGAAAGAACTGTTCTTCCTAAAACATCTTGGACTATTAACTTCGCAGAAGGTAATGTCATATTCCCTTTCAATTTCAATTTTATCGAATTTTTTGAAGCAAAAATCACTAGGTTATTATCTAAAGCTTTAGAATTTTCTACTCCCAAAGTACTATCTGTGGACAATACCAAATTGAATCTTAAAGAATCATAATCTACCTCGCTAGTGAAATTTACAGGTTGATTGGTATTAATTTCAGTATAGATATTTAGTAACTTATCTTGAATATACATTGTAACATTCTCTGGCATATTTTCCAAGAGCTCAATATTGAATTGGAAATTTCCATTTTCTGACATCAATAATCCTAAAGGAATGATTATCTCATCCTGAATATGAGGTAATCCTTGAATCGCATATATATCGTTCTCAATAAAACTATAAAGTTGCAACTTTTGATTCCCCATGAACTTCGGAGCATCATAAAGTCTATCATATCCAAGTGTAGCATCATCAACGAAACCGAACAAAACCTCATTGTAAGATCCGCTAGACGAGTTTTTCACACTCAATTTTAATTTCTGGATATCTTGTAAAAGTTCAGCTAAACGAGAGTTTACGTGAGTAGTAGAACCTTCCCTTGTTCTGAAAAAGTTTTCATCAGCGTTTAAGTCAAGAACCTTCATGGTATTATTAAACTCGAGGTTAGCACCTTCTGTACTTGCTTTAACAAAAAATCCTTGTGCTGTACCCACATAACCATTAAAGGAATTACCGTTAGGGCCCACAGTTCCAATGGCATTGTAAGTTATATAATCTTCATTACTACCTCTAGTTCCTTGAGGATTATCGTCGTCCCAAATAAAGATTACAGGGTCAATAGTAGCCGCATTAGTAAAGAACATCTCAACAACATCCAAGGCAGCCGGATAGGGATTGGAAACTAGGTTATAACCAGCATCAACATCTTCCGAAGCGGTATAAACTAGCGGTATCAGGTAAGTGCCAGTATGTGGATTTCCAACGAACTCAACAGTACCTGTGAAAGCTGAGAAGTAACCCTCTCCGACTGGCATCGGCTCATTTACTACTCTGTAAAATCTATCATCACCAAAACTTGGCAAATACGGTACATTTTCATCGTAGCCATATACTAATTTTCCTAAAACGGCGGTATTTGCTCCAGAAACTGGTGCACCTACCACGCTGTATTTTCCTGTTCCAGTGCTAAAAGTTGTGTTTCTAATAATAACGTGATTATCACCTGAAATTGTACCATAAGTTAAAAGAGAAGCGCCAGACTCAACCTGAATATGTCCAGATGTTCCATCAACATCGCCACCAACAGACAGATTGCCAGTTTGTATAGTAAGTTTATCGTATAAAAATAGATTATTGACCGTAAAGGTTCCATTAATGAAAGGTGGGTTAGAAGATACATTGATATATGCATCATCCGACGCAGTCGGAACTCTACCTGGGCTCCAGTTCCCTGCCTTGTTCCAGTCATTATCAACTAAGCCAACCCAGTTTATTAAAAATCCACCAATAGGCACTGGTCGGAATGCTTCAGAATTAATTGCCGCTCCAGTAAGAACGCCGGTGCCACTTATAGTCCAATTACCTGGGTTAAATGTTTGACCATCAGGACCAGTTCCTTGAATTCTCGAAGCCCATCCATCATCATAGTCCCAAAATGTCCCAGCTCCGTTAGTCCCTACGTATCCATAAGTATCGATAACATCACCAAAAGCTAAGAGTTCAATCGCATCGTTTCCGCTTATTGCAGCAACCGGGCTTACATAGTCTGCAGAAAAACCGAAGAATTCTTGAAAGTATGCCGCGTCGTCAGTAACTATAATAAAATCACCCGCACTTGCAGGCACAGCGGGAAAAGCAAATTCTTGTCCAAAATATCCAGTCCCATCATTCGTAGAACCTAATCCAAAAATGCTTAAATCTTCAATATCTTCTAAAACATAGACTTCAATACCATTTGGCAACCCTGTAGAAAGTGGACCGCTCCAAATTGTTTGTAGCGTGAGTGGCGGTCTAGATCCTACTTCTCCAAATAAACCAACAAATTTTGTGGTAGTGCCTGCGGAGGATATTGTAATAGTAGAACTATACCCGCCTTCAGTAAATCCAGCCATTAACCTAACATAGATTGTTGTAGGAGCTACCATTCCATCTACAGGGGTTAAGATAATAGAATCACTATAATTTGATCCTGGTGTAAGTGTTATTTCAAAAAAATCTGGGACTTCGATTAGAACATTGTCAATAAGATTCTCACCCTCTATCAAAAATGATTGTTCAACAGAGGGACCGTTATTCTCAAAATAGAAAAAATTAAACAAATTGGTTACACTTGCGTTAACGCCAGGGGAAATTGTTATTTCAAAAGAGGTTAGGTCAAATGGAGCTACACCACCATCAGAGGTCGCCCAATTGGACGTGTTGTTAATGAGATCAAAATAAGATGAAGCAGTTTCACCGGAACGAGTTCCTATATATTTAGCATCATCAAAATTGAAACGAAGTTGCGCAGTAAAAACAGGAGGGAATGTACCTAAATAGATATTTTCGCCGACGGCATGTAGATATGTTGTAACAAGTCCAGCGGAAGGACCTTGATATGCAGTAACATTATCATTTCCCCTATTAAATGGGCTCCCTAGCGAAAAAGTACCTGACCCTTCGGGCAGGAAATCAGGTGATGTAGTTGTTCTACGAATAACTGTGCCAGCAGAAATTCCTCCAGAAGGAACGGTATATCTTAAATGGCCCTCTGCCCCTTCATCTAATGAAAAATCGCCATCTGCGGGTTTATCTGAAAAATAAATAATCGTTCCTTCGTCTAGGTCAACAAAGGTTACAAATAGAAATTCTCGATTCTGAGTATCTATACCAATTATAGCCATATCACCAGTGGCCAAGGTTGTCTGGGAATAAAAGTTTATTCCACACAGTAAGGTGAATAAAAAAAGTAGTTTCTTAATCATATCAATAGTTTTGAGGCCATATTTTTACAAGAATATGGAAAAATTAATTTACAAATATAGCTAAACCAATATAAACAGATTAATTTAATCGATTTTTTTGATAACTATTTACGATAACCTTATAGTGCATAAAGCACCACGATTATTATGATTGATGCTTGAAAAAAAGGTCAAAATAAAGGATATATTTTTCGCTTAGTAAAAAAAATAAAATACATTTGCCAATTAAAATTGTCTCTAAATCTTTTTTTAATATGAAATATTTTAAACTATTTCTTTTACTAATGCTATTTTCTACTGCACACAAAGGGATGGCGCAACTCTCCGGTGCTGAAAAGCCTTGGATTGTTGGTTTAAGTTACAATGTAGTTGATGATTCTTCCTTACGTTTTAAAGAGTTCTTCAACATTAGCGAACATTGGAATACCATCTTCTTGCCAACAACTTTGAACGTTGAATATATGTTTAGCGAGAAATTCTCTGCAGAATCTGCATTGAGTTACAATAGATTTATTCCACAGTACGAAAAATTTTATACCCCACCTTCTTCAAAGAAATCTTATATCGGCTTCGACTTAAATGCTAAATTCTATTTTCTTAAAAATGACATTCTGAGGGAAAAAGAATTTATGCCCTATGTGATGAGTGGTTTTGGTTACTCAACTGTTGATAGCTTAAATTGGTTTCACTTTAATTTTGGCCTTGGTGTATCATATTGGTTTAACCCGTTATGGGGAGCTAAAATCCAATCCACCGGAAAATGGACTCTTGACCTTAGCGACAGTACCAACTATAAGCATCATATGATAGGTATTATGTATCTATTTGCAGAATAAAACATTACCAAAATAATTTTTTCTAAAGGTTAATCATCTTCTAATGGAGGATAATACCGGTATTAATAAGAGACAGCTAATAAAAAGATTTTTCATAAAAGCAGGTGTTTTCTACCTACTATGGCAAATCCTGTATTTAGGCATTGTTAGGCCAAATGGTCATATTGACCAGTTTCTCACAAACTTAGTAATTTCTGGTACGGTAACTGGTTTAAACGTATTAGGATTAGAATCTACCAATATAGTTAATATCGTATATATCGGTAATATTGCGGCTGTAAGGGTTGAAAATCAGTGTAATGGACTCGAGCTGCTTGCTCTCTTTGTAGGATTCTTGATTTGTTTTCCTGGTAAGTCGTTGCCTAAACTTATAGTTTCTATCATAGGTTCTATTCTGCTTTTTATCACAAATATTATTAGAGAAATCTTATTATCACTCAATTATGTTTATTTCGAGTCATCGTTCAATATTAATCATAAGTACACCTATACAATCGTAGTATACTTTATTGTGTTTTTAATTTGGAAATATTGGATTAAGAACTTCTCGATAGTGTCAAAAAATGCCTAACTCGAAAATATATTATAGGATTATTACCACAGTAATTATAGTGCTGATTTTATTCTTAGGCGCTTTCCGGGAAAAGATTATAATAATCTTAAATAATTTACTCCTTACTAATGTCGATGATTACGAAGTACCTTGGCTATCCAATTTTATAAATAGTTATGGTTCAACTAAAACTGTTCGCCAGTGGATATCTCATTACATAATTTTTTACTCACTTTATCTAAGCTGCCACTTTATATTGATTAATATGGTTTTCAGAAATCATACTAGAGTAAGGCTTTGGGTTAATTTTGGACTCGGCGCCTTGCTAAGTGTCCTTATATTAGGCAAAATTATATTCGGGGTTTTAAATGTTACTATTCTAGAAGAATATTTTAGTTTTGCATTCCATAAGTTAATTGCCTTGCCATTTCTTCTGCTGGCAATAGAAGGGGGTATGTCTTTTTATAAGATAATTGATGATAGAACAATATAAATCGAATCGTGAATAGTTATAAAAAAATGCTATATGTCTTCAGGAAAAAGTTATGATCTTGTTATAGAACCAAAATCAAGTCTTTTTAAATTAAATTTAGCGGAGGTCTGGCGCTATAGAGATCTATTGATGCTATTCGTACGCAGGGACTTTGTATCTGTCTACAAACAAACAGTCCTAGGTCCGTTATGGTTTATTATACAACCGATATTTACTTCAGTGGTGCAGCTTTTTGTTTTTACCAATATCGCACAAATATCCACTGACGGTATTCCACCCCTTTTATTTTATCTTTCTGGCAATGTCATGTGGCAATATTTTTCGGGTTGCCTAACACTAACCTCTAATACATTTAGGGGTAATGCAGGTATTTTTGGGAAGGTATATTTTCCTCGATTGATTACTCCATTGTCCTTAGTTATTTCACAGTTATTGAAATTTGCAGTTCAATTTGGTCTTTTCTTGGCTGTTTGGTTTTATTTTTATTATGATCAATCTGCAGGAGCTCTGAATCCGAATTGGACAATCATATTGCTTCCTGTCCTTGTAATAATTATGGCAGGTTTAGCCTTGGGGGCGGGAATGATTATATCAGCCTTAACCACAAAATACAGAGATTTTAGTTTTTTATTATCTTTTGCAGTGCAGCTATTAATGTATGCCACAGTCGTCATATACCCCCTTTCAGCAGCACCTGTGGAATATAGAAAATATATCATTGCAAATCCTATGACGCCATTAATAGAAACGTTTAGGTATTCTTTTACCGGTACAGGAACTTTTAGTTGGTTGTATCTTGGTTATAGTTTTTTCTTCATGATTATTTTAATGCTCGCCGGTATTGTGGTATTTAATAAAGTCGAAAAAACATTTATGGATACTGTGTAAAATTGTATTTGCAATTTATTTCCAAAAAAACATGTCAGAACCTATTATAAAGATTGAGAATTTAAGTAAACAATACCGATTGGGAACAATTGGAACTGGAACTATCACTCACGATGTAAACCGATGGTGGCAGACCTCTATTTTAAGTAAAGAGGATCCTTATTTGAAAGTCGGTGACACGAATGACAGAGGGAGTATAGGTGATAGCGAGTATATCTGGGCTTTAAAAAATATAAATTTAGAAATTCATGAGGGGGATGTTGTGGGTATTATTGGCAGAAATGGTGCTGGTAAAAGTACTTTACTTAAGCTTTTGTCTCGAATTACAGCACCTACAACAGGAAGTATAAAAATTAAAGGAAGATTAGCGTCTTTATTAGAAGTGGGGACCGGATTTCATCCGGAATTAACAGGTCGTGAGAACATTTTTTTAAACGGTGCTATTTTAGGTATGACGAAAGCTGAAGTATCATCCAAACTTGACGAAATTATTGACTTTTCTGGATGTGCAAGATATATTGATACTCCTGTAAAACGTTATTCTTCTGGAATGACCGTTAGAGTTGGGTTTGCCGTGGCGGCCTTTCTAGAACCTGAAATATTAGTGGTAGACGAGGTGTTGGCCGTTGGAGATGCTGAATTTCAAAAGAAAGCGGTTGGTAAAATGAAGTCTGTATCTCAAGAAGGCAGAACAGTTTTATTTGTGAGCCATAATATGGCATCTATAAAAAATTTATGTACCTCTGGAATTTTGTTAAATCAAGGAGGGGTAGAATTTATGGGAACTGCCGAAGAAACGGTAGAACGGTATTTACAGGATGATCTTCTCGCTTATGAAACAGGTGAGGTCATAGATAAGGGTGGCAACAAGCAGGTCGAAATTATCGACTATCAATCATTTCGTGGACCAAATAAGAGCATTTCCTTTTTTACTGGGGATAAGTTCACCTTGGAAGTAACTTTGAAATTTAATGAATACATCGGCAATGTTGATTTAGGGGTTAATTTTAAGACGAGTGGTCTAGAACTTATATCCCATATAAATAATTTTGATGAACATGTATCCATCAGTGGTAATAAAGGCGATGTCAAAACAGTGCGTATTATTATTGAAAGCATCAATTTTGCACCTGGAACCTATGTCATAGATATTGGGATGGTAGCAGTCGGCCAAATGCTGCACTCTTTAGAAAATTGTTTTGAAATTGACATTCAAAAAGGTCCAAATATAGGGCGGCCCAGTATATTTCCTAAAAACGCAAAAGTCTTTACCCCAACGCGATGGGAATTTTGATTTTGTTTATAACCCTATTTATTTAGGGATTCTGGATTTACCATATAAGTAATATCAATAAACTTTTTATACTTTAGGAATTAATGATTGTTAGAATAATTAAGGATTGGGATTATCCTGATATTTTTAGACAAACCCCATCGGGTACTAAGATTTGGGGTGATGTTGAATTTACTACTGATAATATTTTGGAATTTGATTATCTCGTTGTCTTAAACAGATCCGAAAAGGAAGTTACTTTTAGATGTCGTAAAAAAGGAAGATTTTTATTTACTCAAGAGCCACCCATTGCAGGGTATGAATGGCATAAAAAATTATTCGGATACTTTGATAAAGTGTATACATCGTGGGATGTGAATGCACCTAACATTGTCCATGGGCAAGGATGCTTACCGTGGCATATAGATAAGACTTACGACGAATTGATTAATCTAGCGGCCAATGATGGTTTAATTAAGCAAGATAAAATTTCTTGGATTACCAGTAATGCACGTCAGAAGCCTGGGCAAATCTTGAGAATGGATTTTAAAGACCAAATTGAAGGTGTATTGGACTTTGATCTATATGGCAGAGGATTTCGTCAAATAGATGATAAATTTAACGTTCTCTATCCTTATAAGTATAGTTTCGCTTTAGAAAATAATAGTTGTAATGATTATTGGACCGAAAAAATTTCGGACTGTTTTTTATCGTGGACAATTCCTATCTATTCTGGCTGTACAAATATCACCGACTATTTTCCAAAGAATTCGATAATCCAAATTGATCCTACTAGACCTCAAGAAGCTATTGAAAAAATTCAAGGAGCAATTAATGAGGGCTTTTGGGAAAAAAATCTTTCCAGTTTGTCAGAAGCCAGAAACTTAGTTTTGAACAAATATCAATTGTTTCCATTTGTAGTGGATAATTTAAATAAGAATATAGAAAAAAAGACGTGGCATTATTTACCCTCAAATAATCTAGATGAGCCAATTGACAAAAAAAAAGTTTTAATAAACACTTTAAAAATGCGAATTAAAACCGTTCTTAATGTCTAGTATTATTTCTGTAATTGTAGGTTTTCGCAATAGAGATGTGCTACGGGTTAAAAGGCATGTGGACTCCTTCGAAAATCAGATCTTTAGAGATTTTGAAGTCATCTTTGTTGATTATGGTAGTGATGCAGAAGTAGCTAAAGAAATCGAATCTTTAGTGTCTGGGTATTCCTTTTGTAAATATGTATATAATTATACAATAGGTTTCCCTTGGAATCGATCGCATGCGCTTAATACAGGTTTACGTATATCAATTGGAGAGCACATATTGTTCAGTGATATCGATTTAATATACGATCCTAATTTTCTAATGAATTTAATAAGTAGAAAGAAGGACAATGTTCAATTATTTCAACAAGTGTATTGGTTGCCAGAACAGTTTATTGATTATCAGAATATAAATGCCAAATTAAATGATTTTACGATAAGTGATAGTGGATCAAAAGGTGGTGTTCACTTCATAGAAAGAGAGAAACTTTTCGAAATTGGTGGATATGATGAATTTTACTGCTTCTGGGGTCATGAAGACAATGATTTGTTCCATAGATTGGACAAATCGGGTATCAAAACAGAATGGATGGCGCCTGATGTGGCACCCGTGTTTCATCAATGGCATCCAATAGCGACCAGTGAAACAAAAAATTTTATGCCAGATAGATGGTGGGATTTAACAACTATCTATATGAATTTAAATAGGGGCCAATTAATACGGAATGCTTCTGGATGGGGCAGAATTTATTCTAAAAATGAACGCCCTAGCCTAACCTCAAAAGACATTGTTACCTATAGCGTTAAAATAGCTAAAAATACTTTTGAAAAAGCAGGGGAGTACAAAAGAATCATTGAAAGTTTAAATAGCTTAAAATCTGGACAATGTCTTGAAGTCATAGCGGTAAATAAAAAATATGATGTAAGGGTTACTTTTGTTCAAAAGATGGGAAGAAAAATAGCTAACTTAATTATAAAGACTTTGAATTTGCCATACAATCTTGTGGAGAGAGACTATTTTAAAGCGCTTAAATATAATAATCTCAACACCATCGATGACATTTTATTCTTAATATGGCAACTCGTAATATCTAAAGAACTAGGAGATTACGCTATTTTGGAAACGGACCATAAATTAGTGGTACGATTAACCCGTAAATAAAAAAATGACAAATTCTGCCATTTTACTGTTAGTGTTTAATAGACCCGACACGGTCTTACAAGTCATTGATAGTGTTAGACTAGCAGAGCCAAAGAGACTGTATGTTGCTGCCGATGGACCGAGGGAGGGAAATCTAGAAGATCAAGCCCTTTGTAAAAAAACAAGAGAGAATGTATTAGACAATATTGATTGGGATTGCGAGGTCAAAACCTTATTTAGAGATAAGAATGTAGGTCTGCGAAATGGAGTTACAGGAGCATTAGATTGGTTTTTTAAGCATGAGGAAAGTGGCATTATACTAGAGGATGATTGTGTGCCCAATTCAAGTTTTTATACCTTGTGTGATGATCTCTTGCCACGTTATTTAGAGGATACCAGAATAGGTATGATAAGTGGCAATAATTATGGGTTCGATCTTTATGATCCAACGTTAAGCTATTCATTTTCAAAACATGGTTTAATTTGGGGTTGGGCAACTTGGAGGCGTGCCTGGAAACTTTATGATAAAACCAATTTTAATCTTTCAGATAAAGAATTAGAGCTTATAGGCGAAAATGTAAGCAAGAACACCAATTATCGTAATTTGTGGATGGAAGAAGCCAAATACGCCCTTTCTGGTAAAATATCTGTTTGGGCTTCTCTTTGGGGTATCGTCAGATATACAAACAATTTATTAATTGTTAGGCCACGAGTTAATTTAGTAGCTAATGTGGGTTTTGGAGATAATGCAACTCATACTTCTGGTCAAGCCGATGAAAAATTTAAAGTAAGTCATCAGTTAAAAATACCGTTTGTTCATCCAGCGCATATTTTGCCAGATTACCAAGCGGACGCTACTCTAGAGAATTTCAGATTGGAAGCATTTCCAAAAACACAAATTAAAGTAACAAAATCCAAATTTAAAAAAATGAAGACAAAACTTCATTATGCTTATTTATCGCTTTTTAAAGGAAAAAGTAATTAGTATTTATAAGCTTTTATTAAAGACAAAACTACTTTCAAAAATACAATAATGAAAAAAGTATTATTATTTGATCCAGGTTTACGGGATAACAATGGAAACAGCTCACAGAATTTGGGAGATTTAATTATAAAAGAAGCAGTAAAGAAACAATTAACATCTGTTTTAAAAACTGAAGAAATAATTTCAATTTCCACTCATGTAGCTATTTCAGCTAAAGAAAAAGACTTGTTAAAGAAAGCTGACTTAATATTTGTGGGAGGATCCAATCTCCTGTCATCAGATTTAAAGAAATATAATCAATGGAAAAACTCTTATAAAAAACTTTTATGGGAAGTTCCAATAGTAAATGAAGCAATTTTATTTGGTGCAGGATGGTGGCAATATCAAAATCCTCCAACGACGTTTACCTCATCTTTTTATAAAAAACTTTTAAATGCTAATATTAATCATTCGGTACGGGATGGTTATACCAAAACTATGTTGGAAAAGGCAGGAATTACAAATGTGATAAACACCACCTGTCCAACACTATGGGAATTAAATGGAGTAAGTACGGATAGGGTTTATAAAGATGATTCAGATCTATTATTCATGTTAACTGATTATCATCCCAATGAGAAGGTGGATAACAAATTATTGGAATTGTTTTTAAAGCATTTTAAAAAGGATATCTATTATTTTCCTCAGGGCGATGGAGATAAAGTTTATTTGGAATCTTTGGAAGTTTATAAAAAAAATAAGGATAGGTTTAAAATTATAGCACATGCTATTGACGAGTTATATGAGCTCGTAGAAACTAATAAAAACCTGGTTTATATAGGCTCAAGATTGCATGGCGGAATTAAGTGTATTCAAAATAATATTCCAGCATTGATACTTGCCAACGATAATCGGGCTGCAGAAATTAAAAAAGATGTTAATATTCCTGTGATCGAAAAAGCTGAAATTAATGAGATTGAACGATGGATAAAGGGAGAAACCGAGTTTGGGAAGATCTCTTTATCAACTCAAGATATAATGAACTGGAAAAATCAGTTTTAGTTAATTTTTGATATTAAGGAAAATTGAAACCTCTTTTAATAAATACGTTTGATGTTGGTGGTGCGGCAAATGCATGTATACGCTTGCATAAAGGCCTGATGAATAATAATATCGATTCAAAAGTTTTAGTAAAGGAAGCATCAAAAAATTTTGAACAGGTTCACCAAATATCCATCACTGCCTTACAAAGTAGTTTAAGAACTAAGATTTCTAAAAAATCTAAAAATATTTTAGGAGAACTTAACCTTTATTCAGAAAAACCCGATCCATTTATCTCCCAACGTAGCTTTGGGCTAGAAATGTTTAGCTATCCAAATTCAGATTACGATCTTACCGCATCTGTATTATATAAAGAAGCCACTTTAGTAAACCTTCATTGGGTTGCGAGATTTTTAGATTATCCTTCATTTTTTAAAAAAAACACAAAACCTGTAGTTTGGACTTTACATGATCAAAACCCTTTTTCAGGAGGCGACCATATAAACGAAGAATTTTTAGGCATTGATGAAAAAGGATTGCCTATTAAAAGGAAATTATCAAAAATTGAACGAAAAGTTTTTAAAGAAAATTTAGCTATTAAAAAAGAAGCACTACAACCTATCGACAATTTAAATCTTGTGGTGTTAAGTAGCTGGATGCAAAACGAAGTAAATAAAAGTGAATTGTTCAGCAATTATAATACGACTCTAATCCCAAATGGTCTTGATTCGACTATTTTTAAGCCAAGTGATAAGAATTTCTGTAGAGAGTTATTGGACATTCCTTTAGATAAAAAGGTAATCCTATTTGTTTCAGACCTATTTTCCCGTCAGCTAAAAGGGTTTGAATTTATGAAAAGGGCCATGTTGCAAATCAAAAACAAAGATGTTTTGTTCCTCTCAGTGGGTGGGGGCTTTGATGAGCCTCTAAACAATAATAATCATAAACACATAGGATTTATTAATGATGAAAAATTAATGAGCGTCGTGTATTCTGCAGCCGATGCATTTGTAATTCCATCTTTAATGGATAATCTCCCCAATACGGTGATGGAATCAATTATGTGCGGCACACCAGTCATTGGTTTTCCAGTTGGTGGCATAAAAGATATGATTAAAGATAATTTAAATGGCCATTTGACTGATGAAATTAGCGTTGCATCTTTAGCAGACGGGATTAATGATTTTTTGAATAAATCAGATAGCTTTGATACAGATGCGATTAGAAAAGATGCTGTTGAAAGATACGATTTGTCAATACAGGTAAATGCGTATATAAATCTTTATCAAAGTCTTATTACATAATATCAGTTATAAAATTAGAAGTATCTCTCAACATATCAATTATTACTGTAAATTTTCGACTTAGGGAAGACTGTTGAGGTTACTATCAACTCTGTAGGGTTCCAAACCTAAAATAATATAGAATTTCTCATTATGGTGGAGCATCACCAAATATATCGTTGAACATTGTTAAATCATTTGGATATATAATGGATAAACTTATTTCAGAATCAGATGAGGTGTTAACTATGCCATTAACAAAGATATAACCTTAGTTTCACGACACGAAATTATTGTTTTTGAGGGTCTGATAATAATGCTATGTACATCTCAGATTGTAGAAAAGTAAAATTTACATATTTTTTGCCAACAGAATAATGGCGTATACGACGCAATAGATAAAAATAGATGATATGCTGGCCGACTCTCCATTAGATTCTCAAATTCTTTTTGACAGAATTTTTATTACGATACGATTTACATCACTCTAAAAAAAATCTCAATAATTTATGCTAATGACAATTCGGCTAAATTTTGATTAACATAAAATAATCTTTACATATATTTTTTTTGAGCAATAATCTTACATGACATATTTTCTTATCACTAACTTGTGGCGGTTAAATTAGCATAGTATTTTTGCAACTCGATAATATCCGTTAAATAGATGGAAAACTTTCAATCAAAACCGATTGGCGCAACGCGGATTTATTCAATCTGTTTGACATTACTTAAACCCTTTAAAGACAATTGAGCAAGCACATTTATTTTCTTCATCTTCCAAAAACCGCAGGGACTTCATTAGATGTTTTACTCAAATTACAATATTCAAAAAAGGACATACACCCATGGGATAACGTTAATTTCCCCGAATTACAGGCCAAGTACCGAGATAAACTTCTTCAGCCTCAAGAATTCAAAATATTAAAAGGGCATTATACCTATGGAATACATCAATATTTTTCTGGTGCAGAAGATTTTAAATATATAACTTTCCTTAGAAATCCTGTAGACCGAGTTAAATCACATATTCGACAATATCTTCGAATGCCCAACTCGTATATTTACAAAGAATTTAAGAAAGAAAATAATCTCTTTAATTTCATAAGGAATAACTCGTCGTTTGGATTATCTAACCTGCAAACTGGCTGGATATCAGGTCATAACGATACAACGGGACTAGATTTAGACAAATTGTTTCATGAGGCTATTTTGAATATAGAGAAAGACTTTATGTATGTGGGTATTGTTGAACAATTTGATGAAAGCCTTTTTCAGATATACAAATTGTTAAACTGGAAATATAAACCATACTATAGCGCACTCAATAAATCATCAGAAAAAGAAATAGACAACATACAGTTTGATAACGATTGTATTAAACTTATCGAAGACTTAAATTATTACGATATGCAGCTCTATAAAAAATATAAAGCCAAGGTCATTTTAAATCATTCTACAGTTAATCAAGATGAATATATGACATATATTAATCGCTTAAAATTATTCCAGAAAATTCATGTGGCTTACCTTACGATGAAAAATTATATAAGATAATTGAGATTTTCCTTGTGTCAAATTCATTTTTAGTTAACATACTAGTAATCATGTTGTCCCAAATTTTAGTTAATAGATAGTCAAAATAAAAATTGATATTAATATGTGACATCATTTCTTGATTTATAATAATTCAAAAATTTGATACCTAAAGTTTCCGTAATTACCGTAACATATAATGCAAAAAATACGATTAATGATACCATTCATTCTGTATTGTCACAGACTTATTGTAACCTAGAATATATTATAATCGATGGGCAATCCCATGATGGAACATTAGATATTATTAGAGGTTATGGAGATGCTATTGATAGCTTAACCTCGGAGCCGGATCACGGCATCTATGATGCTATGAACAAGGGTATTATCAAGTCCAGTGGAGATTACATTCTATTTCTTGGTGCAGATGATGTTCTTTATGATTCGGAGACTATTAATACAGTTTCCGAAAATCTGGTAAACCAAAATGATCTTGTGTATGGGAATGTCATAAAAGTGCCTCAGAATATAGTCTATGATGGTCCGTTTAATCTTTTTAAATTAATATACAAGAATATCTGTCATCAGGCTATCTTCTACCATAAAAGAATTTTTGATACCAATGGCCTTTATAGATTGGAATATAAGGTTAATGCAGATTGGGATTTTAATTTAAGATGTTTTCAAAATCCTAACATTAAAACAGTATATATTCAACAAAACATTGCTTATTTTAATGCTGAAGGAGTAAGTTCTAATACCCATGATGAAGCATTTGAGTTTCAAAAGAAACGACTCATTGCGATTATGCCTATCTGGGTAAAAATTTGTTTTAAATTCCGGAAATATTATTTTATGAAATGGGTCTCGAAAAATTTCTTAAATTTTAATTATGACTAAAGTTTCGGTTATTGTTCCTAATTATAATCACGAAAAATTCCTGGCTCCCCGTTTAGAATCTATAGTGAATCAGACTTATAAAGATTTTGAACTTATTATATTAGATGATGCTTCAACTGATAATAGCCTTGAAATTATAGAAAATTATGTTAATCACTTTCCCGGACTAATCAAGTTTTATCCGTCCGATCAAAATTCTGGCTCGCCGTTCATTCAATGGGATAAAGGTATAAAATGTGCTGAAGGCGAATATATATGGATTGCGGAAAGTGATGATTTCGCCTCGATTTACTTTTTAGAATATTTGGTTCCTCTATTAGAAGAGAATAAGGAAGTGGGCATTGTATGTGCTAAATCCAATGCAATAAATGCTAATGGTATTGAGATTTCTGAGGTGCATCCTATCTTTAGAGGATTTGAACCTCAACTATTTACAACAAATGTTTCATTGACAAAATATTTTAAAGGAATACGCTTTATAGAGAATGATTTAGTTTATAGATGTCTTATTCCCAACGTAAGCGGAATTTTAATTCGTAAATCTAACTATTTAGGGGCGGGTGGTTTAAATCTTGACTATAAGAGGAATGGTGATTATGATTTGTATTTCAGATTACTTTCATTTTCCGATATTATATTTTATAATCGAACATTAAATAATACTCGGTATCACGATGAAAAATTAACCGCTTCCAATAACGCACAGTCCTTTAAAGAATTGTCGAGCATTTTAAAGCCAATTTTTAATACGTTAAAATTATCATCCTCCAAAAGACTTGAAATAATGTCTTTTTACTTTACGGTATATAAATATGATATTTTTCTAAATGACACGTTTTCTGTTATCGAGAAGATTAAAATATTTAAGAATTTATCTAGTTTGAGTGGTGAATTAAACATCAAATTTTTTAAATTTTGCCTCCAAAGATTGAAAATTTATCTAGCTAAAAAATTAAAATAAAAGTGAAGCATTGCAAGACTATACTTTTCGTTGTCCATGAATCTAAAAAGTCTGGAGCGCCTTTGCTATTGCTTAATTTGTTAAGAATGTTTGAACAAAGTGCAGCTTTTAATATAGAGATACTTATTAGTAAAACGGGTGAGTTAGATGATGCTTTTGATGCCATTGCAGCCACTTATTTTTATAACCCCAAATACCTCTCAGCGTTAAATTTAAAATCTAAAATACTTCGTAAAGTTTTGCCTAAAGCGCAAACCCTTAAAAGGTATCAAAAGAACTTATATCACAATTTAGAAGCTAAGAACTACGATTGTATTTATTTTAATTCTTTAGGCTGTTATCCTATATTTCCTTTTTTAGAAAACTACAAAGCTAAAAAAGTAGTGCATGTGCACGAGCTAAACGATGTGGTGTCTGGTATGGATCAACACACCGTTAAAAAAATGTTAAATAACGCAGATGTAATAGTATCGAGCTATAATGTGGTTACGGATTTTTTGAAAAATCAATTTCAAATTCAGCAAAACGATATTTTACAAAATGCGGTGTATTTGTTTCCAGATCGAAAAGTAGCCATAGATGCTTTAGATGAAGTCCCAAAACCCGCTGATGCTATATTTAGAATAGGCGGTTGCGGCAGTGTAGAGTTGAGAAAAGGAACAGATATTTTTGTTGATTTTGCCATTAAGACCATTAAGGAAATGCCAGAGGTGTCGTTAGAATTTATTTGGGTAGGAAATGCGCAGACAGAATTGGCGGAAACCCTAAAAGCAACAATAAAAACAGAAAAATTAGAACATCATATAACCTTTGTTGGGAGCACGCCCACTCCGGAAGTTTATTTTAAAACACTAGATGTGTTCTTCTTATCCTCTCGCGAGGAAGCGTTTGGCTTAGTCGCTCTTGAAAACGCCTATTGTAAGAATCCTTTAGTTTGTTTCGATATTATCGGGGATCTTCCGTTATTTATTAATCAATACAAGTGTGGGAAGGTGATTCCAAAATATGATTTCAACGTTTTTAAAGCTTTTATTATGGAGTTAATTGAAGATTCGTCGTATGCAAGGGCATTAGGTGAAGAAGGAAAGAAAGCGGTAGTTAATTATTTTAATATAGAAGACCAAGCTAAAGTTATTAAAGAAGTACTTGTTTTATGATTTCCATAATTATTCCATCAAGAAATGCGCTAGCTTTAAACAGAATTAGTGAAAACATTTCAAAAACCATTGGGGTTCCATTCGAAATTATTGATTACGATAATACGGATGATGGTTTTGGTATCTGCAAGATATATAATGTGTGCGCCGCCAAAGCCATCTGCAGTTACTTAGTATTTTGTCACGATGATATTGAATTTTGTTCCCACGATTGGGGAAAGGTACTATTAAAAATCCTTGGAGAAACAACTATTGGGATAGTTGGGGTTACTGGTGCCACTTTTAAATCCAAATACCCTGCTCCCTGGGTCTCAATACCTCAGAAGCATTACCGCTGCCAACTGACAAATAATTTTCCTGATAATGAATCCGATTACGAAGAAGTGGCGGTACTTGATGGTTGTTTTATGGCTATGAGAAAGCAAGTTTGGGAGGAATTTAAATGGAATGACAGACAAATTCCAGATTTTCATCTTTATGATATTGATATTTCGGAAAGAGTTTTTAGAAATTACAGATTAGTAGTTGCAAAGAACTTGTCGGTAAATCATCGGTCAGAAGGGAATTTTGACGAGATTTGGTTTAAACAATCGAAAAACTACTTTGAAATTAACTCTAACAAATTTCCAATTACTGTAGAAAGGATGAGTCCGAAGTATGAAGATTATTTAAATGCTTATTCTATTAAATCCCTTCTTTTTAGAAGAGGTAGGATAAATCTTTCAATTTTTGAAGTGCTAACTTACTCTATTCAAATTTTAATAAATTACCCTAAAATCTTTTCCTTCGGTTTGCTTAAAAATATAATTAAACCCAAATGAGCAGGCTCACAATCATATACTTTCTACCTGACGAAGCTCTTGGAGTCGCAACCATAGTTAAAAACTTATTGGAATATAGAAAAATACATTCAAATTTTTATTATAAGGTCATCCTTACGCGACAACTAGAAAGAGAAGCACAACATATCGACTATCAGTTTAACGCGGATGAGCAGCTGGTCTTTAAGTATAGTGGACTTGATAATTTAACTGGCGTATTAAAAAGATTAAAGGGATATATACCAAACGATAAATCCATATTAGTGGCAAATGATGGGCTGGAATTGAGAATGGTGAATTATTTTAGACTCCAAAATCCGGTGATTTATATTATCCATGGGGATTTTGACTATTATTATAAAATCTCACGATTGTATCAAGGTGTGATAGATAAATTTATAGCTTATAGCTTACAGACGGAAGCAAGGTTAATTCAGTTACTCAATCCTGAGGATCTCCACCATATTGAACTTCTATATTATCCAGTACCTGAAAAACCGTTGAGACAAATTCAACCTAAATCGTTGGATTTATTATTTGTCGGATCTTTCGTAGATAGAAAAGGCGTTCAATTTCTGCCAGAAATTTACAAATCGATAAAAGATAAATTAGGTAACATAAGTTTCAAAATAGCCGGTTTTGGTAAGTTAGAGCCAATGTTAAAATCTGGCTTCCGTAATGAGAGCACTGTTCAATTAGTAGGTAAAGTTTCTAATGATGATGTATTTAGACTTATGATGGAGGCTAAGGTTTTGGTTTTTCCTTCGTTATCGGAAGGCCTTCCAAATGTTGTTGTAGAGGCGATGAAATGTGGATGCGTTCCTGTTTGTAGTGACATTAAGAGTGGAATCCCAGATCTTATTGACCATGGGATAGAAGGATTTATAGTGGATACTGGAAATGTTACAAGGTTTGCGGAACATATTGTAAAATTGCTTGAAAATGAAAAATTACTACATGAGATGGCATTTAATGCAGCCAACAAAGCTCATGAGATGTTTAAGCCTAACAAAAATGCCGAAAATTACGAAAATGCCGTTGTGAATACTGTGGCTCAAACGAAGAGTTATGTATCTGGAGACCTTGGCCGCTTGCTGAATCACCCCATATTTCCTAACTTTGTCGTCAAACAAATTAGAAAACTCGGACTAAGTACTAAGTTATAATCATTAAATTCGGAAATGGCAGTAAACAAACCTTTGGTTAGCGTGTTGATGACCGCATTTAATAGAGAAAAATATTTACAGAGCGCGGTAGAGAGCCTGCTAAAGTCAACTTATTATAATTGGGAATTGATAATCCTAGATGATTGTTCTACGGATTCAACATTCAGCTTGGCGCAGCACTTAGCGGCAAAAGATGAGCGAATACAAGTCTATAGAAATTCAAAAAATTTAGGCCAATTTAAAAACCGTAATAAAATTGTAGACTATGCACAAGGCAAGTATATAAAATACTTGGATTCTGATGATCTTATTTATCCTTATGGTTTGGAGCAATTGGTTTATTATATGGAGCAGTTTCCCAATGCTGGATATGGATTTTGTTCAATTAAACAGGATCCCAACAGAATATATCCATTATTATTAGCACCCTCTGAGAGTTATGAGGAGCACTTTATAAAAAAGAATAGGATATTTGATAAGGCACCATTGTCTTCTATAATAAAAAAAGAAGTTATTCTTCGATATGGGGGGTTTCCACATGAAGCTGTGAGTGGTGATTTTGCAATGTGGTGTTTGTTGGCTCAAACCGAGAATGTGGTCCTGATGCCCCAAGGAATAGTTTGGTATAGAACGCATGAAGGTCAAGAAATGCAAAAAACTAGAGATAGTACAATTGTAGAATTTGAATATTTTAAAGTAGCAGAATATTTTCTTAGTGATGTAAATTGTCCATTGGACAACATTGCTAATGAAATCGCATTGAAAGAAAATAGGAAAACTCAAAAGAAATATATATTCTGGAAGTTAAGACAACAAGGATTAAAAGTAGCATGGGATCTTATAAAAATGAAGAATGATGATTTTCACCTTAATGGCATCAGTCACGATTAGTAAGAGAATTTATGCACATTACAAAACAAAAAATATCTCATGTTCTTCGAAATCCATTCAGAATTGTGATTTGGCTAATAACAAGATTACCTTATTTCCGCTTTTTAAAAGACTTCGAGCACACCAATTATCCAGTAACTTTTAGTTTATGGTTTAACCAGAAAGTATTAGGGTATAATAAAAACGCTTATTGGCCAGTTCACAAAAGCAGCAGGGTTGTAGGTGAACAAAACATTTATGTGGGAGTGGGCACTTTTCCTGGTTATCAAAGAAACGTTTATATACAAGGGACAGGTAAGCTGATTTTTGGCAATTATACGGGTGTTGCACAAAATTCCGGGGTTTTGAGTGGTAACCATAATATCTATGATCATAGAAAGTTAATACCTAAGGACACTAATATAGGGTCTTATTGCTGGATTGGGATGAATTCTGTAATAATGGGGGGTGTTACTTTAGGAGACCATACAATTGTTGGTGCCGGATCTGTAGTTACAAAATCCTTTCCTGCCGGATATTGTATTATTGCTGGATCACCAGCTGAGGTTATTAAAGAACTCAATCGAAGTGAGGTAATAGACTATGAATATGAGGTAAAATACCACGGCTATATTAGGGCCGAACAATTCGATAGCTACAGAAAGAAATATCTAACGGTATGAATTTCACAACGGTAATCTTCATTCTTGTTAATCGTTCAGAATACTTTACTCAAAGAACTGTTAGAGAACCAGATTTGAACGAACGATATACCACCGTAAAATTCATCATCCAGGAAGTTAATTATCCTCAATATCCTTTTAATAGCAAAAAGATATAAATCAGATGGATATTTTTAGAGGATAGAGGGAGGTCCGTCTCAAGAATATATTGAGCATGAGTATCACAATTATTATTTATTAGGTGAGGGAATGTATATTAATGAACGGAATTTTTTTTGTCAAATGTATAACCCGGTAACCATGGTATAGCCCTGTACTCTTAGAGTAAAATGGGGGAATACTTTATTAAAGATTCAGGGCAAAGTTAATTTGATATTGCTAAATCCAGTAAATAATTTGAAATAAATGACATATCCAATTGCAATATTAACAGAACCTTTTTATATACTATCTTTGCCGAAATGATATTTTAAATTGCGGTCTGCGCTTTAGATATAGTTGATAGTAAATTGGCAAGTCTCATCAACCATATTGATTGATTTATTTAATAAAATAGTTTTCTTTAGAAGAAAGAAGATAGTTTTTATAGAAAATTATAAGGAATAAATGGTTCTTATCAGGGTGGTTTTTTCATTTTTTTGGTATTACATCAATAGCCTTATCAGGCAAATATATTGGTTAGTACGTTTGGCTCAGTCTGAGATTGGCTCAAATGTTAATATGCAGTTTCCTATTGTAAGAGAAGGAAAAGGAACTTTCCGTTTTGGTCCTCATGGACGTTTGGAGAAAGGCTTAACCATAGGTGTTGGAGAAAACGGATTACTGGAAATCCAAGATAAATCTTTCTTGGATCAGAATGGCCGTATAATTGTCAATAAAAATTGTTCCCTCAAAATTGGTAGCCAATTCAAATTAGGTGAAGGTGCAACGTTACACATATCTGCAAATTCAAAAATAGGAAATGGTGTTTCTATTCAAACCCGATGTGCTATTTTCGCCAGAGAGTCTAACGGTAAGGGGGAATTAAAAATAGGGAATAATACAAACATCGGCGATTATACTATAATTGATACTGTATCCGACGTGACGCTGGGGAATAATGTTGCTCTCGGACCACATTGTACACTTTATACCCATGATCATATCTATTCTGATCTTTCACTGCCAGCATGGAAAGCAGGTATTATTACCAAGCCCATAATAATAGAAGACGGGGCTTGGGTGGGATCCAAAGTCACGATTCTTCCTGGGGTAACAATTGGTAAAAGAGCTGTAATAGCAGCGGGTTCAGTGGTAACAAAAAATGTAGAAGCAGAATCAATATGCGGCGGAGTCCCTGCAAAACTAATAAAAAAGATTGTTTAATGCACTTTCCTTTAGTATCTGTGATAATGCCTTTGTTCAATGCAGCACCATTTGTAGAAGAGACCATTCAATCGGTTTTGAAGCAAACTTATCCCTCAATAGAATTAATTATTGTAAACGACCATTCCACAGATGATTCTTATGCTAGAGCCTTAAAATATCGATCGAAAAAAGTCATTGTAAACCACAATATAGGAAAAGGGGCTTGTTCAGCGCGAAACTATGGTTTTCAATTATGTAAAGGACGATATATACAGTATTTAGATGCTGATGACATTCTTAGCCCTAACAAAATAAAATATCAGGTGGAGGCTATGACTAGTTTACCCGGTCAGTTGTCTGTGTGCAATACTTTTCATTTTAAGAATAATACAGAATTAGGGATTTGTTATGACCGGCCTTATGTTTTCTCAACATCCAAACCAGAAGACTTATTTATAAATCTTTGGGGGGGTAATCATCTGCCAATGCATATGATTACTGTAAGCGCATGGCTAAGTCCTAGAAACTTAATTGAAAGTGCTGGACCTTGGAATGAAGATTTGGCGAAAGACCAAGATGGGGAATTCTTTGCTAGAGTTGGTTTGAATAGTTCAGGAATAATTTATGTTCCAGAAGTCAAATTCTTTTATAGAAAACATCTTACGGGTGAGAACATCGGATCTAAAAAGCAGCGTAAACATATTGAAAGTATTTTAATGGCAACCGAATTGAAGTCGAGTTATTTAATAAATAAAATTGAGTCCTTAGCTGCGAAGAGAGCGGTAGCCACACTTTATAAGCATGTTGCCATAGAGGCATGGCCTCAAGAAAAAGATATCTACGACAAAGCAATAAGTAAATGCAAGGAATACGGAGGTAGTTATTATAATCCAAAGTTAGGAGGCCATCTTATTGAATTGATAAAAAAAGTTTTCGGTTGGCGAATTGCAAAATCAATATCCTATTACGGACACCAGATTTTCAAGAAATAATGTTCCTTTTAAAAATAGGTTTGACTATAGTTATAATAATAAAGAGTAAACAAAAATATTAAAATCTAGACTCCGTTATTAACATAAATTGATATGAAAACCCCTCCTTCAGTGAGTGTATTAATGACTACCTATAATAGGGAGAAGTATGTGGAGGAGGCCATTGAAAGTGTTATGAGGTCTACCTATTCTAATTGGGAGTTAATAATTACCGATGATTGCTCTACTGACAAAACAGTTGAATTGGTACAGAAATATCTATATGATAAGAGAATCATGCTTATTCAAAATGAGAAAAATCTAGGGGATTATCCCAATCGAAACAAGGTCGCCCGATCAGCAAAAGGAAAATATATAAAATTCTTAGATTCCGATGATATTATTTATCCCCATGGTTTGGAAGGCATGGTTTACGCTATGGATTCCCATCCTAAAGCAGGTATAGGCCTCACCTTCAACAGCTATGACAACAGTGTATCCCTTCCCATCTGCTTAACTTCAGAACAAGCATATATCCATCATTTCTGTAAAAAAAGCATTTTACATATAGGTCCCAGTGGTTGCATTTATAATAGGTCCTACTTTGAAAAATTAGGCGGATTTAATCCAGATTTTAGAGTTGCTTCAGATTACGAATTTAATATGCGTGCAACTTTAAATAAGCCTATAGTATTATTCCAAAAAGACTTATTTTGGTGGCGTGAGCACGAAAATCAAGAAATCATAATAGGCAGTAAAAATAATGAGTATGTGATTTTTAACTACCTTATAAATAAAGCTATTATTGAAAATGCTGAAATCGATTCATCCCTAATTTCAACCATTCTTAAGAACAATGACATTTTAATGGGCAGACGATTGCTGAAATTATTCCCAAGGATGCCAGTCAAGGATTTTATACGGATATTAAAGGCTACTAATTATCCGAAAAGGTACTTTTTAAGGTGCCTTTTGCCGACTCTAAAAATAAATAGTAATGTCGCTAAATTGTAAAGATGAAACAGCGGTCCGTCCTTTTTGTCTTAGAATCCTTCTTACCTAATCATCGGGCCGGAACAGAAATCTATGTTCTCAACTTGTGTCGGTATTTTCAAGCTAAAAGTTGGCGTGTGGGAGTCTTAATCACCACTACGAACCAACAAAATGATTATAGTTACCAGGGTATTCCGATATTCACATTTCCCATTCCTAAAAAGCCAATTTCAGAGGAATTAAATGGGATGATTCCGCCCAGAGGAATAAGAGGCTATATTGGTCGGTTAAAAGAAATTAATCCAGACTTAGTACATTTCCATTCTTTTGGCAGAGGAATTAACGGCATTCATTTAGAAAAAACCAAGAAATTCGGTTATAAAACTATTTTTACTCCTCATCTGGGCAATTTATTCTGTATCAAAGGTAATCTCCGGCTTTTCGAGGAAACCACTTGTGATGGACGTGTTATTGAATCGAGATGCATGAGCTGTTTGTTGCATAGCAAAGGCTATAGTTATTCGGTTTCTAAAGCTCTTGGCACCGGCATGAGTACCTTATTAAATATTAAACCGTTACAAAGCGCCATACCGCCCTCATTACAACAAGCTAAGCATCGTAAGCAGGAATTAGAACGAATTTCTAATTACGCTGATTTAATTTTTGCCATCGCGCCATGGGTTCAGAAGGCTTTTATTGCTAATGCTATCTATAATAGTATCCTAATTCCCCAAGGGGTTAGCCCTGTTTTTTTTGAAGATGTGAAATCTCATAACTTTTCCTTGTCTCACTCAAATATCAACTTTGTTTTTATTGGTAGAATGCATCCTGTTAAAGGATTCCACTTGTTAAAAAAGGCCTGGGATAAATTTTTACCTAAGAAGCATAAATTACATGTACTAACAAATCCGTCAAGAGATGAAGATACTTATTTTAAAACGTTCAAATCTTGGGCAAAGTCAGATAACTCCATCATATGGAATGAGGATTTTTCTCAGCAGGAGGTTGCTTACTATTTAGATTCAATGGATGTCTTGCTTTTACCGTCAATATCGGAGGTCGCTCCTCTTGTTATTTTAGAAGCAGCAACCAGAAGAATCCCAGTTGTCACATCTGATTTTATTGCCATGAAGGATATGATTGTTCACAATGTAAATGGTATGCTATTTAAAAACGGTGATTGGGAAGATCTTCTAGTACAGTTAATTAAAATCTCAAATAATCCAAAACTAATCAGAGAAATGGGAAAAAACATTAAAACTCCAACCGATATCACGCATGTGGCCGAACTAATAGAGCATGAATACTTGAAAATTGTTAGTAATAGATAAATCAAGATTTTGAAAAAGGCCAAAATTCTTTTTATAACTACCTCAAGTTTAGCATCCAATCCAAGATTGGTGAAAGAGTTTGAAGCCCTTAAGTATGACTTTTCCTGCTATGTACTATGTTTTAAACACAGGGATTGGAGTTTGGAACTTTCCAAAGCGGTAAAGCAAAGAAATCCTGAAGTGCATTTTATTGAAATCGATAGGAATAAAGTTTTAAGTGAAACCATTATCTGCAAAATCGTTCATAAAGGTGCCATAATTCTTAACAGCATTTTTAATAAGAATTTTAAAATCAGTGCTTTTGCCAATAATGATAAGGCATTGCAGTTGTGGTTTCACACAAAATCGATATCTCAAAATGTGGAGTTCTCACGTGTGATAGCACATAATTTGGGAGCTTTTTATCCTGCGGTTAAGCTTTCAGAAAAAAAGACCTTAGTTTTGCAGTTGGATATTGAAGATTATTATCCTGGTGAAGCCTTATATTTTAACAGAGGCCTTGAGAGAACAAATAGAATGAATCTTATGGCATATAGTTTTTTGAAGGCAGATGCCATCACTTATGCTTCTAAGGGGATTCAATTAGAATGTCAACATCATTTTAAAATAAAAAGTTCTACCAAACAACTTACCATTCTCAATGTTTTTAATGCTGAAGACTTTTCAGAACCGCAGGCTGAATTTTCAGCAAAAATAAAATGCGTTTGGTTCTCGCAACATATAGGTCCTAATCGAGGACTGGAAAATGTATTTGAAGCCGCAAAAACTCTGAATCAAATAGAATTTCATCTCATTGGTAATCTCAATCAAGATTTTTTAAACAAGTTCAAATTAAGTGAGAACATAAAACTGCACAGTAGTATGCAACAGAAATACTTACATGAATTTTTGTGCACCATGGATTTAGGTCTTGCTCTCGAGAATGTCGAGGCGGACCGTAATCGTAATATTTGTTTGACTAATAAATTTTTGGCCTATGCCCAGGCAGGTTTGTATATTCTAGCGACCGATACCTATGGGCAGGCCCAATTTTTAAAAACCTTAGATTACGAGGCAGGTGTTATTATTAGGTCATCTTTAAAAGATACGCTTCAAAATTTAGACGATAAATTGTTGCGCCATACATCAAAAATTTACAGATGGCAAAGTGCTAAATCCTACTCATGGGAAAATGAACAGCTAAAATTAAAGGCTTTAGTGTCATGAAGACGGTTTTAATCATATATCCACACTGGGTCCCAGCAAATCTTGCAGGTGTACAAAGACCAAGACTTATAGGGAACTACTTAAAGTCTTTTGGATGGCATCCACTCTTACTTACCATTGATTCAAAATATTATGAAGAGCCTTTAGATAAAGACATTTATAAAACTGTATCTGATGATATAGAAGTCATTTACACAAAGGCGTATAAAGTAACGAGGCCCAGATTGGTAGGGGATATTGGTCTAAGGGGGTTTCCTTTTTTACTGAAAAAGGCTTTAGAAATTTGCAAAAACAGACACATTGACTGCATCTGGATTCCCATTCCATCTTTTTATACATCTCTTTTAGGCAGGATCATACACTGTAAAACAGGTATTCCATACGGTATTGATTATATCGATCCTTGGATAAGGGATATTACCAATCAATCTAATTTTCGAGCAAGAATTAGTCAGTTGGTGGCGAGAACTTTAGAGCCATACGCCGTAAGGAAGGCTGCATTTATTACAGGAGTATCCACACCTTATTATTGGCCCGTAATCGAGCGCAATTTTAAGACTGCGCCTACACATGTTGGCATGCCTTATGGTTTTGATCCAAATGATCATAAGATTACATTAGAGAAGTTAGAATTACCCTGGAATGATATACCTCACTGCAAACCTTGGATCTATGCCGGTGCGTTTTTACCGAATTCGCATTTGTTTATGGAAGCGTTTTTCAAAGCAATCTCAAAAATGAAGAAAGCCCAGCTATGGAATGAGGATATCAAACTTTTTTTTATAGGGACCGGACATTATCCAGCGAAGCGTATTACTGCCTATGCTGCAGAAAATGGTCTCCAAAATATGGTGTTCGAGCAACGAGAGCGCGAGCCTTTCCTGCATATTTTAAATTTTTTAAATGCTGCGGACCGTGTGCTCTTGTTTGGAAGTACAGAAAAGCATTATACGGCCTCTAAAACCTATCAATGTCTGCTTAGTGAACGGCCCTTATTTGCAATGTTGCATAAAGAAAGTTCTGCAGTTAAGGTATTAAAAGATGTAAATGCTGATGCATATTTGGTGGAATATCAAGACAACCAGACTCGGGATAGGATTATCGAGAGAATTGAAAATGTACTTATGGAATTTAAACAAGAAAGGCCTTGGAAACCCTCATTGGGGAAATTAGATCAATACTCATCCAAACAATCTGCTAAAGCATTGGCATCGGTAATGGATGAGGTGATAGCTATTAAAAACTAATTTATGACCAATCGTTAAAATTCAAAATTCAAAATTCAAAATTCAAAAGTCAAAATTCCAAGTTAAAAGGTAAAATGAAAAAGCTGGCAATTGTAACTACTCATCCCATACAATATTATGCCCCTTGGTTTAGATTAATGTCACAGCGAAATGTCATTAATCTAAAAGTATTTTACACTTGGTCACAAGCCAAGGAAAAAGTAAAAGATAAAACCTTTGGTCAGGATATTAGCTGGGACATTCCGTTACTTAAGGGTTATGAATTCGAGTTTATTGAAAACATATCTACCAATCCTGGTTCGCACCATTTTAGGGGTATTATATGTCCTGATTTAATACCTGCCATTAAAAAATATAACCCCGATGCTATTCTAATATTTGGTTGGAATTTTGTTAGTCACCTTAAGGTAATGCGCTATTTTAAAAACAAAATACCTATTTGGTTCAGGGGCGACTCAACCTTATTAGATGATAGAGGTGGGTATAAAACGCTTTTAAGACGTTTGTTCCTGACCCTTGTCTATAGGTACGTGGATAAAGCTTTGTATGTTGGGACTGCAAATAGGAAGTATTTTCGAAAGCATGGCCTAAAACCTGATCAATTAGAGTTAGTGCCACATGCAATAGATAATGAAAGGTTCGGAGATAATGATATGGCTCTAAATAACAAAGCAGCAATTTGGCGCTTGTCATTGGGCTATTCCAATGACGATATGGTGGTGTTATTTGCTGGTAAATTTGAGGATAAAAAGCAGCCTCACTTTTTAATTGAGGTAATTAAATCAGCAAATCTGAGTAGAGATAAACCACTAAAATTGTTGCTATTGGGTGCTGGCCCGTTGGAAAAGTCATTATTTAAAATGGCAGAAAGTGATTCAAATATTACATTTTTACCCTTTCAAAATCAATCGAAGATGCCTATTGTCTACCGCTTAGGTGATATTACATGCTTACCATCAAAAGGCCCTGGTGAAACTTGGGGATTAGCTGTAAACGAGTCTATGGCTTCTGGCAGACCTGCTATCGTCAGTGATAAGGTTGGATGCTCCCAAGATTTAATTAAAAATAATATCAATGGTTTTATATTTAACCATAATAGCAAATCCGAACTAGAAGGTATATTTATAGAATTAAATAAAAAAGAATGTAGGATCCTCGGTGAACAGGCCCAAAAGGACATTCAATTTTGGTCCTATACGAAGCAAATAGATTCAATAGTTAAGGTTTTAAAATATTATGGACATAAGACCAGATAATGGAGAATAGAGAATTATTTTACCTCTTTGTAGGGTTACTCACTTTTTTGATCTATATAATTACTGGAGAGTTGTTGGTTTCTGCCGGTCTAGGGTTAAATATCTATTTCTTTTTAAAGTATATTATGAAATTAGGTAAGGATATTCCTTTATTCGAATTAATAATATTACTTCTACTTTCCCAATGGATCTTAGGACCATTTATTGATTACAGTACGAATGCCACAGATGATCGCTATTTTATGTACGTTGATAGTGAGTCGTATTTCTCATTTGTCGTTCCTGGAGTGCTTATGTTTCTCTTGCCAATTATTTTGTTACGCAAAAGAATTGATTTACGGCGTTTATCAATAGAACTGAAAAAAATCACAGCTCAAAATCGCAAACTACCCTGGATACTTATTAGT